>NZ_LT607753.1:923139-1230853 GCF_900090295.1 Micromonospora coxensis | reverse complement strand
GGAGATCGCCGACCTGGCCACCGAGCACGACCTGTTCCTCGTGGAGGACAACTGCGACGCGGTCGGCTCGACGTACCGCGGCCAGCTCACCGGCACCTTCGGCGACCTGACCACGGTGAGCTTCTACCCGGCGCACCACATCACCGCCGGTGAGGGCGGCTGCGTGCTGACCGGCAGCCTGGAGCTGGCGCGCATCGTCGAGTCGCTGCGCGACTGGGGGCGGGACTGCTGGTGCGAGCCCGGCACCGACAACACCTGCCTCAAGCGGTTCGACTACCAGATGGGCACCCTGCCCGCCGGCTACGACCACAAGTACGTCTACTCGCACGTCGGCTACAACCTCAAGGCCACCGACCCGCAGGCCGCGCTGGTGCTCAGCCAGCTGCGCCGGCTGCCGGAGTTCATCGAGGCCCGGCGGCGCAACTTCCGCCGCCTGTCCGAGGGACTGGCCGACCTGCCCGGCCTGCTGCTGCCGCAGGCCACCCCGGACAGCGACCCGAGCTGGTTCGGGTTCCCGATCAGCGTCCGGCCGGAGGCGCCGTTCACCCGGCAGCAACTGGTGGCGCGGCTGGAGGAGCGCAGGATCGGCACCCGCCGGCTCTTCGCCGGCAACCTCACCCGGCACCCGGCCTACCAGGACGTGCCGTGCCGGATCGTGGGGGACCTGGCCAACTCGGACTTCGTCACCGAGCACACCTTCTGGATCGGCGTCTACCCCGGCATCACGCTGGAGATGGCCGACTTCGTGATCGACACCATCCGCACCTTCGTGACCGGGCGGCACTGACACCGCGCCCGGGACGGGATCCGCTCCCGCCGAGGGCGCACCCCGAGCCCCGGCGTGCCGGCGGCCGGTCGACCGGCCGCCGGCACATCCGCTGTCAGCCCTGCTCCCAGAGGGCCTCGATCGACTCCCGCACCCCGGCCCGGGGGCGCCACCCCAGCAGGCGCCGGGCCCGGCCGATGTCGGCGCGGGTCCAGGCGCCCCCGTTGCTGGACACCGGGGCGTCGACCAGCGGCACCGCGTCCGGCCGCAGCCCCGCCGTCTCCAGCAGCACCCGGACCAGCTCCCGCACGTCCTCGGCGACGCCCCGCCCGATGTTGATCACCTCTCCGGTGACCGGCGCGCGGCCGGCCAGCACCACCGCCTCGGCCAGGTCCCGGGCGTCGACGAAGTCGCGCCGGGCCGCGGCGACGGTCACCGTCAACCCCTCCGGGCCGGCCCGCCGCAGCCGGTCGCGCAGCGTCCCCAGAAAGCTCGCCGGTGTGGTGTACGGGCCGTAGACGTTCACCGCCCGCAGCACCACGGCGTCCACCGAACCGGCCTGCGCGGCCCGCAGCACGATCCGGCTCCCGGCCAGCTTCATCCGGCCGTACGCGGTGTCCGGACGGACCTCGGCGGTCTCGCGGACGCTGGTGCCCTCGGCGATCGGGCCGTACTCGTGCACCGAGCCGACGTGCACCAGCCGGGGCCGGGTCCGCGTCGCGCCGACGGCGGCGACGAGCCGGCGCACGAGCTGGACGTGTCCCCGGTGCAGCTCCTCGGTGCGCGCCCAACCGCCGGCGGCGTTGACCACCGTGTCCACCCCGGCGTCGCCGAGGATCCGGGCCAGCTCGGCCGGGGCGGTGTCGGCGACGTCTAGGGCGAGGAACGGGTGGTCGGGGTCGGGCGGCGCCGTCCTGGCGATGGCGAGGACCCGGTCGCCCCGCCGGGCGTACGCGGCGCAGACGGCCCGCCCGACACAGCCGGTCGCGCCCAGCACCGCGACCGTCGTGCCCGCCCGGTCGCCGGCGGCCCGGCCGGGCCGGTGGCCCGAGCGTGCCCGGCGGGCCGGGCCGCCGGTGCTCGTCTGCTCGGTCATCGCGCACCTCCTGTCGGCCCCCGGTCGGCTGGCGGGCCGGCGTGCGGCCCGGCGCGCCGCGGCCGGGCCGGGTGGGGGCCACGACGTCCCGGTGAGACCGGACCAGCGGCGGTGCGATGGGAAGGGCGGCCCGGGTCGATCCGACCCGGCCCGTTCCGCGGCGCGGAGGTGGGCGGCCGGCGGCCACCATCGGGTACGCCGACCCGCCGGCCGGTGCCGGCAAGCGTAGGAACGCCGTGCTCGACGGCCGGTCGCAACTCGCTCGAGGCGTCCCGACCATCGCACGACGGCGGCCGGCACGGTAGAAGATGCAGGCGCGACGGGCCGCCGATGACCATAAGGATCCGCTCAAGTCCATCCGATCAGGGGCGCGCGTGGAAGCTACGGGTCAATTCATCGACATGGCCGTGCTCGGGCCGCTGTCCGTACGGGTGCGGGGCGTCGCCTGGACGCCGACGGCGCCGAAGGTGCGCAACGTCCTCGCCGTGCTGATCGCGCACGCCGACCAGGTGGTGCCCGCGTCCTCGCTGAGCACCGAGCTGTGGGGGGACGAGCCTCCGGCCAGCGCGTCGACCACCGTGCAGACGTACATCCTCAACCTGCGCAAGCACTTCGCGGCCGCGACCGGCCGGTCGGTGGCGGAGGTCAGCACCGACCTGCTCGTCACCCGGGCCGGCGGGTACCTGCTGCGCAGCCGCCTGACCGGCCTGGACCTGCGTCGCTACGAGCTGCTGGCGCTGCGGGGGCGGCAGGCGCTGGCCGACGGGGACGACGCCGGGGCCGTCCGGCACCTGTCCGAGGCGATGCGGGTGTGGCGGGGCCGGGCGCTGGTGGACGTGCCGGTGGGCCGGCTGCTGGAGGCGCGCCGCCGGCAGCTGGAGGAGTCCCGGCTGGTCACCCTGGAGTACCTGGTCGACGCCGAGCTGCGGCTGGGCATGCACCGCGAGGTGCTGACCGAACTGGCCGCCCTGACCGTGGAGAACCCGCTGCACGAGGGGCTGCACGCGCAGTACATGCGGGCGCTGCACCTCAGCGGCCGGCGGGCCCAGGCCCTGGAGGTCTTCCACCGGGTGCGGGGCAACCTCGTCACCGAACTGGGCCTGGAACCCGGCCCGCCGGTGCAGCGCCTGCACCAGGCGATCCTCAACGCCGACAGCGACGTCGACGGCTGGTCGGCGGAGCGCCGCCCCCTCGTGGGGCCGCGTCCGTCCCCCGCAGGGCGGCCGTGACCCGCCGTGGCGGGGTGGTGGGCAACCGCTGCCGGACCGGCCGGCGGGTGGGGCCGCGCCGGTGACCGGAAGCCCGGGCCGCCCCGCTGCGCACGGCGGAAGAAGCGCCACCCCCGGGTGGCGTCCACACTACCGGGGAGATCGACAGCCGTACCCGGCGCTCGGGGGGCTCGCCCGTCGACGCCACGCGACGCCCGGTCGTACCCGCCGGTCGACCTGACCTGTCGCGCCCGGACGGACGTCCGGCGGTGGGGTCGCTACGGTCTCCGGCCCATCGTGTTCGTCAAGTCAAAGGGGAGGAGATGGGCATGCGTGCAGTCGCACGGGGCCGGCGTGGCCGGGCCCGATCAGCCAAGGCGGCCCAGGCCGCGGTCGTCGCCCTCGTGGTGGCTGCCGGGGTGGGGCTGAGCGGTCCGGCCAACGCCGGCGCCGCCCGGCCGGACCGGATACTCGGCCTCTGGGAGGTGCAGAGCATCGACGGGTCCGGCAACAACCGGGCCAACCCCACCTGGGGGAAGATCGACACCATCTACCCGCGGGTCGGGCCGGCCTGGTACGCCGACGGGCTCAACGAGATCGTCGACCTGCCGCCCGAGCGGTACGTCAGCAACCGGATCTTCAACGACGTCGACCAGAACATCTACTCACCCAACGGCGTCAGCCAGTGGGGCTTCGTGTGGGGCCAGTTCGTCGACCACACCATCGCCCAGCGGCTCGGCCGGCGGCTGGTCAGCCCGCCCGGTGAGACCCGCAACATCGTCTTCGACAACGCCGATCCGATGGAATCGTTCCGCAACGACATCGGCATCGTCCCGTTCGACCGGTCCCGCCCGGCCGACGGCACCGGCGTCACCACCCCCCGGGAGCAGATCAACACGGTCAGCTCCTACCTCGACGGGGCCGCCGTCTACGGCAACGCCATCGACCGGCTCGACTGGCTGCGCGAGGGCACCGTCGACGGTGACCCGCGCAACAACAAGGCCACCCTGCTGATGCCGGGCAACTACCTGCCCCGGCGGGACACCCGGGGCGACGCCTCCACCGCGCCGAACATGGTCGCCGGCGGGCAGCTGTTCAACACCCCGGAGAAGGCGGCGGTCACCGGCGACCAGCGGGCCAACGAGAACCCGGCGCTGCTGGCCATCCAGACCCTCTTCGCCCGGGAACACAACCGGATCGTCGCCCAGCTGCCGAAGTGGCTGTCCGAGCAGGACAAGTTCGAGATCGCCCGAGCGGTGGTCATCGCCGAGCAGCAGTACATCACCTACACCCAGTTCCTGCCGTCGCTCGGCGTCGACCTGCCCCGCTACACCGGGTACAAGTCCGACGTGGACGTGTCGGTGAGCAACGAGTTCGCCACCGTCGGGTACCGCGCGCACAGCCAGATCCGCGGTGACTTCCGGCTGGAGGCCGAGGTCGGCCGCTACAGCCAGCAGACCCTCGACCGGCTGCGTGAGCTGGACGTCGAGGTGACGGTCGAGGGCGACACCGTCCGGCTGATGATCCCGCTCGGTGAGGACGCCTTCTTCAACCCGGACCTGCTGGAGCTGCTCCAGCTCGGGCCGATGCTGCACGGCGTCGGGCTGCGCCCGCAGACCCGCAACGACGAGCTGATGAGCAACATGCTGCGCAGCTTCCCGTTCACCGTCCCCGTGCCCGGCAACCCCGGTTGTGCGGACGACCCGGCCCTGCCGCCCTGCCTGGCGGGGCGCAACGACCTGGGCGCGATCGACATCGCCCGCAGCCGGGACCACGGCATGCCGAGCTACAACGACCTGCGGGCCGCGTACGGCCTGCCGGCCAAGCCGTCGTTCGCGGCGATCACCGGCGAGGCGTCGGAGTCCTTCCCGGCCGACCCGGAGCTGACCCCGGGCGCGGAGATCGACGACCCGGACAGCCTGGACTTCACCGCGCTGTACGACGCCGAGGGCAGGCGTACCACGGCGGCGGCCGACGACGCGGTGCGCGCCGAGCGCCGTACCCCGATCGCGGCCCGGCTCAAGGCCGTCTACGGCAGTGTGGACCGGCTCGACGCGTTCGTCGGCATGATGGCCGAGCCGAACCTGCCGGGCAAGGAGTTCGGTGAGCTGCAGCTGGCGATCTGGCGCAAGCAGTTCCTCGCGCTGCGCGACGGCGACCGGTTCCACTACGGCAACGACCCGTTGCTGCCGCTGATCCGGGCCGCCTTCAAGATCGACTACCGGAAGACGCTCGGTGACATCATCGCCCTGAACACCGACATCCCCCGCGACCACCTGGCGGCCGACGTGTTCCGCACGCCGCAGGCCCAGGACCGGGCCGTCCCGAAGGTCCGCGGCAGCGAGCGGCTGCTGCCCGGTCGCTCCGGCACGCGTGCCCTCGTCGTCGGCAAGGCCGGCCCCGCGAAGCTGCCGGCGGACGGCGCCGCGCTGCTCCCGCCGGGCCTCGCCCCGTCCGGTTCGGCGTCGCGTACGCCCCGGCGGGCGTCGCGCCGGCACAGCCGGCCGTAACCACCGCACCGATCACGATCGGGCCGGGTGCCTCGCGCACCCGGCCCGATCCGTGTGCCCGTGCCGTGCCGGCGTCCGCTCTCGTCGGTGCTGCCGGCTCGCCCTGTCGGGGTCGGGCGGCGCGGCTCGACGGTGATGACGGTCAGCGGCCGTAGGTGTGCGGTCCACCGAGCCGACGGCTCAGGTACTCGGATTGGATCTCGCCGGTGAGCAGGCCGACCAGTGCTACGGAGAACCCGACTCGGCAGTGCCCGCCATGCGGCCCTCTTCCTCAGCGCAAGCCTTCGCTGGCTGGGCCGCTGTCCTGAACGAGGCGCTCGCCGGAGACGATGTCGCCGGGCCTGAGCTGGTCGCCACCGGAACCGGTGACGATGGCGGATGTCCCGGTCAGCTCCACCACGACCAGGTCCACGGTGCGCTCCTCGCGGCCGTGCTCGCCGCAGGCACGGTCGAAGCGGTCACCCGGGCGCGCCCAGTGCCGCGGGTGATACCCCGGCTCACCCGCCAACTGCCAGCCTCCCGGCACGTCCTGGACGGACTCGACGGAGAAGCTCAGCCGCTCGCTACGCACGGACATCATCGTGCCCGGCCGGCGGGACAGCCCTCATCCGGGGCTCCACCGCCGTAGCCGGAGGGCGCCGGACGGGCGACGTCAGGGATGCGGCGGTCCGGCGGCCGCCGGGGGAGCGGGCCGGCGGCCGCCGAAGACGGACGCCGGTCAGTCGCCCGGCGGCTCGGACGGCCCTCGGTCGCGGGGCCCGGACGCGGTCGGGCCGGCGGGCGTCGGTGTGCCTGCGGTGGCCGGGTGCGACGGGCCGGACGGGCGTCGGCGCATCAGCAGGACGAGGACGCCGAGCAGCACCAGACCGTCGACGATCAGCAGGGTGGCGCCCAACGGGTCGACGCCGTGGGCGTGCTCGCCGCTGTCGGTGATCGCGTCGGGGATCTCGCCCGTGGCCCGGGGCGGCACGCCGGTGCCGACGCTGAACCGCAGTACCCCGGTGTCGTCCTGTCCATTGGTGAAGGTGACGTGGTAGGCGACGCTGTAGTCGCCGGGCCGGTCCAGGCGGACCGGTTGGCGCAACCCGCTCTGCCCGTCGGTCCTGACCCGGCCGTCGTTGACCGTGGCCCCGGCGCTGTCGCGGACGGTGACGTGCGACAGCACCGGGTCCGCGTCGGTCGAGAGCCGCAGGGTGACCTGGTCCGGGGTGGCCGCCAGGGCGGTCCCGTCGGCCGGGGTCACCGCCAGCACCCGGGCCGGCTCCGCGTCCGACTGCCGGGCCACCGCCCCGACGGCGACGGCGATGCCGACGGCGGCCAGGGCGGTGGCGACGGCCAGGGTACGGCGTCCGGCGGACAAGACGGCCCCGGTCAGCCGGCGGACGGGGCGAGGGTCAGCCGCCGACGGCTCTCGTGGGTGCAGCTGCACGTCATCTGCCGCAGCTCGCCGTCGTTCGGCCGCAGGTGCAGGTACATCGCGATCAGCATCGGGAGGAAGACGATGGAGTTGTAGAACAGGTGCAGCTCGACGCGGGGCACGACGAGCTGGGCCAGGCTGGTCGGGACGGTGGTCCCGGGCAGCAGGAAGCCCATCTGGACCTGCAACAGCAGCAGCAGGTGCTCGACGTGGTGCCAGAACTGGATCACCAGGGCGATCGTCCACCAGGTGCGGGCCCGGCCGACGAAGCCGGGGCGCAGCGCGAACAGGCCGATCAGCATGACGATCGCATACCCGTAGTGCAGCCACTCCGAGCTGACCAGCCACGGGAACGGCATGCCCAGCACGCCGCGCGCCTGGGGGCGGGCCCACCCGAGCCCCCAGATCTGGAACGCCTGGACCAGGTGCTCGGCCCAGTGGCCCAGCACGATGACCATGTACAGCCCGAGAACCGCGCGATGGTGCCGCTCGTTGATCGCGCCGATCAGACCGCGCCGCGAGGTGTGCCCGTTGGCCACTGTCATGTGTGCACTCCATCCAGAAGGGCCGGACAACTCAGCGAACACACTAGGTGCCACCGTGTGACGGCGCTTATTCGTCCGTGCGCAGTTTCGGTGACCGGAATCGACCATGCCCGTCCCGGCGTCCACCTCGACGGGGCGGGCGGCGCGGCGATGAGTTTTCCGGGCCCCGGCCGTCATACCACCAACGGAGTCGGACGCGGCGCCAGGCCGCCAGTCGAAGCGGAGAGCGGTCCGTGACTGTGGTTCAGGCGGGGCGGCCCCCGCGCGCTGGTGCCCCCCGTCCGTCCGGCCCGTACGCCGCCCGCTGATGGACGACGGTGAGGGACCGCTCTCCTTCCTGCACTCCCGGCTCGGTCCGGAGATGGAGATGCGGGTGGTGGCCCTGCCGCCGGGGGGCGCGCTCGACTACGACGAGGCCGACTGGCGCGACGCCATCGTCGTGGTCGAACAGGGGCAGGTCGAGTTGGAGGCGGTGGGCGGCACGCGCCAGATCGTCGGGTGCGGCGACGTGCTGTGGCTGGCCGCGTTGCCGCTGCGAGCGCTGCACAACCGGGGCGCGGTGACGGCCACGCTGGTCGCGGTCTCGCGCCGGGCCCACTCGGGTCCGCCCGCCGACGAGCCCTCGCCGGGCTGAGCTGCGGCGGCGGGCGTCCTCACGCCCGCCGCCGCCACCTGTCGGGTCAGGCGGTCGCGCAGGGCGATCCGTTGAGGGTGAACGAGGTGGGCCGGCCGGTGTTGCCGGTGTGGGTGGCCTGGAAGCCGATGGTCACCGACGCGTTCGGCGCGATGGTGCCGTTGTAGGAGACGTTACGGGCGGTCACCGCTCCGCTCGTCGGCGCGTACGTCGCGTTCCAGCCGTTGGTGACGGCCTGCCCGGCGGGCAGGGTGAACGCGAGGCTCCAGCCGTTGACCGTGGCGGTGCCGGTGTTGGTGATGGTCACCGACGCGGTCAGCCCGGTGTTCCAGGCGTTGGCCGTCCAGCCCACCCGGCACGGGCCGGCCGGCGGCGGGGTGGTCGGCGGAGGGCTGCTCGGCGGAGGCGAGGTGGGCGGCGGCGTGGTGGGCGGGGTGCTGGTGTCCAGGCCGAAGAAGCGGATCGCCTGGGCGGCGTCGACCGGCAGGTTGTGCGACACGCCCTGCATGCTGATCGCCTCGACCGGCGCCTGTCCGCCGCTGCCGCCGTACCGGGTGCGGGTGTAGCCGGCCTGCGGGGTGTCCGTGTACGTCGGCGTCTGACTCAGGCCGTGCACGTCGGTCCACTGCTTGATCTCTTCGGTGAAGTTCTGGTAGCGCAGCACCTCGTCGTTCGTGCCGTGCCACAGCTGCATCCGGGGTCGCTTGCCGGTGTACCCCGGGTAGGCGTTGCGGACCAGGTCGCCCCACTGCTGCGGGGTCCGGACGAGCTGGCCGTCGGCGCACTCGCTGTTCCACTCCGAGCCGTTGGTGGTGGCGAAGCAGCCGAAGGGGACGCCGGAGAAGGCGGCGCCGGCGTGGAACACGTCGGGGTAGAGCCCGAGCAGCACGTTGGTCATCATCGCGCCGGACGAGATGCCGGTGGCGAAGATCCGGTTCGGGTCGACCGGGTACCGCTGCCGGACGTAGTCGACCATCGACTTGATGCCGACCGGGTCGCTGCCGCCGTCGCGGCGCAGCGCCTGCGGCGAGGAGACGTCGAAGCACTGGCTGCTGCGGGTCACCGACGGGTACACCACGAGGTAGCCGTACCGGTCGGCCAGCGCCGCGTACCGGGTGCCGGAGTACATGGCCGGGCCGGTGCCGGTGCAGTAGTGCACCGCGACCACCAGCGCCGGCTGCGGCGCGACCCGGTCCGGGACGTACAGGTACATCCTCAGGTTGCTGGGATTGGCGCCGAAGTTGGTCACCTCGGTCAGCGCGGCCGCCGATGCCGGCGCGGGGACGGACACGGCGGCCAGCGCGGTCAGCGCGGCGGCGGCCAGGGCGGCGCCGATCAGTCTGAGCCTGGATCTCATGGGACGGGGTTCCTCCGGATGGGCCGATGGGTCGGGTTCCGATCGAGGCTGCCCGGCACCCGATCATGTCCGGCTCAGGAACATCAACAAGTATGGATAGGCCCGGAAAGCGCTGGCAAGGGCGTCGGACGCTCCGGAACTTTCGGACATTGATCTGGATCGGCATGCTGGGAGGCGGGACGCTCCCCGGTGGACGGAGCCGGCCGGGTGACGCCGCCGGCCCGACGGGTCGCGGTCCCGGGCCGGCGCTGGCGAGGGAGGCAGGGAGGGTGGGGATGGAGCAGGTCGACACGTCCGCCGTGGCCGGTGTGTGGCAGGAGCACCGGCGGTGGTCCCGGGCGGCGGGCGCGGTCAAGCGGAGCATCGTGATCTGGCGCGGCGCCGCGCTGGCGGCCGGGGTCTGCGGCGCGGTGCTGGCCACCGCCGCCGTGCAGGTCGGGCCGGGCGACCCGGCGGGGCGGTCGATGGCCCTGCTGAGCGCGGTGGCCCTGGCCGTCGTCCCGGTGGTGCGGGTGTTCCGCCTCGGCCGGGACCGGGTCGAGGCGTGGACCCGGGTCCGGGCCACCAGCGAGGCCCTCAAGGCGCAGGTGTACCTGTACCTCGCCGGCGCACAGCCGTACGACGGGCCGGACCGCGACCAGCGGCTCAGGACCGTGGCCGCGACGGTCGAGGACGACGTGGCGGACCTGGCCGGCCTGGCGCTGAGCGCCGCCGCCGCCGACACCCCGCTGCCCGCCGTGCGGGACGGCGACGACTACGCCGCCCGCCGCGTGCGCCCTCAGATCGACGGCTACTACCGGGCCGGGGCGGCCCGGCACCAGCGTCGGCTCACCCGGTTCCGGACGGCGGAGTTCGTCGTCGCGGCCCTCGGCGCGGTGCTCGGGGCCGTCGCCGCCACGACCGGAGCCGGTGGCGTCGGCGCGTGGGTCGCGGTGGTGACGGTGGTGGGCGCCTCGCTCACCGCGCACGTCTCCGCCGCCCGGTACGAGCACCTGGTGGTGTCGTACCTGGCGACCGCGCGGCAACTGCGCGCGCTGCTGCACGGGTGGGAGGCGACGACGGACCGGACGCCCGCCGCCGTCGGGGCGTTCGTGCGGGCCTGCGAGGACGCGATCGCCCGGGAGAACCAGAGCTGGCTGGCCGCCTGGACGCACGACGACGAGCCGAGGTAGGCGGTCAGCGCAACGCCAGCCCCATCCGCCGGCCCGCCTCGCGCAGCCCGTCCCGCGCGTCCGGGTGGGCGGCGTGGTCGACCAGCTGCTGCGCCTGCGCGACGGCGTCCCGACCCCACAGCGCCGCGCACCCCTGCTCGGTGACGATCGCGCTGTGCTGGAACGACGTCACCGGCCCGGAGAGCAGCGGAACCACGGTGGACACGTCCGCCTTCGGGTGCCAGGACCGCAGCGCGACGATCGCCTGCCCGCCCTCGGAGTGCAGCGCGCCGACGATGAAGTCGGTCTGACCGCCGAAGCCGGAGTAGACCCGGGTGCCGATCCGGCTGGCGTTGGCCTGGGCGAACAGGTCCACCTCCAGCGCGCTGTTCACCGACACCAGGCGCGGGTTGCGGGCGATCCGGCCGGGGTCGTTGGTCTGCTCGGTGCGCAGCATCCGCACCCGGGGGTTGCCGTCGACCCAGTCGTACAGCTCGTCGGAGCCGAAGCAGAAGGAGGCGGTGACCGGGGCGTCCGGGTCCAGGGCGCCGGCCTTCTCCAGGGCCAGCACGCCGTCGCTGAACATCTCCGACCAGATCCGCAGCCCTCGCCGGTCGGTCAGCGCCAGCAGGGTCGCGTCCGGGACGCCGCCGATGCCGAGCTGGAGGGTGGCCTGCTCGGGCACCAGGGCGGCCACCCGCGCGCCGATGGCCGCGCTGACCGGATCACGCTCGGTGGCGGCGGGCACCGGCAGCGGCTCGTCGACCTCCACCACCAGGTCGACCGCGTCCAGGGGCAGCGCCGCGTCCCCGTACGTCACCGGCATCTGCCGGTTGGCCTGCGCGACCACCAGGGCGCCCCGGGCGCGCGCCGCCTCGATCGCCGCCGGCAGGATGTTGACCTCGACGCCGAGGCTGAGCGTGCCGCCGCGCGGCACCGTGGTGTGCAGCAGCACCACGTCGGGCGCGAGCCGGTCGCGCAGCAGCGCCGGCACCAGGGACAGCCGGCTCGGCAGGTACGACAGGCGGGGGTGCCCGCGCATGCCGGCGCCGACGAAGGAGGTCTCGTAGTCGACCCCCTCCCGGTCGGGGATGCCGCGCGGGGCGTTGAGCATGTACAGCCGGTACCGCTCGACGGCGGCGTCCAGCAGCCCGAGGATCCGCATCGGGGCGGCGTGGTTGCCGCCGGCCACCACCCGTGGCCGGTCGGGCAGCCGCCCGAACGCCGCCGCCAACTCCGCTTCCGACACCACGCGCATGACACTCCGCCCGTCGACCTGCTGTTCCGACCGGAGCATCGCGTCCGGGAAGTCCCACCGGACAGGGCCGGAGGTCCGTGAGCCGGCTCACCGAGCGGATCACCGCGACGCCCCGGCATGCCGAGCGGCAGAAGTTGGCCGGGCGGCAGAAGTTGGCGGGGCGGCCTCGCCGAGCGCCTCGATCGACCGCAGCCGCCCGGCCACCCCGTCCCACCGGTCGTCCTCGGGGAGGTGCCTGCCCCGTCCGGCGGTCGGCTCCGGTCGGTGCGCGGGTCGGGGAGCACCGGCCGACGCCGGTCCGAGGTACCCCCTGGGGGTACTTGCGCTTATACCCCCAGGGGGTATAACGTCGGGCCCGGAGGTGGACGGCATGACTGACGAGCACACGACTCACCGGCACGGATCCCACGACCACGGCACCCACGGTGCGGCGGTGACCACGCCCCCGCACGACGGGCACGCCCCCGGACCGCGCCCGCCCGCCGGGAACCACGGCGGACCCGACGCGACGCCCTCCGCCGCAACCGGCCACCACGACCACGGCCACGCCGCCGCGCACGGCACCGGTCATGGCCACGCCGCCGCGCACGGTGACGCCGGGCACGGCCACGCCGGAAACCACGGGCCCGGCCACGGCCATACCGCCGGGCAGGGCCACGCCGGGCACCACGGCCACGGCCACGCCGCCGGGCACGGCGGGCACGACAAGCACGCCGGGCACGACCCGGAGCAGTTCCGGCGCAAGTTCTGGCTGAGCCTGGCCCTGACCCTGCCGATCGTGGCGACCAGCCACATGGTCATGGACTGGTTCGGCTACTCCCTCGACTTCCCCGGCATGGCCTGGGTCGGCCCGGTCCTCGGCACGGTGGTCTTCGGCTACGGCGGCTGGCCCTTCCTGGCCGGCGGCGTCCGCGAGGTCCGGGACCGGGCCCCGGGGATGATGCTGCTGATCTCGATGGCGATCACGGTGGCCTACGGGGCCTCGCTGGCGACCAGCCTCGGCGCGTTCGACCTGGACTTCTGGTGGGAGCTGGCCGCCCTGGTCACCATCATGCTGCTGGGCCACTGGCAGGAGATGAAGGCGATCGGCCAGGCCCAGGGCGCACTCGCCGCGCTGGCCGCCCTGCTGCCCGACGACGCCGAACGGGTCGAGCCGGACGGCACGGTGCGCCCGGTGCCGGTGGCCGAGCTGGGCATCGGCGACGTGGTCCTGGTCCGCTCCGGCGGCCGGGTCCCCGCCGACGGCCGGATCGTGACGGGCACCGCCGAGCTGGACGAATCGATGATCACGGGTGAGTCCCGCCCGGTGTCGCGGGGCGTGGGGGACCGGGTGGTCGCCGGCACCGTCGCCACCGACTCGGCGCTGCGGGTGCGGGTCGACGCCGTCGGCGAGGACACCGCGCTGGCCGGGATCGGCCGGCTCGTCGCCCAGGCGCAGGCGTCCAGCGGCCGGGCCCAGGTGCTCGCCGACCGGTTCGCCGCGATGCTCTTCTACGTCGCGACCGTCGCCGCGCTGGTCACCTTCGTCGGCTGGTGGGCGCTCGGCGACGTCGACGAGGCGGTGGTCCGGACCGTGACGGTGCTGGTGATCGCCTGCCCGCACGCCCTCGGGCTGGCCATCCCCCTGGTGATCGCGCTCTCCACGGCGGTGTCGGCCCGGGCCGGCATCCTGGTCAAGGACCGGCTGGCCCTGGAGCGGATGCGCACCGTCGACGCCGTCCTGTTCGACAAGACCGGCACCCTGACCATGGGGGCGCACACCGTCACCGGGGTCGTCGGCACCGACGGCCTCGACGAGGACGACGCGCTGCGGATCGCCGCCGCGGTGGAGGCCGACAGCGAGCACCCGCTGGCCCGGGCCATCGTCACCGCCGCCGAGGCGCGCGGGCCGGTCCCGGCCGCCGGTGACTTCCGCTCGATGACCGGTCGCGGCGTCCGCGCCGTGGTGCGGGGCGAGGCGTACGCGGTCGGTGGCCCGGCGCTGCTGCGCGAACTCGACGTCACCGTGCCGCAGTCCCTGGTAGCGACGGCCGAGGGGTGGTCGCGCCGGGGCGCGGCGGTGCTGCACCTGCTCCGGCTGCCGGCGGACGGCCGGCCGACGGTGGTTGGCGCGTTCGCCCTGGAGGACCAGGTGCGCCCCGAGGCCCGCGAGGCGATCACCGAGCTGCGCGACCAGGGCGTCCGGAAGATCGTCATGATCACCGGTGACGCCCGGCCGGTCGCCGAGGCGGTCGCCGCCGACCTGGGCTTCCGCCCCGGCGTGGACGAGGTCTTCGCCGAGGTGCTGCCCGCCGACAAGGACCGGGCGGTGGCCGACCTGCAGGCGCGGGGGCTGACCGTGGCGATGGTCGGCGACGGCGTCAACGACGCCCCGGCCCTGGCTCGCGCCGACGTCGGGGTGGCCATCGGCGCCGGCACCGACGTGGCGATCGAGTCGGCCGGGGTGGTGCTCGCCTCCTCCGACCCGCGCGGCGTCACCGGGGTGATCCGGCTGTCCCGGGCGTCGTACCGGAAGATGATCCAGAACCTGGCCTGGGCCGCCGGCTACAACGTGGTGGCGATCCCGCTCGCCGCCGGGGCGCTCGCCTGGGCCGGCGTCGCGCTCAGCCCCGCCGTCGGGGCGGTGCTGATGTCCGCCTCCACCATCGTGGTGGCGCTCAACGCGCAACTGCTGCGCCGGGTCCGGCTCACCCCCGGTCGGCGCTGAGAGCGCGAGGTGTCGGCCCGGCCGGAACCCCGGCCGGGCCGACACCGTCGCGCCGGGTCACCGTCACCGTCACCGCCGACGCCGACGCCGACGCCGACGCCGACGCCGACGCCGACGGCGATCGGGGTCGGCGGTGTCCGGCTGGTGCGGGCTGGTCGTACGGGAGCCCGCGGACGGTCAGCCCGCCAGCGGGTGCCAGGTCCTGCCGGCGTCGTCGCTGCGCAGCACCCGCGCGTCCCGGGTGGCCAGGTAGAGCCGCCCCTCGTGGGCGGTGAACGCGGCCGGGGCGTCGGTGGCCCGCCCGCCGGTGGGCGTCCAACTCGCCGCGGCGTCGGTGGAGCGCAGGATCTGCCCGTCCGCGGCCACTCCGACCAGTTCCCGGGCCGACCAGTGCAGCAGCAGGACGGCCGGCCCGCCCGCCGGCGACCAGGTGCGACCGCCGTCGGTCGAGCGGCGGACGCCCTGTTCGCCGGTGACCAGCAGGGTGTCCGGGCGGGCGGGGTCGACCGCGAGGTCGTACGCCTCGATCCGGGCGCGTCGCTCCCAGGTGGCGCGGTCGGTGCTGGCCATCAGGGCGCCGCTGGTGGAGTCGAGGCCGTAGACGGTGGCGCCGGCCTGTCGCAGCAGGTGGAAGTCGGCCTCGCCGGCCAGGGAGAGGGTCCGCCAGGTGCGACCGGCGTCGGTGGAGCCGATGAGCCCGAGATGCGCGGGCCCGGGCGTGCCGGGCGCGGGGTGGCCGGAGGCGAGGAACTCGTCGGGGCCGGTGACCGTGAACCCCATGGTGTCCTGCCGGCCGTCGCCGACGCGGGTCGGGCCGGTCCCGGTCAGCCGGAACACGCCGTGGTGGGTGGCCGCGTAGAGCTGCCCGTCGCGCGGGTTGACGCCCAGGCCGTGCACGTGGCCGAACTCCTCGCCGTCCCCGGCGGACGCCGCGCCACTGCTCGGGGCGGCCGGGCCACTGCTCGGGGCGGCCGGGCCACTGCCCGTGGCCGCCGGGCCACCGCTCGGGTTCGCCGGGCCGGTGCAGCCGGTGAGCGCCAGGGCCGCCGCGAGCACCGCGCCGAGCCATCTCGTTCCGCACCCTCGGGTCACGCCTCGACTCCTCGCCCTGGAGAACCTGTTTGCCACTGTCCGAGACTAGCCAGCTGCCAGCTCGCGGCGGTGCCGACGGCCGAGCCCGGTCCTGCCGGCCACTCAGTCGAGGGAGTCGCGGCGGCGCTGGTACTCCTCCTCGTCGATCTCGCCACGCGCGTAGCGTTCGTCGAGGATCTGCCGGGCGGAGCGGCGGCCCCCCGGCTGCGGACCTGCCCCGACGGCCCGGACCACCAGCACGGCGAGGACCACCAGCGCGGCCACCACCAGCAGCGGCCAGACCCACATCCAGCCCGCCATTCCCGTGCCGTGCATCGTCGGTCCCCTCCCGTGCCGGCTCCCCGCCCGTCCACGCTACGGCTGTCACGGCCCAGGCTCCGGTCGTCCGGCCCCGGTCCGCCGGACGGGTGGCCGGACGCGGCACCGTCCCACCGCCCACCGCCCACCGCCCTGCCGCCGCCACCCTCGGGTCGACGAGGTGCCGCCCGCACCCGGTGCCGGATCTGCGCGCAGGCCCGCCGTGCCCTGCGGGCAGGCGTGCCGGAAGCTGGCCGCCGCGGTGAACCGGCCGGGCCCGTACCCGGGAGGTCGACGCCGGCCCGCCCCGGCGGCTCCCGCCCGGCGGGACGGTCGGGTCGGGCCGGGCACGACTGTGGCACGCTGGGACGGTGCGCGTGTCGATGACCGGCGTCGTCGTGGTGGTGGCCGTCCTGATGGCCGCCACCGTCGTCGGCGTGTGGCGTCGCCGTCGCGACGGCCGGCTCCGCGCGGCGTCCGCCGCCCCGACCGGGCACGCCGCGCTCGACGCCCTGGGCGTACGCCCCGGCGAGGTCACCCTGGTGCAGTTCTCCGCCCCGGTCTGCGCGCCCTGCCGGGCCACCCGCCGGGTGCTCGAACAGGTCACCGGCGAGGTCGCCGGCGTACGTCTGCTGGAGGTCGACGCCGAGCGGCACCTCGACGCGGTACGGGCGCTGGACGTCTGGCGTACCCCCACGGTGCTGCTGGTCGACGGCGCGGGCCGGGTGGTGCGCCGCGCCGCCGGGGTGCCCGCCCGGGACGAGTTGACCGCCGCCCTGCGGCCGCTGCTGGCGCAGGCCCGGCGATGACCGGCGTGCGGTTGACGCGCCGGCGCACGGTGGACCACGGCTGGCTCTCGGCCAGCCTCTGTCCGGGTTTCCGCTCCGCCTGACGTCTCCGCCCCCGCGCGCCCGCCGGCCCCCTCCGGTCCGGGCGGGCCGCGCCCTCGTCGCCGAACGGAATCCCCGTATGCTGCTCGACCCTCGCGCGCCCCGGTTCGCCGCGGCCGTCACCACCGTCGTCCTCGCCGCCGCGCTGATCACCGGCGCGGTGCCGGTGCTGCTCGCCCAGGCGGCCGTCTTCGCGCTCACCGCCGCCAATCCGCGGCTCGGCCCGTACGCGCTGGCCTGGCGGGTGCTCGTCGCGCCGCGGCTCGACCCGCCGACCGAACTCGAACCCGCCGCCCCGGTGCGCTTCGCGCAGCTCGTCGGGCTGGTCTTCACGCTGCTCGCGATCGCGGGCCAGCTGGCCGGCGCGCCGGTGCTCGCCCTGACGGCGACCGGCGCGGCGCTCGCCGCCGCCTTCCTCAACGTCGCCTTCGACCTCTGCCTCGGCTGCGAGGCGTACCTGGCGTTGCGCCGGATGACCGGCCGGCCGGTCACCGCCCGGGTGCCGGTCGGCCCCTGACCGGCGCGCGGCCCGGCCCGGCGCGTGGCGCCCGGGCCGGGCGGGCTGTCCGCCGCGGTCAGGCGCGGGCCAGCGGCAGCCGCACCTCGAAGCGGCACCCGCCGGAGACGTTCCGCACGTCGACCCGGCCGCCGTGCGCCTCGACCAGCCCGCGCACGATCGCCAGGCCCAGCCCGCCGGAGCCCTCGACGCCACCGTCGCCCGGCCGGGGGGTACGCGCCGGCTCACCCCGGAACGCCACGTCGAACACCCGGGACAGGTCCGCCTCCGGGATGCCGCCGCAGGTGTCGGCGACGGCCAGCCAGGCGTCGTCGCCGTCCCGGCCGGCGTCGACCCGCACCGTGCCGTCCTCCGGGGTGTAGCGGACCGCGTTGAGCAGCAGGTTGCCCACCACCCGGGCCAGCTCCGGCTCGCTGGCGGCCACCGTGGGCCAGCCGGAGTCGGCGGCGACCAGGTGGATCCGGCGGGCCGCGGCCAGCGGCGCGGTGCCGGCGAGGGCGTCGGAGACCACGTCGCCCAGCGGCACGGCGGACAGCGACAGCCGCAGCGCGCCCGCGTTGATCCGGGACAGCTCGAACAGGTCGTCCACGAGGCGGGTCATCCGGTCGGTCTCCACCCGGATCCGGCGGTGGTACTCGTCGACCGTGCGCCGGTCGGCGACCACCCGGTCCTCCAGCGCCTCGGCCATCGCGCGCAACCCGGCCAGCGGCGTGCGCAGGTCGTGCGACACCCAGGCGACCAGGTCACGGCGGCCCTTCTCGATCCGCCGCTCCCGCTCCCGGGCCTGGTCGGCCCAGACCGCCGCCGCGGCGAGCCGCCGCCCGAACAGCCAGCCGACGCCGAGGCTCACCACCGCCGCCGCCGAGACGGTGATCAGCACGACCTCCAGGTCGTGCGGGGACAGGAACATCGCCTCGGCGATCACCGCGACACCGGCCACCACCGCGCCGACCGTCATCGCCAGCAGCACGGTGATGTGCACGGTGATCGACCGGCCGCGCAGCAGCCGCAGCGCGCCCGCCCCGAGCAGCCCGACCGCGCAGGCCGCCGCGAGCGCCGCGCCGAAGATGAGCGCGAGGTCAGCCATCGACCGGCTCGTACCGGTAGCCGACGCCCCAGACCGTGACGATCCGGCGGGGATCGGCCGGGTCCGCCTCGACCTTCTCCCGCAGCCGGCGTACGTGCACGGTCACCGTGGACTGGTCGCCGAACTGCCAGCCCCACACCCGCTCCAGCAGCTCCGCCCGGCGGAACGCCCGCGCCGGGTGTCGCAGCAGGTGGGCCAGCAGGTCGAACTCCCGCAGCGTCAACGACAGCTCACGACCGTGCAGGTGGGCCACCCGGGGGCCGGTCCGCACGGTCAGGCCCCCGTCGGAGAGCACCTCCGGCGTCGCGCCGGCCGGCTCACCGCCGGCGCGCCGCAGCACCGACCGGACCCGCAGCACCAGCTCACGCGGGGAGAAGGGCTTGCTCAGGTAGTCGTCCGCGCCCAGTTGCAGGCCGAGGATCCGGTCGGCCTCGTCGCCGCGCGCGGTCAGCATCACGATGGGTACGCCGTCCGGCCGCTCCCGCAGCCGCCGGCACACCTCCAGCCCGTCCAGTCCGGGCAGCATCACGTCGAGGACCACCAGGTGCGGCGGGGCGGCCGCCACGGCGGCCAGCGCGGCGGGGCCGTCGGCGACGTGTTCCACCCGGTAGCCGGCGTGCTCCAGGTAGCGGCAGACCACGTCGCTGACCGTCCGGTCGTCGTCGACCACCAGCACCCGTTGCGTCATCGCCACCTCCCCGCGTGCCGGGTCAGCGTAGCGGCGCGCGGCCGGCCGGGCGGGACGCACGATCCTTGCGAACTCCTTACGGCCGTCGCGGCGGTATTAGGCGGCGGACCGCTCGGCGTTCGCCTGCGGGTCGGCGACCGGTGCGACGGCGACGGCGGCCCGCACACCGTGCGGCGGGGCGGGTCGGGGACCGGCCGGCGGCTCGGCCTCGTCGAGGCGCAGCCGCCACCGCGACCGCCCGGCGCGTCCGCCGGCCGGTGGCGGCCGGTCCGCGCGCAGCCCCGGGTGGGACAGCAACGCCGTCACCAGCCAGCCGCCGAGCAGCAGGGCGTGGCTGACCAGCCGGGACAGGTCCACCCGTGCGGTGAGCACGTCGTTGACCGACAGCAGCACCAGGGTGGCGACGAACGCGCTGAGCGTCGGCAGCAGACCCGCCGGCGGGGTCCGGCGCAGCGCCACGAGGACGAAACCCGCCCCGACGGCGACGTTCCAGGCGGCGGCCTCGTGCCACAGGTGCTGCCCGGCCGGGTGCAGGTGGTCGCCGAGCGCGCCCCGGCCGGCCTGGGTCAGCCCGAGGACCAGTTGCCCGGCGCCGAGCACGCCGAGGGTCACCCGCAGCGCGGTCACCAGCCGGACCCGGCACCCGGCCAGCCGGTGCGGCGGCGGCGCGGCGGCGAGGATGGCGTCGGTCAGGTCGGGCAGCGGGGTCGCCGTCCGGGTACGTACCCGCCGGTTGACCGCCGCCGCCCCGTCCAGCCAGTCGCGGCAGTCCGCGCAGCCGTCGAGGTGCCGCTGCGCGGCGGCGGCCTCCGCGGCGCTCTCCTCCCCGTCCAGCCGGGCCGACAGGATCTCCCGCCAGCTCGCGCACCGCACGTACCGGAGGTCGTTCATCGGGTCCCGCCGTCAGCCGACGCGTCCCGCGCGCCGGCCGGTACGCCCCTCGACGGCCGCGACCAGGTCCTCCCGGGCGCGGGCGACCCGGGACCGGATCGTGCCCACCGGGCAGCCGCACACCTCCGCCGCCTCGGCATAGGACAGGCCGAGGACCTGGGTGGCGACGAACGCCTCCCGCCGCTCCGCCGGCAGCTCCCACAGCAGCTGGTCGAGGACGACCCCGTTCTCGAACCGTCCCTCCGCCGGCGGCTCCCGGCCGTCGAGGGCGGTCACCTCCGGTCGGGCGCGGGCCGCGCGCAGGTGGTCGGCGGCCACCCGCCGGGCGATGCTGAACAGCCAGGTCCGGGCGGAGGAGCGGCCGGCGAAGCGGGGCAGCGAGCGCATCGCCCGCAGGTAGGTCTCCTGCACCAGGTCGTCGGTCTCCGCCGAGGCGAGCAGGTGGCGCAGGAAGCGCCAGGTCTGCGCCTGCGTCGCCCGGACGAACGCCGCCAGGGCCTGGCGGTCACCCCGACCGGCGGCCAGCGCCCAGGCGGTCACCTGGCCGTCGTCCTCCTCCGCGATCACCCTGACCTCCGTCCACCGGCAGCCCGTCGTCCGACGGCTCGACCGTACGACGGACAGTAGTAGATCGTCGGTCGGCCGCGCCCGATGGTACGGACGCACACGTCCGGTGGTTCAACGGCGACGAACCGTCACTCGCGGTGACCTGCGTCACCCGCCGTCGCAGCGCTCCGAGAGGGCGTACCGCACCAGCACCACGTCGCCGATCTGGCGGACCTCGGCCACCCGGGCCCGCCGCCCCGGGTGCCACGGGAACCGGCCGTCGCCGACGAAACGTGGCGCCCGGCGGTCGCCGACGAAGAACGGCGCGACGACCAGGTGCAACTCGTCGGCGAGCCCGGCGCCGAGGAACTGGGCGTGCACCTGGCCGCCGCCCTCCACCATCAGCCGCCGCACCCCCCGGGCGGCCAGGTCGGCCAGCACGACGTCGTGCGCCAGCGGATCCCCCGCGTCGATCACGGTGGCCAGGCCGTCCAGCAGTTCGGTGGTCTTGTCCACCGCCGGCGACGCGCAGTAGACGAGCTTCTCGGCGTCGCCGACGGTGAAGAACCGGGCCCGGGGATCGAGGTCGCCCCGGGCGGTCAGGGTGACCTTGATCGGCGACGGCGCCAGCCCCCGCGCCACCCGCGCCCGGCGCAGCCCCTCGGAGCGGATCACCAGGCGCGGGTCGTCGCAGCGTACGGTGCCCGCGCCGACCAGGATGGCGTCGCAGCCGGCCCGGACCGCGTCGATGCGCGCCAGGTCCTCGTCGTTCGACAGCAGCAACCGCTGCTCGGTGGCGTCGTCGATGTAGCCGTCGATCGAGGTGGCGCAGCTGAGCAGCACGTACGGCCGCCCGGTCGGCGCCGGGACCGTGGTGACCGCCGTCGCGGTCGGTGCGGTGTCCATGTCAGTTCAACGACGGCGCGTCGGCGGTCCGGGCGGCGGCCCGGTTCGCCTTCGCCGCCAGGTAGTCGGCGTTGGCGGGGGAGAGGAAGACCCCCGTCGGCACCACCTCGGTCACCGTCACCCCGAGCCGGTCCAACTGCTCGGCCTTCTCCGGGTTGTTGCTGAGCAGGGCGAGCTGCTCCACCCCCAGCACCGCCAGCATCTGCGCCGCCGCCCGGTAGTCCCGCTCGTCCTCGCCGTGCCCGAGCGCCACGTTCGCCTCGTACGTGTCCAGGCCGGCGTCCTGCAGGGCGTACGCGTCCAGCTTCGGGTAGAGGCCGATGCCCCGGCCCTCCTGCCGCAGGTAGAGCAGGAACCCGCCGGCGTCGGCGATGCGTTCCACCGCCTCGCGCAGTTGCGGGCCGCAGTCGCAGCGCTGACTGCCGAAGACGTCCCCGGTGAGGCATTCGCTGTGCGGGCGGACCAGGGGAGCGACCCCGCCCGCCGCGTGGCGACGCAGCGCGCCCGCCCAGTCGCCCAGCCCGAACGCCAGGTGCTCCCGCCCGTCCACCAACCCGTCGAACGAGAAGACCCGGGCCGTCGTGGCGTACCCGTCGGGGAAGCGGAGGGGGACCGTGACCTGCGTGCGGACCGTCGCGACCGGCAGTGCTTCGAACATGTGTCTCCTCCGTCAGACGCCGCCGGCCAGCCCGGCAGCGGATACCGCGGCAGAACCACCCTGGTTCACCGTACGAGCCGTGGACCGTTCCCGCCGCCTGGACGGCCGACGCCGCAGCAGCAGCACGGCGGCGCCGGGGAGGGCGGCGAGGAGCACCAACGCCCCGTACACCAGCGCGGTGGACACCCCCTGGGCCGCGCCGAGGCCGGCGGCCCCGAACGCCCAGGCGGCCGTGCCCTCGCGCGGGCCGAACCCGGCCATGTTGGCCGGCAGCGCCATCGCCAGCAGCGCGAGCAGGGTCAACGGCACCAGGTGGGCCACCGGTGCGGCCGACCCGGCCACCCGGGCCGCGAGCACGAACGTGGCCAGGTGGCACAGCACCACCACGACCGAGGCGAGCAGCACCCCCGGCGCCCGCCGTCCCAGCAGGCCGGCGCGGACGTCGGACGCGGCGGCGCGCAGCGCGCGGGCCCGACGCGACGGCCCGGAGCGGGGCAGCGCCCGGGCCAGCAGCACCAGCCCCACGGCGGCGACCACGGCCAGCCCGACGGCGGTCGGCAGGTACGGCCGCACCGGGGAGGGCAGCGCCAGCAGGATCACCGCCGCGACGGCCACCTGCACCACCTGCCCCGCGCCGCGCTCCCAGACCACGGCCCGCACCGCCCGGCCGACGTCCCCGGCGTCCCGCCCGTGCCGCACCGCCCGGTGCACGTCGCCGAGCACCCCGCCAGGCAGCGTGGCGTTGAGGAAGACCGACCGGTAGCAGTCGGCGACGGCCGTGCCGAGCGGCAACCGCACACCGAGCCCCTCGGCGACCAGCCGCCACCGCCAGGCGCAGCAGACGGTGGCCACCGCGCCGAGCAGCAGTGCCGCCACCACCGTCGCGGCGTCGATGCGGCGCAGCGCCGCCAGCACCGGCCCGGTGCCCAACCCCCACAGCAGCGCCACCACCAGCGCCACGCCGCCCAGGTTGCTCACCCACGCCCAGACCGTCCGGGCGGGCGCGGGGGATGTGTCGCCGGCAGCCTGTGGCACGCGGAGCCTCCTAGCGCGAAGATCGTCACCTCCTTGCACGTACCAGCCGGCCGACCGGTTCATTCCGCCCCGGCGAGCAGGTCGTCGTGCCCGACGGTCACCGTCAGCTCACCCGCGGCGGCCGCGGCCAGCCGGCGGCGGGCGTACTCCGCGGTCCGGTCGGCCAGCTCGGGGCGCTGCTCGACGGCGGCCTCCAGCCAGCCGGTGAACCACGCGGCGGTCAGCGCGGTCTGCGCCGGGCCGAGCCGCCACGGGGTCGCGCGGACCTCGGTGGGCACGCCGTGGCGGGCGAACGCGGCGACGGTCGCCGCGGCGGCGTCCGGCCCGAGCAGCGTCCGGCCCTCGACGGTACGACGCTGGTGGTCGTCGAACGCGGCGGCGACCTCGGCGTCCAGCGGGTCGGCCGGGTCGAACGTCACCCGCCCGACGACCGACAGCACGAACAGCGCCGGGCAGCCGGCCCCGGCGCAGGCCGCGACGATCCGCTCGATCTCCGCGCCGGTCAGCATGTCCAGCAGCGCGGACGCGGTGACCAGGCCGGCCCCGGACAAATCGGCGGCGGTGAGCCGGGTGATGTCGGCCTGCCGGGTCTCGACCGTCACCGGGCTGCCGTCGGCGGCCACCGGGGGCTGGGCGCGGGCCCGGTCGAGCAGGCCGGGATCGCGGTCGTACAGGATCCACCGCTGCGGGCCGGGCAGCCGCGGGGCCAGCCAGCGGGCCATCGAGCCGGTGCCGCTGCCGAGGTCGTGCACCACCAGCGGCCGGTCCGGGCCCAGCCGGGCGCGGACCCGCTCGACGAGGTCCTCGGCGCGGGCGGCGGCGTCGGCGGGCTCGCGCAGGGCGAGCCAGTCGGCGAAGGGGTCGGTGGCGGGTAGGGTCATCTCGTCACTCCGTCCAGGACGCGGGCGATCAGGGTCGAGGTGGCCGGCCAGCCGGCCAGCGTGTCCCGCCGGGCCAGGGCGGCCCGGCGCAGCCGGTCGCGCAGCGGCGACCCGCCGAGCCAGCGGCGCAGCGCGCCGGCCAGTGCGGCCGGGTCGTCGGGCGGCACCAGCAGGCCGGGCAGGTCGCCGTCCGGGGCCCGGCCCAGCGCCTCCGGCACCCCGCCCACCGCCGTGGCGAGCACCGGCAGGCCCCGGGCCAGGGCCTCGGTGACCACCATCCCGTACGTCTCGGCGCGCGAGGCCAGCACCAGCAGGTCGGCGTCGGCGTACGCGGCGTCCAGCGCGCCACCGGTGCGCGGGCCGGTGAACCGCACCCGCCCGGTCAGCCCTAGGTCGACGGCGAGCCGGCGCAGCCCCGCCGCGAACCCGGGATCCCGGGTGAGCGCGCCGACGCAGTCCAGCGTCCACGGCGCGGGCACCTCGGCGAGGGCGCGCAGCAGCACGTCGTGTCCCTTGTGCGGCACGACCGCCGCGACGCAGAGCAGGCGGGTACCGGCCGCCGTGCCCCGGACCGGCGCGGCCGGCGTCACGCCCGGGACCGCCACGTGCACCCGGGCCGGGTCGAGCCGGTAACGGTCGACCAGCCGCCGCCGGGTCCAGTCGCTGGTGGTGACCACGGCGGCGGCGCAGGCCAGCGCGGCGGCCTCGGTGTCGCCCTCCATCGGCATGTGCACCAGCACCACCAGCCGCAGCCGCCCGGCGTGCCCGGCCAGGACCTCCGGCGTCACCGAGGCGACCAGCCCGTCCAGCAGCACCGGCGTGCCGTCGGGCAGGCCCGCGAGCAGCCCGGCCAGCCCGGCACGCGCCGGGCCGTCCGGGCGCGGCCAGTCCCCGGGTACGCCGTGCTCGCGCACCGTCCAGCCGAGCCGGGCCAGCCCGTCGCAGACCCGCCGGTCGTAGCCGTTGCCGCCGCTCGGGGTCGCCGGGTCGTCGATGTCGCCGGGCAGGACGACGTGCACCACGGGCACGGGCTACAGCGACCGCTCGTAGGCGGCCCAGGCCACGTGCGACTCGTGCAGCGTGACGGTGATCCCGGCCAGCTGCCGCGCGCCCTCGCCGAGCGAGCCGGCGTGCACCCGCTCGGCCAGCCGGTCGGCGATCGTGCGGCAGAGCACCTCGGTGGTGGTGTTGACCCCGGCGAAGGCCGGCTCGTCGTCCAGGTTGCGGTAGTTCAGCTCGGCCAGCACGGCCTTCAGCTCGGTGGTGGCCAGGCCGATGTCGACCACGATGCCGTCGGCGTCCAGGTCGGCCCGGCGGAACGTCGCGTCCACCACGAAGGTGGCCCCGTGCAGCTTCTGCGCCGGCCCGAAGACCTCCCCCCGGAAGCTGTGGGCGATCATGATGTGGTCCCGTACGGTCACGCTGAACACGGTCACTCCCCGTCGTAGGTGATGAGGTGGCACAGCGCGGGGAGCGTCCCCGCGGCCAGTCGGTCGAGCACGTCGGGCAGGTCGGCGAAGGGCGACCGGCCGGTGAGCAGGGCGTCGAACGCCGGGTCGGCGAGCAGGTCCAGGGCCAGCGCGAGGCGCTCGGCGTAGCTGCGCCGGGCCCGGTTCGGCGAGACGGTGCCGACCTGGCTGCTGCGGATCGTCAGCCGTCCGGAGTGGAACGCCCCGCCCAGCGACACCTGCACCGGCCGGTCGCCGTACCAGCTCAGCTCGACCACCGTCCCCTCCGGGGCGAGCAGGTCCAGCGCCCGTTGCAGGCCGGCGCCGGTGGCGCTGGCGTGCACCACCAGGTCCCGCCCGCCGGTGGCGTCCTGCGGCGCGGCGAACCCGACGCCGAGCGCGTCGGCCACGGCGGCGCGCGCCGGGTCGGTGTCGACCAGTTCCACCCGGACGCCGGGGAAGCGGGCGAGCAGCGCGGCGACCGCGCAGCCGACCATGCCGCCGCCGATCACGCTCACCCGGTCGCCGACCATGGGCGTGGCGTCCCAGAGCGCGTTCACCGCGGTCTCCACCGTGCCGGCCAGCACCGCCCGCGCGGGCGGCACCCCCTCGGGCACCGGGGTCACCGCCGAGGCGGGCACCACGTACGCGGTCTGGTGCGGGTGCAGGCAGAAGACGATACGCCCGCGCAGCCGCGCCGGCCCGGCCTCGACCACGCCGACGCTGAGGTAGCCGTACTTCACCGGGGCGGGGAAGTCGCCCTCCTGGAACGGGGCGCGCATCGCGGCGTACTGGCCGCGCGGCACCCCGCCGGTGAACACCAGCGTCTCGGTGCCCCGGCTGACGCCGGAGAAGAGACTGCGTACCAGCACGTCGTCCGGGCCGGGCGCGGGTAGCGTCACCGGTCGGATCTCACCCCGGCCGGGGGAGCGGAGCCAGAAGGCGCGGGCGTCTCGGATCACGCGGTCGTCTCCCATCTGGCGGCGGAACCGAACCGATCGGCCGTGCGCTCCGTACTGCTCTGTCGAGGTCGTCGATCATAAACACGGAGGCAGCGTGTCCAGGGTTCGAACCGGTCCGGTGCTCGGACTGATCGCGCAGCTCGTCCTGCTGGCCGTGCTGGCCGCGACCGTCGGGCTCGGCGTCGCCGGGTGGCTGGCCGGCGCCGGGTACGGGCTCGTCCTGTGCGCCGTGCTGGCGCGCGGCGTACGCCGGCACGGCGGCGACCGGCTGGGACCGGCCGACCGGGTGACGTCGGCCCGGGCGGTGCTGGCCGGCGGGGTGACCGCGCTGGTGGTGGACGCGCTGGTGGCGGACGCGCCGGACGCCTCGGCCCCGCTGGCGGTGCTGGTGCCGCTGACCGCGGTGGCGCTCGCCCTGGACGCGGTGGACGGCTGGGTGGCCCGGCGCACCGGCACCGCCAGCGCGCTCGGGGCGCGGTTCGACATGGAGGTCGACGCGTTCCTCATCCTGGTGCTGAGCCTGCACGTCGCCCCGGTGGTCGGGCCCTGGGTGCTCGCCATCGGCGGCATGCGGTACGCCTTCGTCGCCGCGAGCTGGGTGCTGCCCTGGATGCGCGGCACCCTGCCGCCGCGCTACTGGCGCAAGGTGGTCGCCGCCGCGCAGGGCGTCTTCCTGCTGACCGCCGTCGCGGACGTGCTGCCCCGACCGGCGACCGCCGTGCTGGTCGCGGTCTCGCTGGCGCTGCTGGTGGAGTCGTTCGGCCACGACGTCGGCTGGCTGTGGTGGCACCGCCCGTCCCGCGCCGCCACGCTTCCGGCCGGGCAGCCCACCGCGGCCGGCCAGCCCGCCGCCGCCGGCCAGTCCGTCGCGGCTCCGGAGTCCGTCCCCGCGCCGCAGCCCGTCCCGGCTGTGCCGTCCGGCTCCGCGCCGCAGCCCGTCCCGGCTGTGCCGTCCGGCTCCGCGCCGCAGCCCGTCCCGGCTGTGCCGTCCGGCTCCGCGCCGCAGCCCGTCCCGGCTGTGCCGTCCGGCTCCGCGCCGCAGGTCGTCGCCGGGCGGCCCCGGCGGGAGGTCGTCGCGCCCGAGCGTCCGTTGGTCGCGCACCAGCCGGTCTGAGCCGTACCGCCCGCCGGCCACCGCCGGGACCTGCCCAGGAAAGGGACTCCACCGTGTCAGTGCCGTCGCGTTCCCAGCCCCGACCGGCGGCGGACGACCCGTCCGGCGTCGAGGCCGACGCCGCTCGCCCCGAGCCGTCGCCGGACACCGGGCCCGAGCGGGCCGCGTCGGCGGCGGACACCGCCCGCGTCCCCGCCGACCCGGACACCGCCGCACCCGACGCCACCCTGCCGCCGGTCGGCGACGCCACCCTGCCGCCGGTCGGCGACGCCACCCTGCCGCCGGTCGGCGACGCCACCCTGCCGCCGGCCGGTCACGGCGACGGCGGCGCGGCCGGTCATGGCGACGGCGACCCGGCTCCGGACCGGCAGGGCGATGTGGACTCCGGGCCGGACCGGCATGAGGACGGCTCGGCGACTCGACCGGATGAGGGCGACGCCGCAGCGACCCCACCGGACGGCGATGACCCGACGATCTCCCCGGGCGCGGACGGCTCCGCCCCGCCGGCCGCTGCCGACGGTGACCCGGCCGGCGTGCGGCAGGACGACGACGCCGGCGTGGGATCCGCCGGCCCGCGCGGTCGGCTGCGGACCGTGGCCGGCGCGGTGACCAGCGTCCTGGCCGTGCTGCTGGTCTTCGCGGTGCTGGCCGCGCCGAACCGGCTCGACCAGCTCACCCCCGCCGCGTTCCTGCGGGTGCCGGTGGAGGCGCTGGCGGCCGGCGTGCTGCTGCTGGTGCTGCGCGGGTGGGCGCGGCGGGCGGCAGCCCTGGTGCTGGGGGTCACCCTCGGGCTGCTCGCCATCGTCAAGCTGCTCGACATGGGCATGTCCGCGAGCCTGGCCCGCCCCTTCGACCTGGTGCTCGACTGGGTGCTGCTCGACGACGCGTACGGCTTCGTCACCGACTCGGTCGGCTCCGGTGGCGCGGTCGGCGCGGCCGTCGGGCTGGGCGCCCTGGTCGTCGCGCTGCTGGTGCTGACCACCCGGTCGGTGCTGCGGCTGGCCCGGCTGGTGGCCCGGCACGACCGGGCGACGGTCCGGGTGCTCGCGGCCCTCGTTGCGGTCTGGGTGGCCGGGGCGACGATCGGGGTGCCGGTCGCCGACTCCCGCTCGTCGGTGCTGGTGGGCCAGCACGTCGGCCAGGTCGGCGCCGGGCTGCGGGACCGGGAGGCGTTCACCGCCGAACTCGCCGCCGACGCCTTCCGGGACGTCCCGGCCGACCGGCTGCTGACCGGCCTGCGCGGCAAGGACGTCGTGCTGGCGTTCGTGGAGAGCTACGGCCGCGACGCGGTCGAGGACCCGCAGTACGCGCCCCGCATCGGCGCGCTCCTCGACGGCGGCACCCGGCGGCTGGCCGGGGCCGGGTACGCGGCCCGCAGCGGCTTCCTCACCTCCCCGACGACGGGCGGCGGCAGCTGGCTGGCCCACGACACGCTGCTGTCCGGGCTCTGGGTCGACAACCAGCAGCGCCACCTCACCCTGCTGGCCAGTGACCGGCTCACCCTCAACGGCGCGTTCCGGCGGGCCGGCTGGGACACCGTGGGGGTGATGCCGGCGGCGACCGCGCCCTGGCCGGAGGGGGCGTTCTTCGACTACGAGCGCTACCACGACGCGGCCGGTCTCGGCTACCGCGGCCCGAAGTTCAGCTACGCCCCGATGCCCGACCAGTACACCCTGGCGGAGTTCCAGCGCCGCGAGCGCGCCACGAAGGATCGCGCCCCGATCATGGCGGAGATCCCACTGATCTCCAGCCACTCGCCCTGGGCGGCGATCCCCCGGCTGCTCGACTGGGACCACGTCGGCGACGGCTCGATCTACCGGCGGCCCACCTCGGTGGCGGCCAACCCGTCCGACGTGGTGGGGCGCAGCGTCCCGCAGGTGCGCGCCGGCTACCGGCAGGCCGTCGAGTACTCGCTGAACAGCCTGATCTCCTACGTGGAGACCTACGGCGACGACAACCTGGTGCTGGTCTTCCTCGGCGACCACCAGCCCGCTCCGGTGATCACCGGCGAGGACGCCGGGCGGGACGTGCCGGTCACCATCGTGGCCCGGGACCCGGCCGTGCTGGCCCGGGTGGACGGCTGGGGCTGGCACGCGGGGCTGCGGCCCGGCCCGGACGCGCCGGTGTGGCGGATGGACGCTTTCCGGGACCGCTTCCTCACCGCCTTCGGACCCCAGCCGCCGACGCACGCCGCGCCGGCACCCCGCTGGCCTGCCCCACCGCCGATGCCCGCCGCGCCGGCGCCCCGCTGACCTGCCGCGCCGCCGGCCGTTGCGGCGGGTCGCGCGGCCGGGCGGGGGCGGGTCGGGGCGTGCCCGGCCGGGCCGGGGCCGGTCAGCCGCAGGGCAGGCCCAGGGCCTGGTCGACCCGGCCCAGCACCGCCGCGTCGTCCACGCCGACGCCGCGCAGCAGGTCGATGGCGGTGGCCCGGATCTGGCCCACGATCATCACCACCGGCAGCGGCGGGTCGGTGCGCAGCAGCCCGGCGGCGATCCGGACCGCCTCCATGGCGTGCTCGTCGGCCCGCCGGGCGTGCCGGTCGGCGTCGGAGCGTCCGCCCAGGTCGGTGGAGAGGGCGTCGGCGGCGGCGCGGACCGCCTGCCCGAGCGCCCGCAGCGCGGCCCCCAGCTCCGGCGGGGTCGCGGTGTGCAGCCGGGTCAGGGTCACCCCGTTGCGGGCCAGCACCCGGATGTTGCGTACGGCGTAGTCGAGTTGGCGGCAGGTCGCCTCGACCTCCTCCACCTGGCCGAGGTGGCGGCGCTTGCGCACCCGCAGCCGCAGCGACTCGGTGCAGGCCTGCACGGCGGTGCGGAACCGGTCCACGCACCCGTCCACCTCGCGGGCCCGCTCCAGCGCCGCCCGCGCGGCCTCCTCGTCGCAGCGGCACAGCGCGTCGTCCAGCCGGGTGAGCAGTTCGGCCAGGTCGCCGTAGGTGCGGCGGGCCTCGGCGATCAGCGGGGCGAGCGGGTCGCGGCCCACCATGAGCTGGCTCGCGGCCAGCGCCACCGCGCCGCCGATCAGCGCGTCGACGAAGCGGAACGGCACCATCGTGCCCTGCGGCGCGGCCACCACCACCAGGTAGAGCGCGGAGATCGCGGCCTGCACGGTCAGCGTGCTGCTCGCCCCGGCGCCGACCATCAGGGCGATGGTCAGCAGCAGGACGAGGAAGAGCGTGCCGGTGCCGGTGGGCAGCGCCTGCACCGCCAGGTCGGCGGCGAGCACCCCGGCGGCCACCCCGAGCACCATCTCGACGCTCTGGCGTACCCGCTTGCCGCGCGCCTCGCCGAGCACGATGAGCGCGGCGCTCGGCGCGAAGAACGGATCGGGGTGACCGATCAGCCGGGCCGCCACCACCCAGGCGATCGTCGCGGCGACCGCCGCCTCCAGCGCCGGCACCCAGCCCTGCCGTAACCGGCCGGCCGCCGTCCCCGCCCACCGTCGCCCGCGTGCCATCGTCGACTCTCCTCCGGTTGTGCACCGGATCGTGCCGCCCGGTCCCGGGCTCGTGACTACCCGGATCGCGCGGTGGCGCAAACGATCACGGACGCTTCGCGCCGTGGAGTTCCCGGGTCCGCCGTGGCGGCATCCGATCGACAGGTGTCGGCCGTCGGTACGGCGGCGCGTCGGGCGTGAGCCGGAGCCGGCGGTCAGCGGACGCGCACCCGGATGCTGTTGCAGACGTCGGCCACGCCGGGGACCAGCCAGGCCAGCTCACCGGCGAGTTGCCGGGTGGACGGGTCGCGCACGCTGCCGGTGAGGATGGCCACCCGGTTCTGCACGGTGACCGAGACGCGCCGGGCCCGAGGCCCAGCGCCGCCGACGATCCGGTACGTGACCTCGGTGGCCAGCCACGCGTCGTCCCCGCCCGACACGGGCGGCTGCGGTTCGGCTCGGAACCAGCTGTCGTCGGGCAGCGGCCAGGGCATCACCATGTGCGTACTCCTCCTTCGGGGCCGGGTGCCGAGCGGTCCGGCCACCTCCCGGCGCGGTCGACGGACGAGCGGCTGCCGGTGCGCGACCAGGACGGGCCGGCCGGGTCAACGCTCTGATCGGGATCCCCCGGCGGTGCCCGCGACGAGCGCGACGCCGAGACCGGCGAGACCGACCTGGACGACCAGGGGGAGCAGGCGGGGACCGTCGGTGTCGATGCCGGCCAGCCGGGCGACGATGAGGCCGAACAGCGCGGCCACCAGCCCGGCCGCCGCCGTCAACCAGACCGGTATCCGCCGCCGGCCGGGGATGACGAGCCGGCCGAGTCCGCCGACGACGAGGCCGACGACGACGGCGCCGACGATGCTGGTGACGGTCATCGGATCCGCTCCCGACCGGTGCTGCTGATCCGCACCGGTGACGCACTGCTCCCGGACGGTGTCACGAACGCGCCCCCTTGCTGTCGTCGTCGGTGCCCAGCCTGGTCACGGCCCTTGGCGACCGCCGCGCGGTCGGATGACAGTTGCGTGACAAATCCCCCGTCCGGCCGACCGGGTTGGCCGTTCCCGCCCCGGTCCGGGCACGATGCGGATATGGCGGGCGTGCTGGTGATCGAGGACGACGACCGGATCCGTCTGGCGCTGCTGCTGGCCCTGGAGGACGAGGGCTACGTGGTGCGCGGGGCGGCCACCGCGGAGGAGGGGCTGCGCGCGCAGCGGCAGGACCCGGCCGACCAGGTCCTGGTCGACCTGATGCTGCCCGGCCTGGACGGCTTCGAGTGCATCCGGCAGCTGCGCCGCGACGACGACGTGCCGATCGTGGTGGTCAGCGCCCGGGACGACACCCACGACATCGTCGCCGCGCTGGAGGCCGGCGCCGACGACTACGTGGTCAAGCCGGTGGCGATCAAGGAGCTGTCGGCGCGGTTGCGCGCGCTGCGCCGCCGGGCCCGCACCGCCGCCGCGCCGGTGCCGGTGTACGCCTTCGGCGATCTGGAGATCAGCCCGGAGGAGGGCGAGGTACGCCGGGACGGCCGCCCGGTGCCGGTCACCCGCACCGAGTTCCGGCTGCTGTGCGAGCTGGCCGAGCACGCCGGCCGGGTGCTGTCCCGCCAGCAGTTGCTCAGCCGGGTCTGGGGGTACGACACCGGCGACGAGCGGCTGGTCGACGTGCACGTCGGTCGGTTGCGGCAGAAGATCGAGGCCGACCCGGCCAACCCGCGGCACCTGGTGACGCTGCGCGGTCTCGGCTACAAGCTGCAACGATGAGGCGTCTCGGCCTGCGGGCCCGGGTCACCGCCGCGTTCGCCGTGGGCGCTCTGCTGCTGTCGGCGCTGATGGCCCTGGTCTCGTACGAACTGGTCCGGCGCTCGCTGCTGGAGGAGCGGGAACGCACCGCGGTGCGGGCGGCGTACTTCGACGCGGCCGTGGTGCGCACCGGCCTGGACACCGACCGGCCCGACGTGTACGAGGTGCTGCGGTCGCTGGACACCGGCGGCAGCCGCCGGGCCCTGGTGCACCGCGAGGGGCGGTGGTACGCGCGCACCGCCGACGAGGGCCCGTCCGCGGCGGTGCCGGCGGGGCTGGTGGCGATGGTGGCCGCGGGCGAGCCGGCGGTGCAGCGGGTACGGGTCGACGGCCAGCCGGCGCTGCTGGTCGGGCTGCCGCTGTCGGAGTCGACCGGCTACTACGAGATCACCTCGCTGCGGGAGTTGGAGCAGACCATCCAGGTGCTGGCGCTGGCGCTGACCGTCGTGGCGATGACCGTGGCCGGTTCCGGGGCGGCGCTCGGTTGGTACGCCACCCGGCACGGCCTGCGGCCGTTGACCGCGGTCGCCGACGCGGCGGAGAAGATCGCCGCCGGGGACGTGACGGCGCGGCTGGCGCCGGGCACCGACCCCGACCTGGCCCGCCTCTCCACCTCGTTCAACCGGATGGTGGACCAGGTCGCGGAGCGCATCGAGCGGGACCGCCGGTTCGCCGCGGACGTCAGCCACGAGCTGCGCTCGCCGTTGCAGACCCTCTCCGCCGCGGCGAGCGTGCTCGCCCGCCGTCGGGAGCACCTCGACGAGCGCACGGCGACCGCCGCCGGGCTGGTCGTCGACGAGGTGACCCGATTCGAGCACCTGGTCGACGACCTGATCGAGCTGGCCCGCAGCGACCGGCCGGCGCAGCGGGAGCCGGTGGACGTGGTGGCCCTGGCCCGCCGGGTGTGCCGCGCGCAGGCGCTGCCGGAGTCGCTGGTCCGTCCGGAGCCCGCGGCCACCGCGCTCTGGTCGGTCGACCCGCGCCGGGTCGAGCAGGTGCTGGTCAACCTCCTCGACAACGCGGTGCGCTACGGCGGTGGCCCGGTCGCGGTGCGGCTGTCCCGTGCCGGCGGGTCCGGGGTGGTGGAGGTCGACGACGCCGGCCCGGGCGTGCCACCGGCCGACCGGGAGGTGGTCTTCGACCGGTTCGTCCGGGGCCGCGCGGCGCACGCCCGCGCCGGTGGGGACGGCACCGGGCTCGGTCTGGCGCTGGTCGCCCAGCACGCCGCCGCACACGGTGGCCGGGCGGCGGTGGGGGACCGGCCCGGTGGCGGCGCGCGGTTCCGGGTCGAGCTGCCGGGGGCCCTGCCGTGACCGGGTCCGCCGCCGCCGGCCGCCGGTGGCGGAGGGCGTCCGCCCTGCTCGCGCTGCTGGCGCTGGGCACGGCCGGGTGCGGGGTGCCCGCCGAGGACCGGCCCCGTGCGGTCCGCCCGCCGGCGGGCGTGGGCCTGCCGTCGGTGGCGGCGGCGAGCCCGGCGGCCGGTCGGGTGGCGCAGCCGCTCTGCCTGGTCCGCGACGACCGGCTGGTCCGGGTGGTCCGTCAGGTCGACGTGGCCGGCGACGTCGACCTGCACCTGCGCCGGCTGTTGGCCGGGGCCTCGGCGGCCGAGCGGGAGACCGGGCTGGGCAGCGCCCTGCCCGGGGCGGTCGGCGTCACCGGGGCCCGGCTGGTGGACGGGCGGGCCGAGGTGGTGGTCGCCCCGCCGGCGGACGAGTCCGGCCGCGCCGACGAGGTGCTGGCGTACGGGCAGGTCGTCTGCACGTTGGACGCCCGCGACGACGTCAGCGGGGTGTCGTTCGTCCGGGACGGACGGCCGTTGGGGGTGCCCCGGGCCGACGGTTCGCTCTCCCCGGGCCCGCTGACCGCCGCCGACTACGCCGCCCTCACCGTCCCGAGCTGACCGGTCCGCGTGTGGTGCCGGCGGCCGGCTGCTCCGGCCGGGCCGGGAGGGCGCAGGACGTCACGGGCGTGGCCCGGGCACCCGGGCGGTCGACGGGCGGGCGACGGGGACGACCAGCGGGGTGCCGGTCTCCGGGTCGGGGACGATGCGGCAGGGCAGCCCGAACACCTCCCGCACCAGCTCGACGGTGACCACCTCACGCGGGTCGCCCTCGGCCACCACCCGGCCGTCGCGCATGGCGATCAGGTGGGTGGCGTAGCGGGCCGCCTGGTGCAGGTCGTGCAGCACCGCCACCAGCGTGCGGCCCTGTTCGTGCAGCCGGGCGCAGAGGTCCAGCACCTCGACCTGGTGGGCGATGTCCAGCCAGGTGGTCGGCTCGTCGAGCAGCAGCAGCGGGGTGCGCTGGGCCAGCGCCATGGCGATCCAGACCCGCTGCCGCTGCCCCCCGGAGAGTTCGTCGACCGGTCGGTCGGCCAGGTCGGCGACGCCGGTGTCGGCCATCGACTCGGCCACCACCCGCTCGTCCTCGGCCGACCACTGGCGCAGCAGCCCCTGGTGCGGGTACCGGCCCCGGGCCACCAGGTCGGCCACCGTGATGCCGTCCGGCGCGACCGACGACTGCGGCAGCAGCCCGAGGGTACGGGCCACCGCGCGCGACGGCAGGGAGTGGATGTCCCGCCCGTCCAGCAGCACCGTCCCGGCGCGGGGGCGCAGCGTACGGGCCAGGGCGCGCAGCAGGGTCGACTTGCCGCAGGCGTTCGGCCCGATCACCACGGTGAACGAGCCGTCCGGCACGTCCACCGTCAGCCCCTCGGCGACGACCCGCCGCTCGTAGGCCAGGGTCAGCCCGACCCCGCCCAGACGTGGGTTTCCCGACACGTGATCTCCTCAGCTCCGTCCGGCCCGCCGCTGCGCGGCGAGCAACCACACCAGGTACGCCCCGCCCAGCACGCCGGTCACCACGCCGACCGGCAGTTGCCGGTCGGCGAACGCCCGCTGCGCCATCAGGTCGGCGGCGACCAGCAGCACCGCCCCGACCAGCGCCGAGGCCAGCAGGTTCGGCCCCGGGGCGCGGGTCAGCCGGCGGGCCAGGTGCGGGGCGGTGAGCGCGACGAACGAGACCGGTCCGGCGGCGGCCGCGCCGACGGCGGCGAGCAGCACCGCCGCTGCGAGCAACGCCTGCCGGACCCGGGCCACCGACACGCCCAGGGCGGTCGCGGTGTCGTCGCCGAGTTCCACCATGGACAGCGCCCGCGCCCCGGTGAGCAGCACCGGGGTCAGCGTGGCCAGCACGGCGAGCAGGGGCAGCGCCTGCGCCCAGCCGCGCCCGTCCAGGCTGCCGGTGAGCCAGAGCACCGCCCGGGCGGCGTCCATCAGTGGGGCGCGGGTGAGCAGCCAGCCGTTGAACCCGGTGAGGATCGCGGTGACGCCGATGCCGACCAGCACGACCCGGAAGCCGGCCAGTCCGCGCCCGCCGGTGACGGCGCCGATCAGCAGGCCGGTGGCGACTCCACCGGCCAGCGCCGCGCCGGCCAGGGTGAGGCTGCCGCCACCGACGACGACCACGACCAGCGCCCCGGTCGCCGCGCCCTGGGTGATGCCGAGCACGTCGGGGCTGGCGAGCGGGTTGCGCAGCAGGGACTGCATCACCGCGCCGGCCAGCGCCAGCGCGCCGCCGACGCCGAGCGCGGTGACCAGCCGGGGCAGCCGCAGTTCACCGACGACGAACTCCTCGGCGGCGGTGCCGCCGCCGGTCAGGGTGCGCAGCACGTCGGCCGGGCTCATCGGGTAGTCGCCGCCGCCGACGGCGAGCACCCCGAGGACGAGGGCGGCCAGCACGCAGGCGCCGCCGACGGCCAGCGACCGGGCGCGCCAGCGCAGCGAGATGCCGCCCGGGGCCCGCAGCACGCTCATCGGCGGGCCACCAGGCGCAGGAAGAGCGGCCCGCCGAGGATCGCGGTGACCAGGCCGACCTGGAGTTCGCCGGGGCGGCCGAGCACCCGGCCCAGCACGTCGGCGCCGAGCAGCAGGACCGGGGCGTAGAGCGCGCAGGCGGGCAGCAGCCAGCGCAGGTCCGGCCCGGTCAGCGGCCGGACCAGGTGCGGCACGAGCAGCCCGACGAAGACGATCGGCCCGCAGGCCGCGGTCGCCGCGCCGCAGAGCAGGGTGACGGCGGTGATCGCGCCGGCGCGGACCAGCGCCGGCCGGGCGCCGAGCGCCCGCGCCGCGTCGTCGCCGAGCGCCAGGGCGTTCAGCGCGCGGGCGCCGGCCAGGCCGGCGAGCAGGCCGGCCAGCATGAAGGGCGCGACGGTACGCACGGTGCCGAAGTCGGCGTTGGCCAGCGAGCCGACCGTCCAGAACCGCAGCCGGTCCAGCGAGGCGGAGTCGAGCAGCATCATCGCGCTGACGTACGAGTAGAGCACCGCGTTGAGCGCCGCCCCGGCCAACGCCAGCCGCTCGGGCGTGGCCCGCCGGCCGCCGCCGACGGCGTACCCGAGGGCGGTGACGACGGCGGCGCCGAGTAGGGCGAACCAGATCCAGCCGCCTACCGTGGCCACGCCGAGCAGCCCGACGGCGGTGGCGACCGCGGCCGACGCGCCCGCGTTGATGCCGAGCAGCCCCGGGTCGGCGAGCGGGTTGCGGGTGAGCGCCTGCATCAGCGCCCCGGCCGTGCCGAGCGCCGCCCCGGCGAGCAGGCCGAGCAGGGTCCGGGGCAGGCGCATCCGGTGCACCACGGCGTGCTCGGGGGAGGCGGCGGAGACCAGGCCCTGCCAGACCTCGGCGGGGGAGAGGGGGCGCGCGCCGACCGCGATGCTGAGCAGGGCGACGGTGACCAGGAGCAGCAGGCCGGCGGCGAGCACCCCGGCCCGCCGGCGACGACGGCCGGCCGGCACCGAGGGCGGCGCGTCGACGAGTGTGGTGACGGACAGTGTCGGCTCCGATGTGGGGAGAAACCGCACGGCGGCTCTTGACGGCTGGTTAGGTTAGGTTAACCTAACCGCGTCATCGCGGATCACCGCAGTCCGCCCCTGATCGAAAGACGTCAACGATGCTTCCTTCCTCGTCCGCACGCGGACTTTCCCGGCGGGGCCTGCTGGCCGCCGGTGGTGCCACCCTCGCCTCCCTCCTGGTCGGCTGCGGCGGCGCCGACAAGGCCGGTTCCGCCGACGAGAAGAAGGCGAGCGGGCCCTGGTCGTTCACCGACGACCGCAACCAGAAGGTCGAGCTGAAGGCCACCCCGACCCGGGTGGTCGCCTTCACCGGGGTGGCCGCCGCACTGATCGATTTCGGGCTGGACTCGCAGATCGTCGGGGTCTTCGGGGAGACCACCCGCGCCGACGGCACCCTCGACCCGCAGGCGGGCGCGCTCGACGTCGACAAGGTGACCGTGCTCGGCAACGTGTGGGGCGAGTTCAACCTGGAGAAGTACGCCGGGCTCCGCCCGGAGCTGCTGGTCACCCACATGTACGACCCCGGCGCGTTCTGGTACGTCCCGGACGAGAGCAAGGACAAGATCCTCGCGCTGGCGCCGAGCGTCACCGTCACCACCGCCCGGGTGCCGATGACCCGTCCCATCGCGCGCTACGCCGAACTGGCCCGCTCCCTCGGCGCGGACCTGGACGCCAAGAAGGTCACCGACGCCAAGGCCCGGTTCGAGGCGGCCGCCGAGTCCGTCCGGCAGGCGGTGCAGGCCAACCCCGGCATCCGGGTGATGGCCGCCTCCGGCAGCCCCGACCTGTTCTACGTCTCCAACCCGAAGGTCAGCACCGACCTGATGTACTTCGCCGAGCTGGGCGTGGACATCGTGGTGCCGACGAAGCTCTCCGGCGGCGACTACTTCGAGAGCCTGAGCTGGGAGAACGCCGGCAAGTTCCCGGCCGACCTGATCCTGCTCGACAACCGGTCCACCGCGTTGCAGCCCAAGGACCTGGCCGCCAAGCCGACCTGGCAGGCGCTGCCCGCCGTCCGCGCCGGTCAGGTGACCCCGTGGGACGCGGTGCCCCGCTTCTCGTACGCGGGCGCGGCCCCGCTGCTGGAGAACCTGGCCACCGCCATCCGGTCCGCCAAGCGGCTGGGCTGACGCCGGTGGGCACCGCGACCGTAGCGCCCCCGCTGGTCTACCGCTTCTACCGGGCGCGGGTGCGCTCCACCCGGCGGGTGGGCGCGTCGCTGATCCGGGTCACCCTCACCGGCCCCGAGCTGGCCGGCTTCGCCGGCGGCGGGCGGGACCAGAGCGTCTCGCTCTTCCTGCCGCACCCCGGCCAGCCGGAGCCGGTGGTGCCGCTCGACGCCGGCGAGGACTGGTACGCGCAGTGGCGGGCGACCGACCCTTGCGTGCGGGCGGTGATGCGCTCGTACACCATCAGCGCCCAGCGTCCGGAGGTGTCCGAGGTGGACATCGACTTCGTGCACCACGGCGACGTCGGCCCCGCCTCGCGCTGGGCCGGCCGGGCCCGTCCCGGGGACGCGGTGGTGCTGCTCGGGCCCGCCACGTCGGACAACCGCAGCGTCTGCTTCCGGCCGCCGTCGGACACCGACCACGTGCTGCTCGCCGCCGACGAGACGGCGCTGCCCGCCCTCGCCGGCATCCTCGCCTGGCTGCCCGCCGGCACGTCCGTACGGGCCTGGGTCGAGGTGCCGGACGCCGGGGACATCCGCCGGCTGCCGACCGCCGCCGACGCGGAGCTGCGCTGGCTGGTGCGGGGCAGCACCCCGCCCGGCAGCGGACTGCTCGTCGAGGCGGTCCGCGCCGCCCGGCTCCCCGCCGGCCTGCCGTACGCCTGGATCGCCGGTGAGTCGGCGACCGTACGGGCGCTGCGGCGGCACCTGGTCGCCGAGCGTGGCCTGGACCGGCGGCGGGTGACCTTCGCCGGCTACTGGCGGCGCGGCGCCTCGGAGGAGGACCTGCGCGCGGAGGCCGTCACCGCCGACGCGGCGGAGCTGTCCTGACCGGGCGACCCGGCATCGGAGGTGTCCATAGGGTGCCCGGCCTGCCCTGACGGGCGCCGGCTGGTCGGCGCCATGGGGATCCCGTCCGGGTCGGTGCGGTCGCGCGTCGCGTCGGCCCGGCCGGCGGCTGTGGGATCAGGCCGCCTCGGCGGTCCGCGAGCGGCGGTGCGGCAGGGCGGGCAGGGACGACTCCGACTCCGCCCGGGGCGGCCCGGGCAGCTCCTCCGCCGCCAGGCCGGACATCTCCAGGGCCCGTCGGGCGTTGCTGGCCGCCTCGCAGGGCCACTCCTGACGGTCGCAGAGCAGGTTGTCGCAGCGCCCCGTCCGGTCCGGCTGGTGCGCCTGCGCCACGTCGGCGGCGAGCCGCCACAGCAGCGGATCGGTCACCCCGGCGGGCGCTGTTCGCGGCTGCGGTCGGGTCTGCTCGGACACGGTTTTCCCCTCTGTTCGCACCGGAGGACAGTCTCCCGGCGTGCCGTACGCCAAACCTGCGCCGCGGGTGGTCCTCGCCACGTCGCGCCGTCCACGCCGCGCATCCGGCCCCGTCGGGTGCGCGGCGTCGTCGTGTGACGGATGCCCCTGGCACCTTGCCTATGCAACTCGTTGCATAGCAGGATGCCGGCATGGCCCTCGAACACGCGATCCTGGTCGCCCTGCTGGAGCAGCCGGCCTCCGGCTACGAGCTGGCCCGGCGCTTCGACCGCTCGATCGGCCGGTTCTGGACCGCCACCCACCAGCAGATCTACCGGGTGCTCAAGCGGATGGAGACCGACGGCTGGGTGACCGCCGAGCAGGTCGGGCAGGAGGGCCGGCCGGACAAGCGGCGCTGGTCCGCCGCGCCGCCCGGGCGGGCCGCCCTCGCCGAGTGGCTGCGCGCTCCCGTGCAGCCCGAGGCGGTCCGGCACGAGCTGGCCGTCAAGATCCGCGGCGCGGCCTTCGCCGACCCGGCCGGGCGTGCCGCGCTCGTCGCCGAGGTCGAGCGCTACCGGGTCGACCACGAGGCGGTCCTCGCCCGCTACCTCGCCGGCGAGCGCCGCGACTTCCCCGACGCCACCGACCCGGACGCCCGCGCCGCCCTCCAGCACGTCGTGCTGCGCGGCGGCATCGCGTACGAGCGGATGGTGCTGGCCTGGCTCGACGACGTCCTGGCCACCCTGCGCGACCTCGACCGCCCCACCTCCTGAGGAAGGACGCCCCCATGTCCGTGTTGCTGAACCCCCGCACCTACGACCCCGCCCACCTCGACGACGAGTCCCGGCGGCTGCTGCGCGCCACCGTCGACTTCTTCGAGCAGCGCGGCAAGCAGGCGTTGGTCGACAGCTACAACCGGCACGACTGGTACGGCGACTTCCTCGACTTCGCCGCCAAGTCCGGCCTCTTCGCCGCCTTCTGCACCCCGGCCGCCGACGGCGGCGGCGACCCAGCCAAGCGCTGGGACACCGCCCGCAACGCCGCGCTCAGCGAGGTGCTCGGCTTCTACGGCCTCGGCTACTGGTACACCTGGCAGGTCACCGTCCTGGGCCTAGGCCCGGTCTGGCAGAGCGACAACGCCGCCGCCCGCGCCCGGGCCGCCGAACTGCTCGACGCCGGCCACGTGATGGCCTTCGGCCTCTCCGAGCGCAGCCACGGCGCCGACATCTACTCCACCGACATGCTGCTCACCCCCGACGGCTCGGGCGGCTTCCGGGCCACCGGCGGCAAGTACTACATCGGCAACGGCAACGTCGCCGGCCTGGTCTCCGTCTTCGGCCGCCGCGCCGACGTCGAGGGCCCCGACGGGTACGTCTTCTTCGCCGCCGACAGCCGGCACCCGGCGTACCGGCTGGTGCGCAACGTGGTCAACGCGCAGATGTTCGTCAGCGAGTTCCGGCTGGAGGACTACCCGGTGCGCGCCGAGGACGTGCTGCACACCGGCAAGGCGGCCTTCGACGCCGCGCTCAACACCGTCAACGTGGGCAAGTTCAACCTCTGCACCGCCTCCGTCGGCATCTGTGAGCACGCCATGTTCGAGGCGGTCACCCACGCCCACAACCGGGTGCTGTACGGCCGGCGGGTCACCGACTTCCCGCACGTGCGCCGGGAGCTGACCGACGCGTACGTGCGCCTGGTGGCGATGAAGCTGTTCAGCGACCGGGCGGTGGACTACTTCCGCTCGGCCGGGCCGGACGACCGCCGCTACCTGCTGTTCAACCCGATGACCAAGATGAAGGTGACCACCGAGGGCGAGAAGGTGATCGACCTGCTCTGGGACGTCATCGCCGCCAAGGGCTTCGAGGCGGACACCTACTTCGACAAGGCCGCCCGGGACATCCGTGGCCTGCCCAAGCTCGAAGGCACCGTGCACGTCAACCTGGCCCTGATCCTGAAGTTCATGGCGAACTACCTCTTCGCCCCGGCCGAGTTCCCGCCGGTGCCGACCCGGCACGACCCGGCCGACGACGAGTTCCTGTTCCGGCAGGGCCCGGCCCGGGGCCTCGGCGCGATCCGCTTCCACGACTGGCGGGCCGCGTACGCCGCCTACGCCCACCTGCCGAACGTGGCCCGGTTCACCGAGCAGGCCGACGGGCTCCGGGCGCTGCTCGCCGCGCACGCCCCGAGCGAGGAGCAGCAGCGCGACCTGGACTTCCTGCTCGCCGTCGGGCAGCTCTTCGCGCTGGTGGTCTACGGCCAGCTGATCCTGGAGCAGGCCGAGCTGACCGGCCTCGACGCCGACCTGCTCGACGAGATCTTCGACGTGCTGGTCCGGGACTTCTCCGGGCACGCCACCGAGCTGCACGGCAAGACGGCCACCAGCGAGGAACAGGCGGCCTGGGCGTTGGCCCACGTCCGTCGCCCGGTCACCGACCCCGAGCGCACCGCCCGCGTCTGGACCCAGGTCACCGCCCTCTCCGGCGCCTACGAGATGAACCCCTGACGGACCCGGTCCCGCCGGGCTCACGGTTTGCGGCGTGTTGCGGTGTCAGCGCACTCGGACACCGCGACACGCCGCAAACCGTGCGGCCGATCAGGCGTCGATCGCGGGCTCCGCTCCGGCCGGCGTTCTGGTCGTCGACGGGGTGGGACGCTCGGGCTGGTCGCGCCGCGCCCACGCGGTGGTGATGAGGTAGAGCGCGGCGATGTAGGTGATCATCACCAGCAGCCCCCGCCCGGGCAGTTCGGCCCCGGCCGCGCCGAGCCCGATAAGCAGGTCGGAGCCGAGGAAGAGCGCCCCGCCGGCCGCGGCCCGCCGGGACACCCCGGCCGCGGCGGCGGCCATCAGGCACAGCGCCAGGCTGTAGCCGAGCACCGGCAGCCGCAGCTCGTCCAGCCGCCCCCAGAGCAGCGCGTTGGCCGCCGCCCACAGCGTCAGGTAGCCGGCGAAGACCGCCAGCGGGGCCCGCCGGTGTCGCAGGAACGCGGTGAGGAAGGCCAGCTGGGTGCCGAGGAAGCAGCCCATTCCGACCAGGAACGCGGTGGTGCCGGGCAGCAGCAGCGCCACGTCACCGGCCGTCGCGAACACCAGCCCGGTCGCGACCAGGTCCCACCGGCGGCGTACGCCCAGCAGGACCAGCAGCAGCGGCGCGAGCAGCGGCTTCGCCGCCCACTGCACCGCCCGCGCGTCGAGCGCGACACCGGTCAGCTCGACGGCCACGACCAGCCCGAACAGCCAGGGCCAGAGCCGCCTCACCGGCCGACCGCCGGCTGCGGGGAGGCCGGCTGCCAGCCGGGCCGGCCGAACAGGTAGCCCAGCCGGTGCCGCCAGCAGGTGGCCGAGCGCAGGTCCGCCCAGATGGCGGCGTACTCGTGGGTGGCCACCCGCAGCGGGTTGTAGGTGGTGATGTTCTTGGTCAGCCCGTACCGGACGGCGGCGCGCTCCGGCTCGAAGCTGCCGAAGAGCCGGTCCCAGATGATCAGGATGCCGCCGTAGTTGCGGTCCAGGTACTCGGCGTTGGCGCCGTGGTGGACCCGGTGGTGCGACGGGGTGTTGAAGATGAACTCGATCGGCCGGGGCAGCCGGTCGATCCGCTCGGTGTGCAGGAAGAACTGGTAGAGCAGGCTGACCGACTGCTGCAGGAAGATCATCCACGGCGGGATGCCGAGCAGCGCCAGGCCGAGCCAGAACGGCAGCGAGGTCATCGGCGTCCAGCTCTGCCGCAGCGCGGTGGAGAGGTTGAAGAACTGGCTGGAGTGGTGCACCACGTGGCCGGCCCAGAAGAAGCGCACCTCGTGGTGGACCCGGTGGAACCAGTAGTAGGCCAGGTCGTCGGCGAAGAAGAGCAGCACCCAGGTCCAGACGCTGGTGGGGGAGAGCTGCACCGGCGCGACGGTCCAGGCGGCCGCGTAGAGCCCGACGGTGAGCAGCTTCCACGGGAAGCCGATCACCTGGCTGCCGGCGCCCATGGACAGGCTGGTGGTGGTGTCACGCAGCTCGTAGCCGCGTTCGTCGTCGTCCGGCGCGAACCGGTACGACAACGCCTCGACGACGATGAGCAGCAGGAACGCCGGTACGGCGTAGAGCACGGCGGGGATCATGCGCGACATTCCCTTTCCGGTGGCGTGGTGGGGGTGGGGAGGGAGGCGGTGAGCAGGGCGTGCGCCTCCCGGGCGGCGTCGGCGCCCCGCCCGTCGGCGATCGCCTCGGCCAGGCGGCGGTGCCCGGCGACGTCCAGCAGCTCGGCGGCGCGCCGCTCGGGCGGCACCTCGCCGACGGCCACCGCCCCGGCGACCAGGCTGTTGAACGCCAGCAGGTACGCGGTGTTGCCGGAGCCGTTGACGACGTGCCGCCAGAGCGCGATGTTCGCCTCGCCCATGGCGTGCAGGTCGGGGGCGAGCGCGGCGATCTCCTCGACGGCGCGGACGACCGTGCGCCGCAGCGCCGCGTCGGCCCGCTCGGCGCAGAGCCGGGCGGCGTCGACGCCGATGCAGGCCCGCATCTCCAGCATGTCGCGCATCAGGTTGTCGACCGGCAGCACGTCGCCGGACTGGGCGAGGGACAGCGCCAGGTCGAGGCCGGCGTGCTCGCGCCAGTCGAGCACCCGGGTCGCGCCGCCCTGGCTGACCCGCAGCAGGCCGAGCTGCTGCAACCGGCGCAGCGCCTCGCGGACGGCGTGCCGGTTGACGGCGAAGGCGGCGGCCAGCTCCCGCTCGCCGGGCAGCGGGTCGTCGGGGCGGTAGCGCCCGCTGACGATGGCGTCGCGGAGCTGGGCGAAGACGTGGTCGGAGACGGAACTTCGGGGGACGGGGAGGAAGGCCACGGCAGCAGTGTGACGGCAGACACATCAACCCGTCAACTGGTTGGACCAGTCTTTCCGTACGAGAAACGGCGGCCGGGTCACCGGGACCCGGCCGCCGTCGGTGAACCTCAGGCCCGGCCGCGCTCCGCGCGGTAGCGACGGATCAGCGCCGCCGTCGAGGAGTCCACGTCGGACAGGTCCGGCGCGTCACCGGTCAGCTTCGGCGCGAGCTGGTTGGCCATCACCTTGCCCAGCTCCACACCCCACTGGTCGAACGGGTTGATGTCCCAGATCGCACCCTCGGTGAACACGATGTGCTCGTAGAGGGCGATCAGCTGGCCCAGCGTCGACGGGGTCAGCTTGGGCGCGATGATCGAGGTGGTCGGGTGGTTGCCCGGCATCACCCGGTGCGCCACCACCTCCGGCTTCGTGCCCTCCGCCTCGACCTGCTCCTTCGTCCGGCCGAACGCCAGCGCGGCGGTCTGGGCGAAGAAGTTCGACATGAACAGGTCGTGCATGTCGCCCAGGTCGTGGTTGGGTCGGCTGAACGCGATGAAGTCCGCCGGGATCAGCACGGTGCCCTGGTGGATGAGCTGGTAGAAGGCGTGCTGGCCGTTGGTGCCCGGCTCGCCCCAGAAGATCTCCCCGGTGGCGTGGTCGACGGCGGTGCCGTCCAGCGTCACCGACTTGCCGTTGCTCTCCATCGTCAACTGCTGCAGGTACGCCGGGAACCGGTGCAGGTACTGCGAGTACGGCAGCACGGCGTGGGTCTGCGCGTCGAAGAAGTTGGTGTACCAGACGTTGAGCAGGCCCATCAGGGCCGGCACGTTGCGCTCCACCGGTGTGGTCCGGAAGTGCTCGTCCACGGCGTGGTACCCGGCCAGCAGCTCCCGGAAGCGGTCCGGGCCGATCGCCAGCAGCACCGACAGCCCCACCGCCGACGGCAGCGAGTACCGCCCGCCCACCCAGTCCCAGAAGCCGAACATGTTCTCCGGGTCGATGCCGAAGTCGGCGACCCGCTGGGCGTTCGTGCTGACCGCCACGAAGTGCCGGGCGATCGCCGCGTCGTCGGCGGCGTCGAGCCCGGACAGCAGCCAGGTCTTCGCCTGGTTCGCGTTGGCCAGGGTCTCCTGGGTGGAGAAGGTCTTCGAGACGACCACGAACAGGGTGGTCGCCGGGTCCAGGTCGTGGGTCTTGTCGTGGATGTCGGTCGGGTCGATGTTGGAGACGAACCGGCAGCTGATCCCACCGTCCCGGTACGCCTTCAGCGCCTCGTACGCCATCACCGGCCCGAGGTCGGAGCCGCCGATGCCGATGTTGACCACCGTGGTGATCCGCTCGCCGGTGTGCCCGCGCCACTGCCCGGAGCGGACCCGCTCGGCGAACGCCGTCATCCGGTCCAGCACCCGGTGCACGTCGGCGACCACGTCCTGGCCGTCCACGGTGAGCGAGGCGTCGCGGGGCAGCCGCAGCGCGGTGTGCAGCACCGCCCGGTCCTCGGTGGTGTTGATGTGCTCGCCGGCGAACATCGCGGCGATCCGGTCGGTCAGCCGGACCCGCTCGGCCAGCGCGGTGAGCAGCGTCAGCGTCTCGTCCGTGACCAGGTTCTTGCTGTAGTCGACGTGCAGGTCGGCGACCTCGCCGGTGAGCCGCTCACCCCGGCGCCGGTCCGCGGCGAACAGCTCCCGCAGGTGGACGCCGCGCATCGTCTCGGCGTGCTTGCGCAGCGCCTGCCATTCGTCGGTGGTGGTCACACTCGCTGCCATCGGGTCGATCTTCTCCTTCACGACGTTCACCCGGCGGCGGGCCTCGCGCCGGCCGCCGGCTCGTCGTCCAGCCTGCCACCCGTGGGGGACCCGCGCGACGCGACGCGTCAGACCCGTCCCGCAGGGTGGTCGCCGACACGCCGTTGCGACACGTGTACGACACGCCGGTCACGCGCAGACACCGGACGATCGCCGACAGTAGGCTCGCCGTGCTCCGCTCCTCGACCCCCGGGAGGACCCATGGCGACGGTGACCGGCTCCCGCCCCGCGCCCGGCACGGACTCTCCGTCCGGTGAGGAGGACGGGTTCGACCTGCCGGAGCTGGAGGACGGTCACTGGATGCACCACGCCACCCGGTTCGCGCACACCAGCTTCCGGGCGGTCGCCCGGCGCCTGCCGTACCTGGTCCGCGAGGCCGTCACGCTGGCCTGGTCGACCAGCCGCCGGGACACCTGCGCGGCGATCGGCCTCAACCTGGCCGCCGGGGTGATGACCACGCTCGGGCTGCTGGCGACCACCGGGGTGCTGCGGGAGCTGTTCGCCGCCGGACCCACCCCGGACCGGGTGCGTGCCGCGCTGCCGTCGCTGGCCCTGGCCGCCGCGGCGGTGACCGCCAAGGGCGCGCTCACCGTCTCCGCCGGGTGGGCGCAGGCCCGGCTCATCCCGCAGATCAACTACGCGGTGGAGCTGCGGCTCTTCGAGGCCACCACGGCGGTGGAGCTGGCCGCCTTCGACGACGCCGGCTTCGCCGAGGAGATGGACCGGGTCCGCGACCGGGGGATGGCCGAGGCGGCGTCCATCGTCGACCACACCGTCAACCTGCTCACCGGGGTGGTCGGCGTGCTCGCCACCGCCGTGGCGGTGACCGTGATCCAGCCGGTGCTGCTGCCCTGCCTGCTGCTGGCGGCGGTGCCCGAGGCGGTGACCGCGGTGAAGATGGCCCGCCGGCAGTACCTGCACATGCTGGCCCGGATCACCCGGCGCCGCCGGATGTGGATGCTGGCCCACCTGATGGCCAACCGGCACACCGCCGCCGAGGTCCGGGCCTACCAGATGCGCGGCTTCCTGCTCGGCCAGTACCGCCGGATGATGACCGTCGAGACGCGCGCCCTGCTGCGGCTGGCCCGCGCGCAGAGCACCACCCGGGCGCTCGGCATGTCCGTCGGGGGCGTCGCCGCCTTCGCCGTGTACGCGCTCCTCGGCGGCCTGCTGCTCACCGGGGTGGTGGCCCTGGCCGCCGCGGCGACCGCCCTGCTCGCCCTGCAGTCCGCGCGCTCCAGCCTGGGCGTCGCCGTGTTCGCCACCAACAACCTCTACGAGGACGCGCTCTACTACCAGGACTACCGCGACTTCCTGGACCGGGCGCGCGAGCGGGTCGCCACCGGCGCGGACCGGCCCACCGCCGGGTTCGACACCATCGAGCTGGACCGGGTCACCCTGCGCTACCCGAACACCGAGACGGCGGCCGTGGACGAGGTCAGCCTCACCCTGCGGCGCGGCGAGGTCGTCGCCCTGGTCGGCGAGAACGGCTCCGGCAAGACCACCCTGGCCAAGCTGATCGCCGGCCTCTACCGGCCCACCGGCGGGGTGATCCGCTGGGACGGGGTGGACACCACCGAGCTGGACCCGGAGCAGACCGCCGCCCAGGTGGCCGTGATGACCCAGGACTGGTGGAAGTTCCCGTTCACCGCTGGGCAGAACATCCGCATCGGCCGGCACGAGCGCCAACCCGGCCAGGGCGGCCCGAGCGTGGAGGAGGCCGCCCGGGCCGCCGCCGCGCACGACATGATCGCCGACCTGCCGTTCGGGTACGACACCCTGCTGGACCGGGAGTTCAAGAACGGTCAGGACCTCTCCGGCGGGCAGTGGCAGCGCCTCGTCGCCGCCCGCAGCCTCTACCGCGACGCCCGGCTGCTGATCTGCGACGAGCCGTCCGCCGCCCTCGACGCCCGTGCCGAGCACGCCCTGTTCCAGCATCTGCGCCGCCGGCCGGACCGCGCGGTCGTCCTGATCACCCACCGGCTGGCCAACGTCCGGCACGCCGACCAGATCTTCGTGATGGAGCGCGGCCGGCTCGTGCAGCGCGGCACCCACGACGAGCTGATGGCGGTCGACGGGCTCTACCGCGAGCTGTTCCAGCTCCAGGCCAGCGGCTACGTCGCGCACGGCGGCGGATTCGGCGACCCCCACCCGGTCGACGCCTGACCCCGGGTCCGGCGCCTCGGGGTTCCGAAAGTTTCGGCACCGACCGTCCGGCCGAGGGCGGAGCGGCCCGCCGGCACGGCCCACCGTCCGGCCGGTGTCCGTACGTCATCGGACCGACGGTGGCGTGCGGCGGCGCGGCGAGCGGCCGTACGGGCGGTCGCCGCTCGCCGCGTCGCGGCCGGACGGCGGCGCTCTCCGCGACGCCCGGCGAGACGGTCGGATGGGCCATCGACTTTCGTTGAACTATCGAAAGCATTTCGATACCGTGGCGGCGGGAACGCTTCGACCCTCGCGGTGGCACCGCCCACCACGGCGGTTCCCGACGTGGCCTCCGGGCAGGCGCGTCGGCGACGGCCACCGCGTCGGGCGACGGTCGAGGCGACGGTCCCCCCACCACACCTGTCGAAAGGCGATCTGCCATGAACCATGTCCCCGCCCGCGCCAGCGGGCGTTCGACGACCCGGGCCCGGCTACGCGCCGCGCTCATCGCCGCCGTCGCCGGGGTCGCCGCCGTCGGCACGACGGTCGCCCTGGCCCCCGGCGCCAGCGCCGCGACGACGCTGGGCGCCTCCGCCGCCGAGTCCGGCCGGTACTTCGGCACCGCCGTCGCGGCGAACAGACTGAGCGACTCGGCGTACACGACCATCCTGAACCGCGAGTTCAACCAGGTCACGCCCGAGAACGAGATGAAGATCGACGCGACCGAGCCGCAGCAGGGCGTGTTCACGTACGGCAACGCCGACCGGATCGTCTCGCACGCCCGCAGCCAGGGCATGAAGGTCCGCGGCCACACGCTGGCCTGGCACTCGCAGCAGCCCGGCTGGATGCAGAACCTGTCCGGCAGCGCGCTGCGCAGCGCGATGCTGAACCACGTGACCCAGGTCGCCACCCACTTCCGCGGCCAGGTCGACTGGTGGGACGTGGTGAACGAGGCGTTCGCCGACGGCGGCAGCGGCGCCCGTCGTGACTCGAACCTGCAGCGCACCGGCAACGACTGGATCGAGGCGGCGTTCCGGGCCGCGGACGCGGCGGACCCGAACGCGCAGCTCTGCTACAACGACTACAACATCGACAACTGGAACGACGCCAAGACCCAGGCCGTCTACCGGATGGTGCAGGACTTCAAGAGCCGGGGCGTCCCGATCGACTGCGTCGGCCTGCAGTCGCACTTCACCGGTGGCTCGAACTACCCGAGCAACTACCGCACCACGCTGTCCAGCTTCGCCGCCCTCGGCGTCGACGTGCACATCACCGAGCTGGACATCCGCAACGCGCCGTCCGACGCGTACCGCAACGTGGTCACCGACTGCCTCGCGGTCGCCCGGTGCAAGGGCATCACGGTCTGGGGCATCCGCGACTCCGACTCGTGGCGCTCCGGGGAGAGCCCGCTGCTCTTCGACGGCAGCGGCAACAAGAAGCCCGCCTACAACGCCGTGCTGACCGCGCTCAACAGCGGCGGGACGACCCCGCCGCCGACCACTCCGCCGCCGACCACCCCGCCGCCCACCACGCCGCCGCCGACCACTCCGCCGCCGGGCAACGCCGCCTGCGTCGCCACCGTCCGGCTCGACTCCTGGACCGGCGGCTTCGTGGCGAACGTGACGGTCACCGCCGGCTCGTCGCCGCTCAACGGCTGGACGGTCGGGCTCACCCTGCCCGGCGGCACGGCGATCACCAACACCTGGAGCGCGCAGCCCAGCGCCACCAGCGGCGCCGTGACGTTCCGCAACGTCAGCTACAACGGCAGCGTCGCCGCCGGCACCAGCACCACGTTCGGCTTCCAGGGCACCGGCGTCGGCCCGTCCGCCACGCCGACCTGCGCGGCGAGCTGACCCTACGGCCCGGCGCGGCGGGCGCACCCGCCGCGGCGGGCGCACGCTCCGGCTCCGCCCGTGAGCCGGGTCGCTGACCATGACGTCGGCGGCACGACACGGCGTGTCGTGCCGCCGACGTCATGCCCGCCCCGGCCACGCTCACCGTCAGCGGTGGCGGGCGAAGAAGTCGGCCATCGCGCGGGTGTGGGTGGAGAAGGCCAGCTCGACCGGCTCGGTGAGGACCAGCCACTCGGTGGCCTCCTCGGTGGGCGCCGACGGGGGCAGCTCGGCCGCCGGCCGCTCCGGCAGCTCACCGAAGATCATGATGGTGCCGCCGGCCGGGGCGCCGTGCACCGCGAACAGCCGCGCCTGACCGGCGTCACCGACCAGGCCGGTCTCCTCCCACAACTCGCGTACCAGCGCCTGCGACCACTCCTCGCCGTACTCGATGAAGCCGCCGGGCAGGGCGAGCAGCCCGCGCGCCGGCTCGATGTCCCGGCGGACCACCACCAGGCCGAGCCCGGCGTCGGTGCGCACCGGCAGCAGCGCCACCGCGACCGGCAGCGGATTGCGCCAGACCGTCTCGCCGCAGGCCGCGCAGACCCGGGGCCAGGCCACGTCCGCCGGATAGGCGACGCCGCAGAAGGAGCAGTGCGAGTACGGTACGCCGGTCATGCCGCCGCACGTTACCGCCCGGGTGCGCCACCCCGCTCGCGTCACGCCGCCCGCAGCGTCTCCCGCGCCTCCATCAGCGCGAACCCGAGCAGGTTCAGCCCTCGCCAGCGGCTCGGGTCCTCGGCGCGCGGGTCGTCGGCGGACAGGCCGACGCCCCACACCCGGTCGACCGGGCTCGCCTCGACCAGCACCCGGTCACCGCTGCCCAGCAGGTACGCCCGCAGGTCGTCGTGCTGGCCGAACTTGGCGAGGCTGCCGGCGACCACGATGTCGTAGCGCCGGGACCGCCAGACGGCCTCGTCGAAGCCGCGCACCTGACGGCCGAGCGCCTTGGCCCGGTGCGGGTGCCCGGCGGCGAGGATCCGCTCACCGGTCTCCCCGTCGCCGAAGAGCACCGCCTTGTGCCACATCATCCAGTGCTCGGCCGTGGCGAAGCGCCGACCGTCCACCTCGAACGCCGCCGGCCACCACTGGCTCAGGCAACCGGCGCCGACCGTGCCGTCCGGCCGTGGCCGGTGCCCCCAGAAGCAGAGGTACGTCAGCCGCCGGCCCTCGCGGGCGAGCGCGGCGAGGTCCTCGGCGGTACGCGGTGACGACATGCCGGACAGTCTCCCCGGGACCACCGACAGTCCGCCCTCCGTTTTCCGCGCCCGGAAACCGCCTCGTCGCACCGGCGGTCGACCGGTAACGTCCGGCGGCACGCACGGCGGGGGAGGGGAGCGATGGACGCGACGATGACGCTGTGGCGGCCGACCGGTCCGCAGGAGTTGGCGCTGGTCGAGGCGTCGGGCTGGACGGCGTGGCCGCCGCGCCTGCCCGACCAGCCGATCTTCTACCCGGTGCTCTCCGAGGCGTACGCCGTCATGATCGCCCGGGACTGGAACGTGCCCGCCTCCGGCGTCGGCTTCGTCACCCGGTTCGAGGTGGACCGGGAGTTCGCCGCCCGGTACCCGGTCCGGCAGGTCGGCGGCCGGGACATCCTGGAGCTGTGGGTGCCGGCCGAGGAGTTGGCCGAGTTCAACCGGCACATCGTCGGCCGGATCGAGGTGGTGCACACCTTCGGCGCCGGAGCCGACGGCGGCTGAGGGTGACGCCGGGCCACGGCTGTCGCGTGGCCCGGCGTACCCCCGATCGGGCCGCGTGCAGGCGCGACCCGGCGCCGTCGCGTGGCCGTCAGGCCGGCGCGCCGGTGTAGGCGGCGATGGTGCGCGCGGCGGCTGCCCGCGCGGCCTCCGGGTCGGTGCCGCCGGCGATGTCGGCCTCGCACCAGCGCTCGCCGGAGAGCGTGAAGAACTGTCGTCCCTCCTCGGAGGCCATCCAGGCGGCGGCCTGGTCGGGAGTGATCCCGCTGCCGTCGGCGGCCAGGTGGGAGGCGAGGCCGAGCAGGCCGGAGTCCCAGCCGATACCGACCGCGCCCGGGCCGAACTGCAGCCAGCGCTCGTCGTCGACGTGGGCGACGTGCTCCAGTTCGAACCGGGTGCGCCCGTCGCCCTCGGGGGTGAGCCGGACCTCGATCCAGGAGACCTCGTCGCCGTACTCCCAGGTGGCCGAGAAGCTCTTGGGCGGGTCGCAGCGCTGGATCACGCCGCCGGCGTTGCCCTCGAACTGGTAGCGGCCGTGCAACCGCAGCTCGCCGGTGATGGGCAGGAACCAGCGGGGGATCCGTTCGGCGCTGGTGCAGGCGTCCCAGACGTCCTCCAGCGGCGCGTCGTACGTCTGGCTGATGGTCAGCACGCGGGCCTCGCCGGCCTCCAGCGTCCGGGTGCCGACGGTGCGTCGTACGGCGGCGATCTGGTGGGTGACGTCGCTCATCGTGGTCTCTCTTCCTCGTCGGTCTGTTGCTCCTGGCGCATCCGCCGTTCGCGCCGGCCGCGGGCCAGTTCGGTGCCCAGGGCGTCGAGCTTCGGGCCCCAGAACCCACGGAAGCCGGCCAGCCACTCGTCGACCTCCCGCAGCGGTCGCGGGTCCACCGCGTAGAGGCGGCGGGTGCCCTGCGGGCGCACCGTGGCGAAGCCGTTGTCCCGCAGCACCCGCAGGTGCTGCGAGACGGCGGGCTGGGAGATGCCGAACTCCTCCTGGATCGCCGCGCAGACCTCACCGGCGCTCCGCTCACCCTGGGCCAGCAGCTCCAGGATGCGGCGGCGTACCGGGTCGCCGAGGACGTCGAAGGCGTGCACAGCCCTTTCTATCAAGACCGACTTATATAAGCAACAACTTAGCCGAGGCGGGCGGCGACGGCGGCGCGCAGCTCGGGCAGCCGGCCGTGCAGCAGCCCCGGACACTGGGTGGCGTTGAAGTCCTTGTGGCCGTAGATCTCGCTGGCCGGGATGGCGTACTGCTGGCAGGTGAAGGCGCAGAACCGGACCAGGCTGTCCCAGAGCGCCTGGGGCGGCTGCACGTCCAGGTAGATGCCCTCGTTCTCGATGCCGATCGCCTGGCTGTTCTGCCCGACGCAGTGCGCCCCCTGCACCATGGTCTGCCCGTGCAGCAACGCGTACAGGCTGCCGTGCCGGCCCTCGGTGAGGTGGCCGCCGCGGCTGTTGGTGAAGTGCTGCCCGGAGTCGAGCCAGCCGTTGGTGTCCATGTGCAGGTCCTGGATGTCGCGGGAGTTCGCGTACGCGTGGGCCAGGCTGTAGTCGGTCGAGTTCGGGAACGCCGTGTGATGCACGATGATCTTGTTGGGGCGGCTCTGCACCACGCTGACCCGGGAGGCCGGCGGCCGGGCGCCCCAGGTGGCGCAGTTGGCGATGATCGGCTGGTCGACGCGGGTGGCGGCGGCGCGTACGCCCCGGTCGCCGCCGAGCTGGGCCAGCCCGGAGACGCCGGCGGCGGCGCCGAGCAGGACCGCGCCGCGCAGCGCGGTGCGGCGGGAGACGGGTACGGACATTCTCGTCCTCCTCGGTCCGGGGTCAGCAGGGTCCGTCGCAGGCGAGCACCTTGAGCCGGTCGAGCGAGCCGTTCCAGACGTTCTGGCCGCCCGGCAGCACTCCCGAGGACGACCACTGCCAGAAGGAGTACGTCGGCCAGCCCGCCGGCAGCGTGCCGACGGCGCCGGCGTACCGGGCGATCCAGAGCGGGTTGGTGGCGGCGAACCCGCCGTAGTTGCCGGTGCAGGTGCTCCACCAGTCGGTGGTCGTGTAGATCGTCGCCCAGCGGCCGGTGCGGGCGCGGTACTGGTTGACGAAGGAGGTGATCCAGCTGCGCATGCCGCTCTGGCTCAGCCCGTAGCAGGTCGCGCCGTACGGGTTGTACTCGATGTCGAGCGCCCCGGGCAGCGTCCGGCCGTCCCGCGACCAGCCACCGCCGTGGTCGACGAACCAGTTGGCCTGGGTGGCGCCGCTGGACCGGTCGGGCAGCGCGAGGTGGTACGCGCCCCGGATCATCCCGACGGTGTAGGAGCCGTTGTACTGCTGGGCGAAGTACGGATTGGTGTAGGTGGTGCCCTCGGTCGCCTTGACGTACGCGAAGCGGGCGCCGTTGCTCCAGGCGGCCGACCAGTTGACGTTGCCCTGGTAGCTGGAGACGTCCAGGCCGGGCAGCCCGGCCGGGGCGGCGTCGGCGGAGGTGGGGCGGAGGGCGGCGACGCCGGCGAGCACCATGACGGTCGCCAGCAGGGCCGCCGCGCTCGCGCGCAGACGGTTCATCTTTCCTCCCGGGGGAATGCCGCGCGGGCGGCGGGGAGTGGCGAAAGGAACTGTCAGTATTAGGGCACGAGACGTAGATAGGTTTCAATAGCTTCAATCAAGATTGTCCATTCAGTCAGGCGTGTGCGGCCAGCACCTCGGCCGCCGCCCGCTCGCCGGCCAGCACCGCGCCCTCCAGGTAACCGGCCCACCGCGTCGCCGTCTCGGTGCCCGCCCAGTGCACCCGGCCGGTCGGGCGACGCAGCTCCGGGCCGTACCCGGCCCACGAGCCGGGGGTCAGCGCGCCGCAGAAGCAGCCCCGGGTCCACTCGTCGGCCGACCAGTCGTACTCGACGACCTCGTCGGGGCGCGCGGCGGCCGGGCCGACGATCGCCACCAGCGCGTCCACCAGCGCCGCCCGCCGTCGCTGCGGCGACATCCGCCGCAACTCGCGGGCCTCACCGCCGTACGCGAACGCGGTCAGCACCCCGCGCGACGAGCCCGGCACGCCGTTGTCCACCGTCTCGGTCACCGGCCCCTCGGCGGCGGTCGACACCCCGGAGAGACCGTCGGCCCGCCAGAACGGCTCCGGGTAGACCGCGTGCACCTTCAGCGCCGCACCCATCGGCATCCGCTGGGTCAGCCCGTCGCGCAGCGCGGGCAACGGCGGGTCGTACCCGATCCGGCCGGCCAACGCCGGGGCCAGCGCGACCACCGCCGCGTCCGCCCGGTGCAGGCCTCCGTCGGTGTACGCCACCACACCGGCGTCGTCGTGGCCGATCGCGCGCACCGGCGTGCCCGTGACGACGCTCCCCGGCGGCAGCGCGGCGGCCATCCGCTCCGCCAGCGCCGCCGGCCCACCGACGATCCGGTCCTGCTGCGCCCCACCCGCCATCGCCAGCAGCAACCCACTGCCACCCCCGCTGCGCAGGTAGAACAGCAGCTGCAACAGCGACACCTCCGCCGGGTCGGCGGCGAGCAGGCCGCCGGCGAGCAGGCGTCCGACGTACCGGGCCGACACCGGGTCCGCCGCCACCTCGGCCAGCCAGCCACCCAGCGTCGTACGGTCCCACTCGGCCGCCCGCGCGGCCCGCCACGGCGCCGCCGGATCCACCTCGGCGGCGTCCGCGTCCAGCAGGGCGACCAGCCGGTGCGCCGAGTCCGGCGGCGCGTCCCGCCGCCGGCCGTCCCAGAGCACCGTGGCCGCACCGACGGACGCCGACGGGAAGGTCGTCAGCGCGTGCTCGGCCACCAGCGCCGCCATCCGGTCCTGGGTCGGGCCGATCCACTGCGCGCCCAGGTCCAGCGCGGTGCCGTCGGCCAGCCGGCGGGTGAGCACCCGGCCGCCCACCCGGTCCCGGGCCTCCAGCACCGCCACCTGCGCGCCGGCCCCGGCCAACACGGACGCGGCGGCCAGCCCGGAGAACCCCGCGCCCACCACCACGACCCGCACGGGCGGCCGGATACCCGTGCCACCGTCGGGCACACCTGGCCGCCGGTGGCGAGGTTCCCGGCGCCGGAGTGTCGATTCGCCGGGCCGCCGATCGTGTGGAAGGTGGAAGCCGACCACATCCACCAGGAGGCGTCACGTGAAGCAGTACCTGTTGAGCATCTACCAGCCCGACGGCGGCACGCCCGACCCGGAGTTCCTGGCCGGGGTGATGCGCGAGCTGGGCGCGATCCGCGACGAACTGGAGGCCGCCGGCTGCTGGGTCTTCGGGCAGGGCCTGCACGGCCCGGAGACCGCCACCGTGCTGCGCGCCCAGGGCGACGACGTCCTCGTCACCGACGGACCGTTCGTCGAGGGCAAGGAGCACCTGGGCGGCTTCACCATCCTGCGGGCCCCCGACCTGGACGCCGCCCTGCACTGGGGCCGCCGCTACGCCCGCGCCACCACCCTGCCCATCGAGGTCCGACCCTTCCAGGGCGAGGGGTGACCGACCCGGTCGAGCGGGTGTTCCGCGCGGAGTACGGCCGCGCGGTCGCCGTCCTGGTCCGCCTCCTCGGCGACATCGACCTCGCCGAGGAGGCCGTCCAGGACGCGTTCACCGAGGCCGTCCGACGCTGGCCGGTCGACGGGTCACCGCCGGCCCCGGCCGGCTGGATCATCACCACCGCCCGCAACCGCGCCATCGACCGGCTGCGCCGCGAGGCGTCCCGGGCCGACCGGCACGCCCAGGCCGCCCTGCTGCACGCGGGAGCCGGGATGGGGTCCGGGTGCGGCGCCCAGGAGCCGCCCGCCGAGGAGGGACCCGTGCGCGACGACCGGCTCCGCCTGATCTTCACCTGCTGTCACCCGGCCCTCGCCCCGGCCGCCCGGGTCGCGCTCACCCTGCGCCTGCTCGGCGGGCTCAGCACCGCCGAGATCGCCCGCGCCTTCCTGGTCGCCGAGCCGACCATGGCGCAGCGGCTGGTCCGCGCCAAGGCCAAGATCCGCCACGCCGGCATCCCGTACCGGGTGCCGCGCGACGCCGACCTGCCCGACCGGCTCCGTGCCGTGCTCGCCGTGGTCTACCTGATCTTCACCGAGGGACACACCGCGAGCAGTGGACCCCAACCGGTCCGCGCCGAGCTGTGCGCCGAGGCGGTCCGGCTCGGCCGGCTGCTGGTCGAGCTGATGCCCGACGAGCCGGAGGCGCTGGGCCTGCTCGCGCTGATGCTGCTCACCGAAGCCCGCCGCCCCGCCCGGGTCACCGCCGACGGATTCGTGCCGCTGGCCGTCCAGGACCGCAGCCGCTGGGACCACGCGCTGATCGCCGAGGGACAGGCGCTCGTCCGCCGCTGCCTGCGCCGCGGACGTCCCGGCCCGTACCAGATCCAGGCCGCGATCAACGCCGTGCACAGCGACGCCGCGACGGCCGCCGACACCGACTGGGCCCAGATCCTGGCACTGTACGACCACCTGCACGCGCTCGCCCCCGGCCCGGTCGTGGCGCTGAACCGGGCCGTCGCCGTGGCCGAGGTGCACGGGCCCGCCGTGGCGCTCGCCCTCGTCGACGCCCTCGACCTGGACGGCTACCACGTCTTCCACGCCGTCCGCGCCGACCTGCTGCGCCGGCTGGGGCGCACCGAGGAGGCGGCTGCGGCCTACGGCACCGCCGTGAGGCGTACGGCCAACCCCGCCGAGCAGGCGTACCTTCACAGCCGCCTCGCCTCCCTGGCCGGTTGTGACGGATCGGTGTGGGAGACCTGTGGTGCAACCACCGCAGAGGCGGTGACTGGTGGGGTGACGCATCCGGCGAATCGTCCTGCGCGGTAACCGGTACGGGGGATCAGTCGGCCCAAATGCTGTGAGGCCGCTAATGGCTCCATAAGTTGGTTCTCAACGAGAGACAGAGCTGCGCCTGTCGAGGCGTGGGCGGTGTCGGTGTGCGATCGGAAGACGGAATGTGGGAGGCTGCACAGGGTAGGCGTGCGACCCGTCAGTGGGCCGAACCGACGTTGAACGGCTTTTCCTTCCTGCGGGGGCGCAGGGTCCCCATGGATCCGGCGCTGTTGCCGGTGCCTCATCGGCTTCGGTGGGCCTTGATCACGACAGCGGTCGCGGTTGTGCTGCTGTTCTGCCTCTGGACGCTGGGTGAGCCGCCGCAACGGATTGCGGCCTTCGACCAATCGTTACTGGCATGGCTGCCATACCGGCTCATGACCGGGCTGTCCGCCGTGGTGACGACCGGGAAGGGCGCCGGGCTGCCGGCTCGGCTTACGGTGCTGTCGCTGTTCGTGCTGTTGTTCTTCACCTGCCGTAGCTGGTGCCGCGCCTGTGTCGCGGCTGCGCCGGGCCCGGTCGACGTGTGCGACTTCGAGGACGGCGGCAGCGCGGTGGACGCCCCGAGGGTCGCACTACGTAGCCTGCTCGCCAAGCAGCTCTCGGAGACTCGGCTGTACCCGCCGTCCACCGGTCGGGCGCCGGCGAACCCTACGGTTTTTCTGGATGTGGCAGCGGGACAGGCGGCCCCGACGAACTGGATGAGCGCTGTCTCCACTGCCCTCGGCTTGGCAATGAACAGTTGGCCGCAAGCTGCCTACCGGGTCAACGTGACAGTACTCAAGCGAGACCAGCGGCCCGAGTTCGGGATGACGGTGACAGTGACCTCGCTCGCGCTGGGTGGTCGCAGTGCGATGACGACGCTGTGGGGGCGGAGCTGGGAGGACGTCACGTGTCATGTCGGCTACTGGGTGATGGCGGCCATCCTGCCCGTGACCAGGCAGGTACGGCTTCCACCATGGCGTCTGTGGCGTGGTCGCGTCCTGCCGTGGGGACTCTTTCAGGCGTACAACGAGGGCCGGCGCCACCATGATGAGCGCCAGTTCGACCTGGCGCTGTGGCAGTACGGGGAGGTGCTCCGGGCGGACCCGTACAACATCGAGGTGCGCTTGTTGGTCGCAGACGTGCTCGAACAACTTGGCCTGTACCTCGAGGCGCTCGACATCTACAGCGGGGCGCGACACTGCATTGACGAGGGACGCGGGGGATGTGCGACGACGTCTAGGGGGTGGTTCCGGGAGAAGCTGGAGAGGTTCTCGAACCGGATTTGGCACCGATGGAATGAACGACCAGGCCTGAAGCTGCGCTACCGCTACGCGAACACGCTGGCGGCTACGGAATGGAGCGCCCACGAGTGGCTCGTCGACGATGCCAAGGGGGAGCGAGCCGAGGTCCGTGAGCAGATGAAGGAGCGTCTGCGGGCAAGCCTTGCCGAGCGCTTCACGCACTACGTCCAGTTGCCGAACGGGGAGTCGATCGACCGGGACTTCGCTTCGGCGCTCGACGGTCGGAGCGAGAGGGACAAACGGCTGTTGGAGGTGCTCTTCAGGCTGATGGCGATGCGTGAGCTCCAGGATCTCTTCGACGAGCTGCCGGTCGGGAAGCGCGTTCGTCGTCTGGGAAGGAGCAGGGGTGGCGAGTTGACCGGTCGGTCGCTGCTCATCTTGCGGGACGTGTGGGCGCCGCTGCGGGTGAGTGAGGCGCTGAGTCGATATCTGGCGGCTCCTGTCGAGCGTTCGTCCGTACCGCCCCAGGTGGCGCAACGCTTGATATCGGGGTTGCTCGGCTGTGGTCCGCAGGTCGCGACACCTTGGACGCCGTCGGTCCTTGGTGAGGTGCTCCAACTCGAGATTTCGTGGAGGCCCGAAATGATCGACGCGGCGATCAACCAAGCGTCGGGTGGCCGTGTCCGCCAGTTGCTGGCACCGATGACATACGCGGACCATTACCACGCGGCCTGTGCGTACAGCATTGCGTTGAAATGGAGTCCCCAGGGCTCGGAAAGCCGCACCCAACTGGCCCGGAAGGCAGTTTGGCATCTCCGAGCAGCGCTGGCCTCGGTGGAGAGTGGCGTGGCCGCGCGAGTGAGGGACTGGGTGCTGGCCGGGGACCTGGACCTTACCGAGCTCCGATCCTGCCCTGAGTTCCAGCACTTCGAACGCGACCTGTTCCCCCGTCCCGGCCCGGTACCCGCCCGTCCCGCCGTCTCCTTTCATGTGTGCAGTCGCGCCTATGCCCGGCAGTTGATCCTGGACGCGGCACAGCTGCTCGAACAGCAGTGGCACGAGAACTGGAGTCGCGGCGGGGACGTCCACGACATCGCCGAGTGGCTCCGCGGAGACGTGGACCTGTGGGAGGCGTTGCACCAGATCACGGACGATCGCGCCTGGTACTGGCGGGACCGTGCCAGGTTCATCCGGCTGGTGCAGGACACCGTCGACCCGATGGCGGTGGCCGGCGCCGGCTTCCCCCCGCCGTATCCGCGCTATGAGGAGGTGAACCTGTCGCTCGACGGGTCGGGGACGGCGGAGGCGACAGCCTCCGCGTCACCGACTGACCTGTCCGACACCACCGCTTTCGTCATCGACCAAATGCTCCAGTGTCTGGTCGGATACCTCGCCGAGCGGGCGGCCTCGATGGGACGGGTCGGGACGGCAAGGGCGCAGAGTCGGGACCATCGCGGGATCCTGCCGAGCCTGCGGGAACTTCATGATCTCTGCACGGTCCGGGCGTCTGAGTGGCAGCGGGTGGCGGAGCATCTCCAGCGTTTTCCGATAGACATCGAACGACCGCCTCAGCCTGAGGAGCGGCTCCGCCCCTGAATCACGGCGCCGCAGTGGTACGCAGACCTGCATGGCGAACGTAGATCTCCCGCTTGGCGATCGCCCGGTCCCGCCGGTCGAGCACGTACCCGGTCAGCCAGAGCCAGCCCGGGTACGGCTCGTCCGCGCCGACCGACACCACCCGCAGCCGCAGCGCCCGGTTCCCGGCGAACTGCACCGAGGCCGCCCCGTCCACGATCAGCAGGTCGCCGGGGAGGGCCGCTCGTTCACCAGTGCCCGGAGTTCGGTGCGCGGCACTCGCGGGCGTGCAGGGGCCGCCAGTCGCGCAGGGCCTGCTTGGTCCGGCCGTTCTCCTGGGCGAGTTCGCGTACCTGCCGGTGCAGGTCGGCCAGCTCGTCGGCGACCTGTGCCTGGAACTGGCGTACCTGGTCGGGGTCGACGCCGCGCCAGCGCGGCGCGAACGTGCGGGTGCGTACCTCGTGCGGGGTCGTCCGGGCCGGGCGGCCGGTCCCGTAGAGCCGGCCTGAGCGATACACCTGAGCCACGTCGGTCCTCTCCTGAGCGTCGGTGTGCCGTGCGCTGCCTGGAAGGCGGGCCGCGCGCGACCCGCCGGCCCCACCGCCGCAGCCTGGGATCAGCGGTACGACAGCGGAGCGGTCCGGTGGGTCGGGACGGGCACGCGCACCCGCCCCGACCAGGGGGACGCCTCTGCTCCTTGTTGCCACGCAAGGGGAGGGGCAGGAAGAAACTTAGCTGTCTCAGTGGGCTAAGTCAAACATAGAGTTGTTGACGGGTCTCCTTGCGTGATCGAATTGGCATGCCACGCAGGGGGAGTCATGCCGATCACCGCCGACTACATCCGTATCGCCGACGAGATCGTCGCCGACATCAGAGCCAAGAGGCTCAAGCCGGGCGACAAGCTGCCCTCGATCGCCCAGTTGGCCGCGACGCACAAGGTCAGCCCGTCGACCGTGAAGCAGACCTACGTGCGCCTCGAAGCGCTCCGGGTGATCTGGCGTCATCAAGGCAAGGGCATCTTCGTCAACGATCCGAAGCTCTGGATGCGCGAGCCCTGAACCGTCCGTTCGGTGGTGCCGTGGTGATCACCTCTGGTGCAGGCTGGCCGATGTGAAGGCTTTTGTCGGGGTCACCGACGAGAAGTGGTACCGGTTCCTCGCCGCCCGCCCGGACCTGACAGAGGTCAACTTCTGGCGCCCGTCCGGCGGCGGTTTCCGCGCCCTGACGCCCGGTGAACCCTTCCTCTTCAAGGCCCACCACCCGCTGAATCGGGTGGTCGGTGGAGGCTTCTTCAGCGGCTTCACCCAGCTGCGGATCTCCGAGGCCTGGGAGTTGTTCGGCGAGGCGAACGGCGTCGCCAGCCTCGCGGCGATGCGCGACAGCGTCGGGCGGTACCGTCGCGCGCCGATCGGGCCCGATGAGGATCCCGTGATCGGCTGCATCTTCGTCCGGGACACGGTGTTCTTCCCGGACGAGTCGACCGTCGACCCACCTCCCGGCTTCGCGTCCAACGTGGTGCAGGGCAAGACCTACGACCTGGCCGACCCGGCCGTCACCCGGTACTTCGAACTGCTGTTGCACCGACTGATCGGCGCCACCGTCGAGATCGACCTCAGCGAGCCGTGGCATCGCCCTGGTCCGGTCTACGGCGACCCACGCCTGGTGCCGCAGCGTCTCGGCCAGCAGTCCTTCAAGGCCGTCGTGCTCGGTGCCTACGGTCGACGGTGCGCCATCACCGGGAACAAGGTGCGACCGGTGCTCCAGGCTGCGCATATCCGACCGTTGCCCGAGGGTGGAGAGCACCGACTCGACAATGGCTTGCTGTTGAAGTCGGACGTGCACATCCTGTTCGACCGGGGTTATCTGGGCGTCGACCCGAAATACCGTCTGCTGGTCAGTCCGCGGTTGCGAAGCGAGTTCGGAAACGGCGACCAGTTCTACGCCAGGGCCGGTACGCCGATCGCGGTGCCGGCGCGCCGCGCGGATCGACCCCACGCCGAATTCCTCGAATGGCACCTCGACACGGTTTTCAAAGCGGCCTGACCGGTCCACCGACTATCGTTTCTGCAGGTCAGGTGAGGGCGTCGACGGCGAGGGGCGATCGGGTCATGACAGCGCAGCTGCGGGCACGGTCGGCCGCGGACGTCTTCGACGAACACCTGCGGCTGGCCGCGGAGGGCCGCTTCGCCGAGGACATCGATCGCAACGTCTCACCGACCTGCCTCGTGCTGGATCGACGTGGCGTGTTCCGGGGCCACGAAGGGGTGACGTTGCTGGCGCGCTGGCTCGGCGAGGAGCTGCCGGCGGCGCGCTTCACGTACCGCACCCGGATCGTCGAGGACCGCATCGCGTTCCTGGAATGGACCGCCGAGGCCGATGGCGCCCGGGTCCGCGACGGCGCCGACTCCTTCGTCATCGAGGACGGCTGGATCGTCGCGCAGACCATCCACTACACCGTCGAGTCGACCCGCTGACCCGGCCCCGGCCGGTCGGACGGGTGCGGACAGACCGGTCACCGCCGCACCGTCGGACGCGCTGCTCCGTCCGGTTCCCGTCACTCGGAGCATCGCCGCACTGCCTACTCTGGACCCGTGGCGGAGATCGTGGGTGTGCACGGCATCATGTGGAACTGGCAGTCCCGGGCACAGATGTCCGAGCTGTGGGGCGCGGCGATCCGCAGCGGCCTGCACAATCGACGACACCCCCGGGCGGCCGAGGTCGCCTTCGCTCCGGCCTTCTACGGCGATCTCTACAACGACGGCAAGGGCGCCGGGCCGCAGTACCACCTCGACGACCTCGACGACGGCTTCGAGACCGAGCTGTTCTGGGCGCTGCACGACGCGGTGGCGGCCGAGCAGACGGAGGCGACCGAACCGACGAAGGTCTACCTGCCGCAGGGCGTCCAGGCCGCCCTGGCGGTGCTGCAACGGACGACCTTCTTCGGCACGGCGACCACCAGCCTCATCGTCCGCTTCGTCAAACAGGTCCACCGCTACCTCGACGACACCGACCTGCGGTGGCGGGTCCAGCAGGAGGTGGCCGCCGCCGTCGACGAGGACACCAGGGTCCTGGTCGGCCACTCGCTGGGCAGCATCGTGGCCTACGAGGCGCTGCGGAACAATCCGGACTGGCCGGTGCGGACACTGGTCACCCTCGGCTCGCCGCTGGGGCTGAGGGCCGTCGTCGACCGGCTGGTGCCGCCCGTCGGACCCGGTGACGGCTGGCCGGGCAGCGTCGCCGGCTGGGTGAACATCGCCGCCCGGCAGGACGCGGTGGCGATGGTCAAGACGCTCTCCGAGGTGTACGACCACCGCGTCGACGACCGGCTGTGCGCGAATCCGCGGCTGCGAGCGCACGACGTGACCTGGTACCTGAAGAACGCGCACTGCGCCGATGTCCTCGCCGCCGCCCTCGACTGAGCCGGAGCGGTACTTCCTGCTGGCCGGGACGAAGTCGTACCCGGAGGGCGGGGAGTTCGCCGAACTCGTCCACGTGCCCGACGAGCTCCGGGTGATGCGGCGTACGCTCACCGGCCTCGGCCTGACGGAGCTGTTCCCGGACGTGCCGGACGACGACAGGGACAGCGACTGGCTGCGCTGGACACTCAACGAGTGGCTGGCCGCGCGGAAGCGGGAGCGCGACGGCGAGGAACAGCCGCCACCGTTGCGCCTGCTGGTCTACTACACCGGGCACGGGTACGTCCGCACCATCGACGACACCTGGCACCTGCCCGGCAGGGAGGGCAACCCCCTGCACGTCGCCAGGACGATGGTCCCTGCCGCCGATCTCCTGATGCCGGCCCTGACGTTTCCCGTGCTCGACGAGTTCGTCCTCATCCTCGACGCCTGCTACGCCCAGCACGGGGTGACGGAGGCGGTCGGCAAGCTGAGCGATGTCACCCAACGCGAGGCGACCCGGGTGAACTTCTGCGTGGTCTCGGCCGCATCCCGTAACGAGGTCGCGAAGCAGCTCGCCTTCGCCGACGCGTTCGCCCACGTCGTCGGGGACGGTCGGCAGACCGACGAGTACCTCGTCGTGGAGGACCTGATGGCGGCGGTCAACCTCCGCCTGCCGGCGGGGCAGGAGGCGCGGCCGATCACCCAGCGGGTGGTGCCCAGCCGGATGTTGCCGAATCCCCGTCACCTGCCACTGGACGCGCCGCTCTGGCTGGACGCGTCCTGGCGCGGGGTCGCGCGCGGGGTCGAGGACCGGGACGAGAAGGGCTGGTTCTTCACCGGCCGCCGGTCGGCCATGGCGCTGCTGACCGCGCACCTGAGCGGTCCCCACGGCGGGCCGATGGTGGTCACCGGGCCTCGCGGCTGTGGCAAGTCCGCCCTGCTCGGCTGGGCCGCGGTCACCGGCGACCGGCGGATGCGGGAGCGTCTGCCCCGGCCGCTGCGCAGGTCCGTCGGCGTCGCGCCGGGCCTGGTCTCCGCCGCGCTGCGGATCCGGTACCACCACCCGGTCGCCGACGCCGCCCGGGAGATCAGCGCACAGCTCTACGGCGGCCTGCGCCTCGCCCCCGCCGAGCTGATCGCCCGCCTGGCGGACGATCCCGGGTGCCACGGCATCCTCGTCGACCTCACCCACGAGTCGGCGGCCGATGCCCACGAACTCGGGGGACTGCTGGCCGACCTGGCGAAGCTGCCCTCGGTGCGCCTGGTGGCGGCCGTGCGCGGCGGCGACCCGTTCGGCGTCCGGCCGGACGCGGTGCTGCTGCGGCTGGACCAGTTGCCGGACACGTCGACGGACCTCCGCGTCTATCTGCGGCAGCGGCTCGTCCGTGCCCCCGGGTCGCCGTACGCGCAGGGGCCGGACGGCCGGCGGGAGGCCGAGAACCTCGCCCACCAGCTCGCCCCCCTGTGTCGGACGAGCTTCCGGGCGGCGGCCCGCGCCGCTCGGGAACTGTGCGGCGGTGGCACGCTGTCCGGGGCGCGGACGGCGATCGCCGCCGTCCTGCACAGCGACCTCCTGCACACCCTGCGGGACCTGCGGCGCGACGACCGCTGGGCGGCGGATCTGGTGGCCCCGCTGGACGCGTTGCCCGACGAGCCGGTGCCGGAGGCGTTCTGGCCGTCGTTGGCCAGCGGTCTCGCGGGCAGGGACCGGACCGCGCAGGACGTGGCGGACGCGGTCGACGCGGTGGCCGGCCTGCTGACCCGCACCGGCTCGGAGACGGGCACGTCGGCCTGGCGTCTTCCGGTGTCGCCGCCGGCGTCGCCGGCCCGGGTGCCGGTCGAACGGGTCGTCGCGGTCCTGCGCGACCTCGTCCCCGCCACGCCGGAGGGGCCGGACTGGTCGACGGCCGACCCGTTCCTGGTCCGCGCCGTCCTGCGATGCCTACCCCGCGCCGGCACGGTCCGGCCCTATCTGCTGAACCACGGTTTCCTGCTCGCCGCCCTGCCCGCGCCGACGGATCCGGCGCTCGCCGCCGCCGACATCCACGACGTGGCGGAGGGGTTGCGCGCCGTCTGCGCGGCCCTGCGCGCCCGGCCGAGGGTGACGGGGAACAGAGGTTTCCTGCTGTCCCTGCTCGCCCGGCGACACGGTGTGGCCGAACTCGTCGAGGACACGTCACCCGAGGCGCGGTGGCGGCCCGACGCGGCACGCACCGTGGAAGGCGCCCCGATGTACCGGGTGAGCGTGACCGACGGCCTGGCGGCGACCGCCCACGACGACGGTGTGGTGCGGCTCTGGCGGGTGCCGGACCTGGCGCCGGTGGGCGAGCTGCCCGCGCCGGCGGACCGGGCGGTGCCGTCCGCCCTGGCCCTCACGGTACGGCGGGGGACGCCGGTCGTGGCGATCGCCCGATCCGACGGTGGCGTCGACGTCTGGGATCCCACCGAGGGGCGGGTGGATCAGGTACGACCACCGGACGGAAGGGTGCTGGACAGCGTCTCCTGGACCGGCGACGGCCGGATCGTGCTGCCCGCCGACAGCGGCTGGACGGTGCTGGACCCGGTCGAGGGTGACGTCCGCCCCCACCCGCTCGGCGGGGGACCCACCCGCGCGGTGCGGATGAGTGGCGGACGGGCGGCCGTCGCGACCGTGCGGGGACGCATCCAGGTGGTGGACGTCAGCCCGGACGGCGCCCCGGTTCGGGCGGGCACCCCGATCCTCTCCGGCACGGTGCACGCGCTGTCGATGTCCCCCGCCGGGACGGTCGTCGCCTGGATCGGCGCTCGGGGTGACGTGGCGGTGCACCGGCTACGTGCCACCGTCGGGCTGCCGAGCCGTACCCCGGCGATGAGCGTCGCCGCCGCCGACCGGTTCGTCGCGATCGCCGGCGACCGGTGGCTGCGGGTGTACGACGTGGATCTGGGCGAGGTGACGGAGCTGCCCTGGGACGACGCCCCGACCGGCGTGGGGGCCGTCGGGGACCTGCTCGTCGTGCAGTCGGCCTCGACGTTGACCGTGCTGTCGCATATCCGATGAAGGCGATCTGACGACGGATCGACGATTAGGCTGACGGCTCACGATCACCAGCGTCGAGTATGGACGCCATGCCTGTCGGGTGGTCTCTCGTCCGGTCGAGGGTGCGTCCTCCGAGGGGGAGATGCGCCGTGTCCATGCCGGAGCCAGGACCGCGGGAGCTTGTCGTCGGCGCTCTGCTGGCGCTCGACCAGATCCGGCGCGGCGGCGGGGACCCGCACCGGATCGGTGCGGTGCTCGGGCAGCTCGACGCCGACGTCGTCGACACGCTGGTCCGCAGCGTGGCACACGATGGCGCGGCGAACCTCGGATACGGCTTCACCGCCGACGACCTGGACGCGGTGAAGTGGCTCTGTGACGCCGTCACCTCCACCGATGTGGACCCGGGGCTGGCCGAGGTGCTGGACGTCCCCGCCTTCGACCGGCTCTGCGCGCTCGTCGAGGTGCTGGACGGCGGCCCCCGGCCGTGGGTCGACGGCGCCGGCGACGCCGCGTACCGGGACGACCTGCGTCGACGCGAGCGGCGACTGGAGGTCACCGTCGCCCGTCCGGCCCGCAACGGTCACCTGCTGCTGGGGCTGTCGCCGGTCCCGACGGCGACAGCCACGACGAACGGCGAGGGCGGGCCGGCCCCCGACACGAACGCACCGGTGCAGAGGTCGTCCCCCGGTCGGGGCCACGGCCCTCAGCAGGGCTGGCAGCCGCTGACCGCGACGTCCCGGTCGGCCCTGTCCGCAGCCGCCGAGGCCGTCGGCCTGCTCCTCGAGGAGTTGGAGTTCGCCACCCGTCCGGCGCCGACCCGGTACGGGGTGCCGGGCTGCCTGCCGCCGACCACGATCGAGGACGCGACCCTGGCCCTGCCGGCGGCCCTGTGGCTCCTGGGCGAGCTGGTCGGAATGCCCCGGCGCCGGGTGGTGGCGGCCGGGGCGTGGGAGGGCGGGCAGTTCGTGCCGATGGACGAGGACGAGGCCGCCTCCCGGCTGGCCGCGCTGCGTGTCGACGGTCGCCACGACGCCCTGCTCGTGCCGGCCGGCGGAGGATGGCGGCTGCTGCGGGTCGACGGCGGCGGCGAGTCGCTCCCGGACGACCGGCGCGACGTCGACGGCGCGGCGCGCGTGCTGTGGGGGGATGACTGGGAGAATTGGGCCGGCCGCTGCCGCCGCGCCCTGCTGGAGCGGCGGGACTGCTATCTGCGGGACTGGAGCCGGCCGGTCCGGGAGCCGGTGCCCGAGGCCCCCATGGGGCAGGTCGACGAGATCCTGAGCGTGCTGCGCAACCGGCCGGTGGCCACTGTCGTCCTGGGCGGGCCGGCGTCCAGCGGCAAGACCGTGATCGCCGGCCAGGTGGCCCGCCGGCTCGCCGCCCCCGACGCACCGGCCCCGCGGTGGACGGTCGCCATGATGAGCGTGAACGCCACGTGGTTGCCGGAGACCGACGAACTGGTGGCGCTGGGCCGGCACGCGTTGGCACTGGCCGAGGCCGGCGCCGGCCCCCGGCTGCTGATCCTCGACGACCTGCTGCCGGTGGGTGAGGGCGACGTCGACCGGATCCTGCCCGAGGTGGCCGAGCAGCTCGACGCCTCGGTCCTCGCGGTGCTGCGCTACGAGCCGCACAGCCTGAGGGACTGGGAGACCGACACGGTGGCGGTGGTCACCGCGCCCGGTGGGGTGGAGGCGAGCCGCCTCTTCGCCCTCACCCTGGTCGCCCAGACGCCGGAACTGGCCGGCGTCGACTCGGCGACCGTACGCAGCCTGGCCGAGCGGTACCCCAACGACGCCCGGGCCCTCACCGCAGCCCTCGCGGACGCGGCCGGCGGTCGCAGCGTGCAGCAGGCCGAGGCGGAGTTCCGCAACCTGTTCGGTCGCCTCGGTGACGGTGGCCGGGACCAGGTGGCGGGCATGGCGGCACGGTCGCTGCTGCGCAGTGAGACCCATGAGCGACACCTGCAGGGTCTCACCCCGCAGGAGCTGATCGCGCTGGGCGCGGAGCGGGGATACCGGCGGGGACACTGGCGCTTCAGCAGCTACCAGCGGTGTCGGCAGGTCCTGCGGGAGTACGGGCGTGACGACCAGCCGGGGGCACACCCGGACCAGTCCATCGACCCGGTCCTGATCGAGCTGGGCGGCCGGGAGCTGGTCAACGCCCTGCGGGTGGCCGACCCGTCCCAGCGTGACGTCCTGTCCCTGCTGCGCGGTGCCCGGCTCGGCTCCGAGGCGGTGTGCGACGGCATCATCGCCGCCGCCAAGCGGGTGGACGGCTTCGCCACCTGGATGTCCAACGTCGACGTCGCAGAACGCGCCGCGCTGCTCCGACTCGTCGACGGCGCGCTCGGTGACGACCTGCTGCCGCGACTGCTGAAGCAGTTCGCGGACACCCTGCCGGACAGCTCCCGCGCCATGACCCCGGCCGGTCTGGCCGATGTCCTCTACGTGCTGGCCCGACGTCGGGACCTGATCGAGGACGCGGCGTTCGACCGCTGCGCCGAGTGGGTGGCCGAAGCCTTCGCCGCGCAGCTCGACCGGGCGATCGGCCCGCGCAACCGGACCGACCTCTTCCGCATCGAGTACCGGATGGTGCGACTGCACCACGACGTGACGAACACGGTCCTGCGGGAGCGGGGCAGCGAGATCCTGCGCGGGCTGTCCCGCAACCGGGTGCTGGACTACATCACGGTGCGCCGGGTGGACAAGCTGATCCGGCAGGCCACCGGCGATGGCGTGTGGGCCGCTCCGGTGGACAACGAGCCCGACGTGCAGGACCTGCTGGACAGCGTCCCGCCGGCGAACCGTGGCGTGGCTCTGCAACTCGCGTGGCTGACCCTGCGGATGCACTTCGGCCGGGAGGACACCGACTGGCGTGCGGTGATCAGGACGCACGAGGAACGCATCCGCAAGTCCATGCGGTCCAGCAAGGCCCGGGAACTCCGGCTCGCCCTCGGCGAGCTGTACGACTACAACCCGCAGTTCTGCACCATGCTGCTCAACGAGTTCCGGCACTTCGACTCGGCGGTACGGAACCTGCTGCTGGTCGACGCGCTGCCGACGGAGGCGGCCGACCTGCTCAACACGGTCCTGCGGATCCACGGCATGACGGCGTTCCGGGTCATCACCACCGACCGGGACTCCACCGCGCACAAGACCCTCGCCCAGCACCTGGCGTCCCGGGTGACCCAGGCGCGCGACGGCAAGGGCGCCGGGATGCTGCTCTCGGTGACCCAGGCGATCGACGACCAATACCGCTTCACCGGGGCGTCCTTCGCCCATCTCCTGGCCGGCTTCCTCGGCCGGCAGTGGGTGCTCGACCAGGTGGCCAACGATCCCCGCACCTCGACGAAGTACTACCTGATCAAGGGCGTCTGGCAGGCCGGCATCGACTACCGGGAAGAGATCATGGAGGCGGCCGTCGAGGCCGTCGCCAACGAGATCAACAAGTCGCTGCGCTCCTGGGGGCCGCAACTGGCGGTCATGCTCGGCGAGGACCGTGAGCTGGGTGAGGTGGCCATGCGGGAGCTGTCCGCCCGGGTTTCCCACCAGCGGCTGCTGCACGCCATGCGCAACGCCCCGACGCCGGACGCGCAGGTGCACTTCCACCGGTTGGGTCGGGCCCTGTACCCGGGCATCGCGGGCGAGTACCTGCGGCACTTCGACCCCGGGAACCTCCACTCGCGCCTGCTGTCCTTCTCACCGGACGCCACGGTGCAGTGGTGCCTGGCCACCGCGCAGACGCTCACCCTGGCCGGTCTCTCCGACGCCGGTCATCAGGTGCTCGACGCCGTCGAAGGGCGGATGGGCGGCGTCGGCTGGGGCAAGCGCCTGCGGCGCAGCGCCACCCCGGGCCAGACGGCGTCCGTGCTCCGCGTTCTGGAGCGTCTGCACCCCGAACGCGCGAAGGCCGTGCTCGACGAGGTCAGTCGGCCGGTCACGGACCGCAGCGGGAGACGGAACACCCCGCTGGAACGCCAGGTCGGATTCGCGATGTTCAACCACCAGCTCGACGCGGCCGACCTGATGGCGGCGGTCGAGCGGGTGAGCCCGGACGCGGGGCGCCGACTGCTCGAGACGGTGAGCGGCCATTCGCACCGCTGGCGGGTCTTCACCACCGAACTCGAACACCTCCAGGACCCGGCCAGCCTGTTCGCCGCCGTGCGGCACCTGGCCCGGGTGGGCCTGCTGCCGGGGCGGACGTACAGCAGTTGGACCGAGAAGGTCTTCTCCCGCTGGTCGAAGACGGCGCACCTGATCGCCGGGCCGCGTCGGGTCGCCGATCTGCTCCGGGTGTTCCTGCTGTGGGGCCGGGACGACTGGAGCCGCGCCATCGCCGGCGAGATCTCGGTCGACCGGCTCGCCGGGCGACTCGGCTACGGGCGGCGGGACGACCTGGTGGCGGTGCCGCGCCTGATCAACGCGTTCGACCTCGCCGACCACGGCGACGACGCGGCGGAGGTCGTCGACGCGGTCGGCCGCCTCACGCCGGCGGACGTCGTCGCGGCCACCGGCCTGGACGTCTCCTACGACCTGGTGACGGCGGTCGACCGGCACGACCCCGATCTGGCCTGGGACCTCGCGGAGGCATCGGTACGGGACCTGCCCGGCGAACTGGCGCGCACCATGGTCCTCGACGAGCAGCGTCGGTGGACGACCATCGGGTGGGTCGGTTGGCTGGCGCGAGCGCGCGGGGTGGAGCTGGCGCTGCCCCGGAAGCAGACGCTGACCGTGAATCTCACCGTGCCGCATCACGCCGCCTGGGCGATGGCCCACCTCCCGGCGGACGTGCCGTGGGTGCGTACCGGCCAACGGCAGAGCATCGACGCGGTGAGTGCCCGGCGCCCGGCCACTCCGACCGAGCTGTTCTTCAGCCTCGCGGCCGCGTCCGCCCAGGACGTGCCACTGGACCGCGTCCTGCCCGACGAGGACCAGGTGGCGGAACTGCTGCCCCAGGTCTCCTTCACCCGGATACGCGCGCTGCAGGCGATGTCCATGAGGCATGCGGGGCTGCGTGACCTGCTGGTCGCGCATCGGGAGGCGGTGGTGCGGACCACCACCGTGCCGGAGGGACGGCTCAGCGTGCACGCCCGGGACGTCCGCCAGTGGTACGCCAGGGTGCCCGCGAACACGCCGCAGGCCGGTTGACGGGCGGGGGACCGGTCAGTCGGTCGCCGTCACGCAGTACGCGCACTCGTGCCGCTCCGACCAGTCCCTGCGTTCCAGCGCCCCCGGCTGGATCGCCCGGTGCCCGAAGTGCTTGCGGACCGCCATCCGGAACGTCCACAGCGTCTCGGCGAACTCGTGGTACGACTCGTGTCCGGCGGGCGAGCGCAGGTCCGAGCCCGCGCCGATCAGCTTGCGCATCGCCACCAGGCGGTGGAAGGCGGCCTCGCCGGCCACCACCAGGTCCGGCGTGCCGGACATCAGCAGCCGCTCACGCGCCTGGTACGCCCCGGCCTCGGTCATCGCGACGCCGGCCGCCTGCCGGTCGCCGGCGGGGACGGTCCGCAGCGCGGTGTGCGCCGCGTCCAGGGCGAGGGCGAAGTCCACGCAGGTGCGCCAGCGGTCCAGGTCGCGGTCACGGGAGCGGGTGTCGCGCTCCCGGCGCAGGTCGACCAGGAGGCTGCCGGAGAGCGCGATGAGGGCGCCCGCTCCCGTGCTCAGCAACGGCATCCAGTCCATGGTGGACATCGTGCCATCCACCCGGAAGCGGTCATGATCGCCGGGGGCTAGTTCGGCTGGTCGAGGATCGCGCTGAACCGCTCCTCGGCCAGGTCGAGCTGGGCGAAGATGTGCCGTTTCACCGGCGCGGACAGCGGTGTGTCCGGCCGGGAGATCAGGTCCCGGAACACCGGCACCAGCGGGCGGTACTTCGCCGCCGAGCGGGCCACCTTCGGACCGATGGTGTAGACCACGCCCAGCCCGTTGTCGGTGAAGTCGGAGATCTTGATGACCCGGGCCCACGGCTCCCGGTCCAGGCTGGCCGCCACGTGCTCGCGGTACTGGACGTGCCGGTCGCGGCCCGGGTCGTACGCCGGATTGGTGACCGCGCCGACCAGGCGGGCGACGCGCGGGCCGAAACGGTCGGCGAGCGCGGCCAGCGCCGCCGCTGTCGGGTCGGCGGCGCCCGGACCGGCCAGCTCGTCGGGGTGGTCCTCCACCGCGTCGTGCAGCAGGCCGGCGACGATGACGTCGACGTCACGCACCTGGTAGTGGTGCATCATCCGGATCGCCACCCGCAGCAGGTGGTTGAGGTACGGCTCGCGTACCCGCCGGTCGTCACGGTGCAGGTCGGCGGCGAGGTCGAGGGCCTCGGTGAGGCGCTCGCGGGCCGCCGGGTCGAAGGTTCGGATCTCCAGCCGGAACCGCTCCAGCAGGCCACGCTCACCGTGGATCTCGGTGATCGCGTGCATCGGCATGGTCGCGAGGTACGGCGGGAGCTCCATCCCCTACTTATAGCCGATCATCACTCACCGATGGTGACGGCCGTCGGATGGGCGACGGGTCAGGCGGTGCCGGACAGCCGCTTGACCAGCCGCACGACCGTCCCCCGCGGAGTGCCGTCGATGACCGCCTCGTCCATCAGCCGCGCCATGATCAATCGCCCTCGCCCCCGCTCCGACCCCTCCGCGCCGGCCTCCCGCCACCCGCCGGTGTCGGCGACCTCGACCTCCAGCCGGTCGGCGCGCAGGTGTCCCCGGACCGTCACGGTGGCGCCGGGGGCGAACCGGTAGCCGTGCTCGATGGCGTTGGCGCACGCCTCGTCGACGGCGATCAGCGCGGCCTCGACGTCCGACTCGCCCACCCCGAGCCCGACCAGCCAGGCCCGCAGCGACTCCCGGGTGGGCCGCAGTTGCGCCGGGTCGGCGGCGAGCGTCGCGTGGAAGAGGGCCGGCTCCCGGTGCCGGTAGACGAGCACCGCGACGTCGTCGTCGCGGACGTCGGGCAGCAGGTCGCGCACCAGCCGGTCGGCCAGCTCACCCTCGAGCAGTTGACGACCCTCGGTGAGGATGGCGACCGCCCGGGCGATGCCCGCGTCGATCAGCTCCCGCCGCCGTTCCACCAGGCCGTCGGTGTAGAGCAGCAGGGTGGAGCCGGGACGCAGCCGCACCTCGGCCTCGGGCCGGCCGCTGACCGTCACGCTCGCCAGCGGCACCGAACCGGCCCGGTCCAGCAGTTCGGAGGTGGCGTCCGGGTGGGTGAGGATCGCGGGCGGGTGCCCGGCCGACGAGTACCGCAGCACTCCGAGCGCCCGGTCGACGATGGCGCAGAAGACGGTGGTGTTGCCCCCGCCGGGGACGAGCCGGGCGAAGTCGTCCAGCGCGGCCAGCACCTCCGCCGGGCTCTTGGCCTGCAACAGCAGGGCGCGGCAGGCGTTGCGCAGCTGCCCCATCACGGTGGCCGCGGACAGCCCCCGGCCCACGCAGTCCCCGACCACCACACCGACCAGGTCGTCGGGGAGCGGGACCACGTCGTACCAGTCGCCGCCGACCTCCAGCGGACGCACCGCCGGCTCGTAGCGCACGGCGAACCCGCCGGGCAGCTCGACCGGGCCGAGCAGCGCCCGCTGCATGGCCAGGGCCACCGTGCGCTGCGTCTGGAAGGCGCGGGCCCGGACCAGCGCCTGGGCGAGCGCGCCGCCGAGCTGCCGGACCAGCGGCAGGTCCAGCGCCGGCAGCGGGCGCGGCCGGTCCAGCTCCACCCAGATGCCACCCTCGGCGTGCCCCGGCTCGATCCGGGCGCCGATCCCGGTCACCCGGCCGGCGTCGTCGCGGGTCAGCTGGGGCTCGCCGTCCGGCCGCAGCTCGGCGAGGACCCGCCGGACCGGTTCGGTGAACTCGACACCCGCGCCGACCACCACCGGCGCGCCGGCGCCGTCGAGCGCCACCGCGATCCCGCGCGCGCCGCCGACCAGCCCACAGAGTTCCCGCAGGCCCGCGTCGAGCACCTCGCCGATGTCGGTCGCCCCGGCCAGCCGGGAGGCCAGCGCGGCCAGGGTCGCGCTGCGGGCCGCCGCTCCCACCTCGGTCGTCACGTCGCGCAGGGTGGCCACGTAGAGCAGGCGGGCGGTGCCCGGTTCGCGTACGCAGTTGTAGACGGCCTCCACCCAGATCCGGTGGCCGTCGGCGTGCCACGCCGGCAGCGTCACCCGGCCCCGGCCGTCGCGCGCCGCCGCGGCCAGCGCCCCGGTGATGCGAGCCTGCTGCTCCGGCTCCAGCTGGTCCTCCGGCCACCAGGCGAACGGCGGGCGCAGCGGCAGCTCCAGCCGCGCGATCCCGACCAGCCGGCCGAACGCCTCGTTGGCCTCGACGATCGTGCTGTCCGGTTCGATGACCACGAACGCGTCCTGCAACGAGTCGATCAGCGCGGCCCGCCAGGTCGCCTCGTGGTTGCGCAGCCGGGACAGCTCCAGGTGGGCGCGGACCCGGGCCCGCAGCTCCTCCGAGGAGAACGGCTTGGCCAGGTAGTCGTCGGCGCCGGCGCGCAGCCCCTCGACGGCCGCCTCCTCCCCGGCGCGGGCGGAGAGCACGATCACCGGCACGGTGGCGGTGCGCCGGTCGGCGCGCAGCTCACGCAGCAGCCCGACGCCGTCGAGCCGGGGCATCATCAGGTCGGTGAGGACCAGGTCGGGTGGCCGGGCGCGGGCCTGCTCGAGCGCGTCGCGGCCGTCCACCGCGGTCACCACCCGGTAGTGCGGCGCGAGCAGCCCGGCCAGGAACGCGCGCAGTTCGGCGTTGTCCTCCACCACCAGCACCGACGGGGCCGCGGCGGGGCGGGCCGGCGCGGGCGCCGGGGCCGGCGCCGTGCTCCTCGCCGCGGTCCAGCTCAGGGCCTCCCGGGGGTACGCGGGCCCGCCGATCTCCGGCGGCTGCGCCGCCGCTGCCGCCGTCCCGTACGGCAGCCGGACGGTGAACGTGGAGCCGGCGCCCTCGACGGACTCGACCTCGATGTCGCCGCCGTGCAGGTGGACCAGTTCGCGGACCAGGGCCAACCCGATCCCGGTGCCCTCGGTGTGCCCGGCGCCGTGCGCCCGGTGGAAGCGCCGGAACACCAGCGGCAGCTCCTCGGCGGGCACGCCGACGCCGGTGTCGCCGACGGCGAGCGTGGCGTGGGTGTCGTCGCCGCGCAGGCGCACCTCGACCCGGCCGGCCGGGGTGTACTTGAGCGCGTTGGAGAGGAGGTTGACCACCACCTTCTCCCACATGTCGCGGTCGACGTACGCGGTGCGCGGCAGCGGCGCGACGTCGACGGTGTAGGTGAGCCCGGCGCGGCGCATGGCGTGCGCGAACGACTCGGCGACGCCGGTGGTGAGCGCGGCGAGGTCGGTGGGCGCCCGGTCCGGGTCGGTCCGCCCGCTCTCGATGCGGGCCACGTCGAGCATGTCGTTGACCAGTTTGCGCAGCCGGCCGACGTTGCGGTGCACCAGTTCCAGCCGTTCCCGCTGCGCCGGCGGCAGGGGCTCGCGCCGGTCGGCCAGGCTCTCCTGCACCGGCGCGGCGATCAGGGTCAGCGGGGTGCGCAGCTCGTGGCTGACGTCGGTGAAGAACTCGGTCTTGGCCCGGTCCAGCTCGACCAGGGCCGAGGCCCGGCGGCGCTGCGCCTCGTACGCCAGCACGTCGGTCAGCGCGGTCGACACCCGACTGGCGACGAGGTCCATGAAGTGCCGGTACGGCTCGTCGAGGGCGAGGAACGGGCTGACCCCGAGCACCAGCACCCCGACCGGCCGGCTGCGCCCGGTGGCCAGCAGCGGCAGCGCCACCGCCTCCACGACCGGGGCCGTGCCCGGGTGCAGGTCGGGCCGGTGGGACTCGGGCAGCAGCTCGCCGAGGTCGGTGATCCGGGCCGGGTGTCCGGTGCGCAGCACCTGCGTCACCTCGGGCAGTTGCCCGGCGGTGGCCAGCCGCCCGGGTGGAGCCTCGCCGAAGGAGGCGGCCAGGGTCAGGGTGTCCTGCTGCGCCGTGTCGGCGTCGGGCGCGTCGAAGCGCTCGCGCAGGTAGACCTGGCCCAGTGGCAGGTCGGCATGGCCGCGGGCGAGCACCGCGACGGCGGCGCGGACGGCGTCGGCGGCGGTGTCCGCCTCGGCGATGGAGAGTTCGCCCAGGTCACGCAGGAGGGAGAGGCGCCGGTCGCCGACCACCCGCCGGGTCACGTCGGAGGTGGCCACGAAGATCCCGGCCACCCCGCCCCGGTCGTCGCAGATCGGGCTGTAGGAGAACGTCCAGTACGTCTCCTCCCAGTACCCGTGCCGGTACATGTAGAGCATGGTGTTCTCGCCGTGCGCGGCGCCCCGGCCGGCGAGGACGCCCTCGGCCAGCGGTCCCATCGCGTCCCACACGTCCGGCCAGCACTCGGCGGCGGCCTGCCCGATGCCGGCCGGGTACTTGTCGCCCATGATCGGCGTGTACGCGTCGTTGAAGATCTGCACCAGCTCGGGGCCCCACCACAGCAGCATCGGGATGGTGGAGGGAAGCACCGTACGCACCGCCGCCCGCAGCTCGGCCGGCCAGGACGTCACGGGGCCGAGCGGGGTGGCCGCCCAGTCGGTGTGCCGGTGCGCCACGCTGGTGGGGTCGTCGCCGGGGAAGACCCGCGCCGCGGCGTCGTACGCCGATCCGTACGTCCCCACCGCGGCCACCTCCCGCCCCTCGTCGCCCGGGTCCGGTCGCCCCGCGGCCCCCATTGTCCCCGGCGGGGGGTGACTTCGAACGTCGACCCGGCAGCAACCTGCCCGGGGGCGGGGGCCGGGCCATCCGGGCGGCGGGGTGGGTCCCGGCGCGGTGGGACGCCCGCGCCGGGACCCGGGACTCACCGTGCGAGGTGGCCGGCGCCGGCGGTGACGGCCGCCTCCACCCCGCCGACGGGGTCGACGGTGTACGGGTAGGGGATCGGGTGGTGGGGTGTGGGTGGGCCGCCGCGCTGAGCGCCGGACGCGGCGGCCCACGTCCTGCCGGCGCGCCGCGCGGAACACGCGACGCGCCCGCGGGCCTACAGCGGCAGCCGGTCCGCCCCGGCGAGCGCCCCGACCACGATCGGGAGCACCGGCGCGGGCAGCACCCGACCGGCGCGCAGGGTCGGCGTCCAGCCGGCGTCGACGCCCAGGTCCGGGTCGTGGCCGGCGTTGTACGCGGCGACCAGGTCTACCGGGCGCGGCCGGTCACCGTCGGCGCGGACCCAGTTGCCCCGGGTGGTGATCGCGGTGCCGCCCCAGTCGTGCAGCAGGTCCTCGGCGGCGATGCCGGCGCCCAGGGAGAAGTAGTTGTTCTCGGCGTGCACCGCGGACTGCACTCCGACCCCGATGGCGTAGTCGAAGCCCGGGTCGGCGAGCCGGTACCAGTTGTTGTAGACGTCGACCTGGCCGAAGCGGACCCGGGGCAGCCGCTGGAGCACCCGGTCGAACAGGTTGTGGTGCAGGGTCACCTTCAGCCGGCCGACGTCCGGGCCGACCGTGTTGGACGAGCCGATGAGCATCAGCTTGTCCCGCCCGGTGAACCGGTTCCAGGAGGCGGTGACCAGGCTGGCGGTGTGGGTGACGTCCAGCGACCCGTCGTGCACCTGGTACGGCCGGCCGAAGTAGGTCGGTTGGGCGCTGTCCGGGTTGTCGCCGTCGGTGAAGGTGTTGTGGTCGATCCAGACGTGTTCGCTGCGGCGCACCGAGATCTGGTCGTACTGGGAGTTCCAGTTGCCGGCGTCGCCGTCGGTGGGGGACCAGGCCGGGAAGCAGTCCCGGGCGTCGTCGAAGGTCAGGTTCCGCACGATGACGTTGCTGGCCCCGTCGATCATCAGGGTCAGGCCGGTCAGCGTCGCCCCGCGCAGCCCGACGATCGTGGTGTTCGGGCCGACGTTGATCTGCGTCTGCCGGGTCTGGTTCGCCACCGAGCGCACCCGGGCCGCCTCCAGCGCCCCGGTGGGCGCCACCCTGCCCCAGACCGCCGGGTCGTAGGCGGCCAGGTACTCCGGCAGCGAGTACGCCGGGTCGGCCAGATCGGCGCAGCTGCGCAGGGTGCCGTCGTCGGCCTCGAAGCCGTCGACGACCCCGTCGACGACGATCACCTTGGGGGTGGCGTTGGCCCTGTTGGTGGCGTTGTCGCCGCCCAGGGCGCGGACCAGCTCGGCGCGGGTGCGGACCAGGTGCACCTGGTCGGTCCCGGCCGCCGCGCCGCCGGTGGTGCCGACCCCGTCGGCGGCCCAGCCGTCGCCGGCCGGCAGCGTCTGGCGGGCCAGCGCCTCGACGGCCCGGGGGACGCCGGCGGTGTCGGTGGCGGTGGGGCCGGGCGCGGCGATCGCCGCGCCCGGCACGAGGATCAGGGAGAAGGCGACCAGGGTCGCCCCGAGAAGTGGTGGACGCATGTGAGCTCTCCGAAGTGTCCGGTCGGTGCGGCGGATTCCGTGACGGGTACGAAATGCCGATACGACTGACGGTAAGGAAAGTCACACAAGACAGTCAATGAAATCAATATGCAGCTATTTTGCATTGAATCGTGACAAGCGGCATTCACTCGGCCGGTCGCGGTCGAGATTGCGGCTGTTGCGCCCTATTTGCCGACGGCCGGGTCGTCCGGCGTTTGCAGTGCGTTTTCCGTGGCCCCTCCCCGGGCCCGCGGTCAGCCGTCCCCCTCGTCCGTGAGTTCCCTGCGTACCGGCGGCACCGCCCATGGCACCGCCAGCTCCGACAGCAGCGCCCCCTGCTCAGTGGCCCGGCGCAGGGCGTCGTTCACCCCACGTACCGTCACCACCCGCTGCGGCCCCTCCCCGGTCACGCTCACCAGCTCGCCGCCGAGCAGCGCCGGCTCGGGCGCGGCCTGGACCACCTCCAGCACCGCGGTGAACGGCGCGGTACGCGCCAGCGGCGCGATCAGCGGCACCCCGGCGGGGTCGGCCCGGTGCGCCACCAGGTTCTCCAGCAGGCCACGCCGCCCGGGCACCTCCCGGGGCGCGTCGTCGCCGGGCAGCAGCAGCCGGTCGGTCGGGTACTCCAGCACCGCCCGGCCCGCCGTGCCGGTCACGATCACCTCACCGGCGACGAAGTCCTCACCGGCCAGGGTCACCGCGGCCACGATCGGCGGCCCGCCGCGCGACAGCACCCGCAGGGTCGCCGTGTCGTCCACCTCGATCGGGCGGGCCCGGTACCGCTCCAGCTCGACGGCCGCCGGGCGCACGGGCGCGCCGGCCACCGCCTCGGCCACCGCCAGACACTGCATCACGGCGTGCGCCAGCGGATTGGCCAACGCCCCGTCCAGCACCGGCCGCCCGTCGAGGGTGCGCCGGCCGGCCCAGGGGGAGCGGGCGTAGTAGCCGTCCGAGCGCTGCCAGGCCGCGACGGTGGCGATGCCGGTGACCGTGCCGAGCCGGCCCTGCCGCACCGCGCCGGTCAACTCGGCCAGGGCGGCCGAGCCGAGCGCCTGGAAGCCCACCTGGCAGACCCGGCCGGTGTCGGCCAGCGCCCGCGACAGCGTCCGGTGCTCGGCGGTGGAGAGCACCGGCGGCTTCTCCAGCAGCAGGTCCGCGCCGGCGGCCAGGACGTCCAGGGCGATCGGCAGGTGGGTGTGCGGCGGGGTGCAGACGATCACCACGTCCGGCCGGGCGGCGGCGAGCATCACCCGGTGGTCGGTGTGCACCGTGGCCTCCGGCGGCACCGGCGCGGCCGCCTCCTCCTCGATCGGGCGGACGTCGACCAGCGCCACCAGCCGTACCCGGCCGGCCTCGTGCAGCGGGGCGAGGACCCGGCGGTGCCAGCGGCCGTGCCCGTTCGCCCCGATGATCGCCACCCGCGGCGGAGCCACCGGCGTACGGCGCCCGCCGGCCCGACCGCCCGGCGCGCCGTACGCCGCCAGCCCGCCGGCGGCGGCGGGCGGCACCGCGCTCACCGTGCCACCTCCGCTCGTGACTGCGGGGCTCGCAGACCCGGCCCACTCCTCGCGCTCACGGCGTCACCTCGGTTTCGCGACTGCGGCGCTCGCAGACGCGGCACCGCGCTCATGCCGCACCCGCCAGGGTCGCCGCCACGCCGTGGCGGCGCAGGGCGGTCAGCCAGCCGGTCACCTCGTCGCGCACCTCGTCATCCTCGGCCAGCGTCGCCGGGAACACCTCGCGCAGGGCGAAGAGCGCGTCCACCGTGCCGGCCGGGGTGTCCGGGGCGGCGGCCAGCGCGGCCCGGATCCGGTCGGCGAGCGGGTCGTCCAGCGGCAGGTGCCGGCCGTCGTCGGCCCGCCCGGCCACGAAGCGCAGCCAGGCCGCCACCACCAGGGTGCCCCAGTGCGCCGGCCGGCCCTGGGCGCGCAGGTCGGCGATGGTGTGCAGCACCCGCTGCGGCAGTTTCTGCGAGCCGTCCATCGCCACCTGGAGGGTGCGGTGCCGGATCGCCGGGTTGGCGAAGCGGGCCAGCACCTGCTCGCCGTAGTCGGTCACCCGGACCCCGTCCGGCGGGGTGAAGCTGGCGGCCACGTCCTCGGCGACGAAGCGGCGCAGCACCCCGGTCAGGCCGGGCAGCGCGAGCGCGTCCGCGATCGTCTCGCAGCCGGCCAGCGCGCCCAGGTACGCCACCGCCGAGTGCACCCCGTTGAGCCCGCGCAGCTTGAGTCGCTCCCACGGGCCGGCGTCGTCGGTCAGCACCGCGCCGGCCCGCTCCCAGGCCGGCCGGCCGCCGGGGAAGTCGTCCTCGACCACCCACTGGGTGTACGGCTCGGCCGCCACCGCCGCCAGGTCCGCCACCCCGAGCCGCGCCCGGGCGGTGGCCAGGGTCTCCCCGGTGCTGGCCGGGACGATCCGGTCCACCATCGTCGAGGGGAAGCTGACCTGCCCGGCGATCCGGTCCAGCGTCGCGTCCGGCGTGCCGGCCAGGGCCAGCGACTGCCGCACCAGCCCGCGCAGTCGATGGCCGTTGGCCGGCAGGTTGTCGCAGCTGACCAGCGCGATCGGGCCGGCCTCGGCGGCGGCCCGGGCGAGCAGCCCGCGTACCAGCAGCCCGGGCACGGTGACCGGCGGCCGGTCGGTGGTCAGGTCACCGGTCAGCTCCGCGTCGGCGCGCAGCACTCCGCTGACCGGGTCGAGCTGGTACGCCTTCTCCGTCACGGTCAGCGTCACCACCCGGATCGCCGGGTCGGCGAGCAGGCGCACCACCGCCGTCGGGTCACCGGCGGCGTGGCGTACCCCGGCCAGGGCCCCGACCACCCGGACAGCCGCGCCCTCGGCGGAGAGCGTGGTGACGCTGAACAGGTTGTCCTGCGCGGCCAGGGCCTCGACCAGCGCGGTGCTGCGCGGCGCGACCCCGACGATGCCCCAGTCCCCGCCGGCCGCGCCGACCGCCGCCTCGGTGTAGACCGCCTGGTGGGCCCGGTGGAACGCGCCCAGCCCCAGGTGCACCACGCCGGCCGGCACCGTGCCCGGACGCAGCAGCGGCCGGCACTCGGCGGGCACCCGGCGCAGGGTCGCCAGGCCGAGCCGCTCCGTGCCCACGCTCACCGCCACGCCGGGCCGTCCGGGAAACGGAACTCGGCGATCGACGCCGGCCTCATGCTGGTGCTGTAGCCGGGGGCGGTCGGCAGCACGTACCGGCCGCCACGGGTGCGGACCGGGTCGACGAAGTGTTCGTGCAGGTGGTCGACGTACTCCACCATCCGCCCGTCGAGGCTGGTGCCGACCCGCAGGAAGTCGAACGCGGTCAGGTGCTGCACGTACTCGCAGAGGCCCACCCCGCCGGCGTGCGGGCAGACCGGCACCCCGAACTTCGCCGCCATCAGCAGTTCGGCGAGGACCTCGTTGACCCCGCCGACCCGGCAGGCGTCGACCTGCATCACGCCGATCGCCTCGGCCTGGAGCAGCTGCTTGAAGATCACCCGGTTGGCGGCGACCTCGCCGGTGGCGACGCGGCACCGGCCGCCGGTCAGCTCGGTCACCGCCCGGGCGATCCGGGCGTGACCGAGGATGTCGTCGGCGTGCGTCGGCTCCTCGATCCAGTACGGGTCCACCTCGGCCAGCGCGGTCATGGTGACGATCGCCTCGTCGACGTCCCAGACCTGGTTGGCGTCCATCATCAGCAGCGCGTCCGGGCCGATCTCGGCCCGGATGATCCGGGCCCGGCGCAGGTCGTCCTCCGGCGGCCCGCCGACCTTCATCTTCATCGCCCGCCACCCCTGGGCGTACGCCTCGCGGGTCAGCGCCCGGACCTTGTCGTCCGGGTAGCCCAGCCAGCCGACCGAGGTGGTGTACGACGGCAGCCCGTCACGCTCCAGCTCGGCGAGCCGGTCGGTGAGCCCGTCACGGCCCTTGTCCAGGATGGCGGCGGCCTCGTCCGGGGTCAGCGCGTCGGTGATGTGGTGGAAGTCGACGTTGGCGACCAGCTCGTCGGTGGGCAGCTCGGCCAGGTAGCGCCACATCGGCTTGCCGGCCAGCTTGGCGCGCAGGTCCCAGACCGCGTTGACCAGCGCGCCGGTGGCCATGTGGATGACCCCCTTCTCCGGCCCCAGCCAGCGCAGCTGCACGTCGGCGACGAGCGAGCGCCAGAACGCCACCGGGTCGGCCTCGATCTCGGCGACGGTGCGCCCCCGCACGTGGTGGGCCAGGGCGCGGACGGCGGCACAGGTGATCTCGTTGCCCCGGCCGTTGGTGAAGGTGAACCCGGCGCCGGTCGGGCCGCCGTCGGTGCGCAGCTCGACGTAGGTGGCCGAGTAGTCGCCCCGGTTGATCGCGTCGGAGCCGTCGCCGGCCGCCGCGGTGGGGAAGCGCACGTCGTGCACCTCGACGTCGGTGATCCTGACACTCATGACGACTCCCCGAACTTGAAGACCTTCTTGGGCAGCCGGTACGCGAGGTCGACGATGGTCTCGGCGGCCTCGTCCTCGGCCAGCCGGTGCTCGGCGACCAGCCGGGCGAGGAAGCCGGCGTCGATGCGGCGGGCCACGTCGTGGCGTACCGGGATGGAGCAGAACGCGCGGGTGTCGTCGACGAACCCGGCGGTGTTGTAGAAGCCGGCCGACTCGGTGACCGCCTCCCGGAAGCGCCGCAGCACCTCCGGGGAGTCCAGGAACCACCAGGGCGCGCCGAGGTAGAGCGCGGCGTACCCGCCGGCGAGCGGGGCCAGCTCCCGACTGAACGTGTACTCGTCCAGGGTGTAGACGACCACCCGCAGCCGGGGGTCGTTGCCGTGGGCGTCGAGCAGCGGGGCGAGGGCGTTGACGTACTCGGTGGCCTGCGGCACGTCGCCGCCGACGTCGCGGCCGTGGGTGGCGTACAGCCAGCGGTTGTGGTTGCGCGCCGCGCCGGGGTGCAGTTGCAGCACCAGCCCGTCGTCCAGCGACATCCGGGCGAACTCCAGCAGCATGTGCGCCCGGAACGCCTCGGCGTCGGTCGCGTCGGCCTCGCCGCGCAGCCCCTTGTCGTACAGCGCGGCGGCCTCGCCGGGGGAGAGCGCCAGGGTACGGGCGGTCGGGTGGCCGTGGTCGGAGGAGGTCGCCCCGGCGGCCACGAACGCCGCCCGGCGGGCCCGCAGCGCGGCCAGGTAGCCGGGGTACGTGGCGGTGTCCTCGCCGGCGATCTCCCCGAGCCGGGCGACGTTGGTCCGCCAGCCGTCGAACTCCATGTCGACCACGTTGTCCGGACGGAAGGTGGTGACCACCCGGCCACCCGGCCCGCCCCAGCCGTCCGCGGCGAGCTTGGCGTGCGGGCCGAGGTCGTCCAGCGGCGACTCGGTGGTGGCCAGCACCTCGATGCCGAACCGCTCGAACAGCGCCCGGGGACGGAACTGCGGCTCGGCGAGCCGGGCGGCCAGCTCGTCGTAGACGGCGTCGGCGGTGGCGGGGGAGAGCGGGGTGGTCACCCCGAACACGTCGGCGAAGGTCCGTTCCAGCCAGAGCCGGGACGGAGTGCCGCGGAACAGGTGCCAGTGCGCGGCGAAGAGCCGCCAGATCGTCCGTCCGTCGGGCTCCACCGGGCTGCCGTCCACCGTCGGCACACCGAGCCGCGCCGGGGGGACGCCCTGGCTGAGCAGCATCCGGGTGAGGTAGTGGTCGGGCACGATGAGCAGCCGGGCCGGGTCGGGGAACGGGCGGTCCTCGGCGAGGATCGCCGGGTCCACGTGCCCGTGCGGCGAGATGATCGGCTGCGGCGCGGCCAGGGCGTACAGCTCCCGGGCGAGCCCGCGGACGCCCGGGTCCGCGGGGAGGAGCAGGTCAGGGGTTGGCACGGGGACTCCTCGCAGGGTCAGGGCAGGGGGAGCAGGTCGGCGACCCGGACCGGGTCACCGGTCTCCATGCAGCGGTTGGCCGCCAGGCCGGTCAGCAGGGCGAGCGCGCCGTCGCGGGCGGTGGCGGCCCGGTGCAGCGGGTCGGCCGCCCCGCCGAAGAGCACCCGGGTCATCCGGGCGTCCGCCCCGCCGTGGCCCTGCCGGGTGTGACCCTCGACCGGGATGACGGTGGGCGGTTCCCAGAACGGGCGCAGGGTGAGGGTGGCGCCGCCGGACTCGGCGGCGGCCTCGTCGCCGTGCAGGGCCGCGCCCTTGAGCGCGCCGGCCGCCGCCGGGCTGACGAAGTCGCTCTCGACGACCTCCAGCTCCAGCCGGCCCCGGCTGCCGTTGACCATCACCCGGTAGCCCTCCCAGGGGGCGTACGCGGTGAGGTGGTAGGTCATCGTCGCGCCGCTGCTGTAGCGGGCCAGCACCGCCATGTCGTCCTCGATGGTGACGCCGGGGGCGAACACGTTGCGGTCGCGCCGGTAGCCGTCCTCGGCCTCCGCGTCGAGGTACAGCTCGCGCAGCCGGGGGTGCTCGGCCAGGCGCAGCGCGAACGGGTCGTCGGCGGCGGCGGGGGCGTCGTGCGCCCGGTCGTAGTCGCGGGCGTACCCGTGCCGGCGGCCCTCGTCGCCGTAGAAGAAGAGCCGGCCGGCGGCGTACACCTCGACCGGCTCGGCGTCGAGCCACCAGTTGACCAGGTCGAAGTGGTGGCTGGCCTTGTGCACCATCAGCCCGCCGGAGGACGCCTTGTCGCGGTGCCAGCGGCGGAAGTAGTCGGCGCCGTGCCGGACGTCGAGCAGCCACTCGAAGTGCACCGACCCGATCTCGCCGACCGCCCCGTCGGCGAGCAGCCGGCGCAGCTGCTCGTGCAGCGGGTTGTAGCGGTAGTTGAAGGCGACGGTGACCTGCCGTCCGGTCTCGGCGACGGCGTCCAGGATGCGCCGGCAGCGCGGGGCGTCGACGGTCATCGGCTTCTCGGTGATCACGTCGCAGCCGGCGCGCAGCGCGGCGACGATGTACTCGTCGTGGGTGGAGTCGACGGTGGTCACCAGGACCACGTCGACGCGTTCCTTCTCGAGCATGGCGACGAAGTCCCCGGCCCGGTACGTCGGCACCGCCGGGTGACCCAGCTCGACCAGCCACCGGTTGTGGGCGTCCATCCGTGCCTGGTTGACGTCGGCGAAGGCGACCAGCTCCGCGTGCGCGGCGTGCTCGCCGACCAGGGCGCGGACGAACATCTCCGCCCGGGCCCCGGTGCCGACGAGGGCGTGGCGGCGCCGCCGCCCGGGTGGTGGTGACATGCGGTGGACCTCCCGCTCGTGCTGCAAAGGTTTGCAGCGAAGAAACCATGTCGATGAAGACGGCGTCAACGATGGATGCCAATCCCGTGGCATTCGTCCCGATTAGTGCCGACTTGATGGTCGGCTGGGAGCGCGGTCGCAATCGAGCCGTAACAATCGCCCGTTGACACTGGAGCAACCGTTTGCATTAATTGGCGGCACCCATGTGACCGCAGCCACAACACCTGACGAGGGGGCCCGCCCGTGCCAGCCACCATCCGCGACGTCGCGCGGGCCTCCGGCGTGCACATCTCCACGGTGTCCCGCACCTTCTCGGCGCCGCACCTGGTCAACCCCGAGACCCGGGTACGGGTGCTGGCCAGCGCCGAGGAACTGGGCTACCGGCCGAACCGGGCCGCCCGGGCGCTGATCACCGGCCGTACGCACAACATCGGCCTGATCATCGCCGACATCGCCAACCCGTTCTTCCCGCCGCTGATCAAGGCGGCCGAGGGGCAGGCCCGGCACCGCGACTACCACGTCTTCGTGGCCGACACCAACGAGGACCCGGCGGCCGAGGAGGAGCTGGTCCACGCCCTGGCCAAGCAGGTGGACGGGGTGCTGCTGTGCAGCCCCCGGATGAGCAACAGCCTCATCGAGCAGGTCAGCAGAGAGGTCCCGGTGGTGGTGATAAACCGCCAGGTGGCCGGGCTGCCCTGCGTGATGATGGACGTCGGCCAGGGCGCCCGGTCCGCGGTCGAGCACCTGCTCGGCCTCGGCCACCGGCGGATCGCCCTGCTCGGCGGCCCGCGCGGGTCCTGGACCAACCGCGAGATCCGGCGGGCGGCCGGGGCCGCCGCCCGCGCCGGCGGCGCCGAGCTGACCCTGCTCGGCCCCAACCCGCCCACCGAGACCGGTGGCGGCGCGCAGGCCGAGCAGGTGCGCCGCAGCGGCGTCACCGCCGTGCTCGCCTACAACGACCTGATGGCGATCGGGCTGATCGAAGGGCTCGACCAGCTCGGCCTGCGGGTGCCGCAGGACGTCAGCGTCGTCGGGGTCGACGACATCGCGCTGAGCCGGCTCACCCGCCCCAAGTTGACGACGGTGGCCACACCGACCGCGGCCGCCGGCCGGACGGCCGTCGACATGCTGCTGCAACACGACTCCGAGCCCCGCCCGCGTGGCGGGGGCCGGACGGCGGCCGTCGGCGACCGTCGCACCACCGCACAGGTAATGCTCCAGACCGAACTGGTCATCCGCGACTCGACCGGACCCGTACCGGAAACCGGTCGAACCCGCCCCGGAGGTACCCCGGAGGGCCCGGGTCCGCATCGCCTTGCGGACCCGGGCGGCCCGGCCAGGACCACCGGTGGCGTCGTCGCCTCCTAACGCCGAGGAGTGAGCGCAGATGCACCCCGCAACGTCCCCCACCGCCGGCACGCCGGCCGAACCCACTCACCGTACCCTCGCACCCCGCCGTCGATTCCTGCGTGGCCTGGTCGCCGCCGTGGTGGCCGCGCCGCTGATCTTCGGCGCCGCGGCCTGCGGCGACGACAGCTCCGAGGCCGGCGACGGCACGGTCAAGCTCTCCATCTTCTGGTGGGGCGGCGAGAACCGGGCCAAGCTCACCGAGGACGCCCTGGCCCTCTACACCAAGAAGCACCCGAACGTGACGTTCGAGAAGACCTGGCAGGCCAACCAGGGCTACTTCGACAAGCTGGCCACGCTCACCGCCGGCGGCAACCCGCCGGACATCTTCCAGATCGACGACAACTACCTGTCCGAGTACGCCGAGCGCAGCACGGTGCTGGACCTCAACAGCTACAAGGACTCCGGCAAGCTCGACGTGTCGAAGTTCCCCAAGAGCCTGCTGGAGTACGGCGTCGTCGACGGCAAGCTCGCCGGGGTGGCCTCCGGCGAGAACACCCAGGGCCTGGTCTACAACAAGACCCTGCTGACCAGCAACGGCCTCCCGGAGCCGACCACCGGCATGAGCTGGGAGGAGCACATCGCCTGGGCCGAGCAGGTGACGAAGAAGACCAAGGTCCCCGGCACCCAGGACCCGAGCGCCGACTACAAGGCGTTCTGGGTGTGGCTGCGCCAGCAGGGCAAGGACCTTTACAAGGGCAAGGAACTCGGCTTCGACGAGGCGGACGTGACCAGGTGGTTCGAGCTGTGGAAGGGGGCCCGCGAGCGGGGCGCCACCCCGACCCCGGACGTGATCCACGAGGGCAACGCCAGCGACGTCACCAAGCAGCTCGTGGTCACCGGCAAGGCCGCCACGAGCTGGGTCTGGGTCAACCAGATGCCCGACCTGAAGAAGAACACCAAGGACGAGCTGGGCGTGGTCGCCTACCCGGGTGACCCGAGCGGGCAGTGGGCCCGGGCCGCGATGTACTGGTCGGTGTTCAAGGGCAGCAAGCACCGGGACGTCGCGGTCGACGTGATCAACTTCCTGGCCAACGACCCGGAGGCGGTCGCGCTGCTCGGCACCGACCGCGGTCTGCCCTCCAACCTCGACCTGCGGGCCAAGGTCAGCGAGACGGCGACCGACCCGGCGATGAAGCAGTCCATCCAGGTCGAGACGGAGCTGGCGCAGAAGTTCGGCCAGGCGGCGCAGGTGCCGATCAAGGGCCACAGCAAGGTCAAGTCCGAGCTGGTCAAGGCCGCCGAGAACGTCCAGTACGGCCGGGCCACGCCGGCCGAGGCGGCGGCGCAGTACGTCGCGGCCTGCAAGTCCGCCATCGCCTGACCTCGCGGTCGACGGAAAGGAGCCGGCCCCGTGGCCCTCACCACGGCCCCCGGCCGGACCACCCGCACCGGTTCCCCCCGGCCCCACGCCACCCGGCGTGGGGCCGGCCGGGACCGGCACGGCGAAGGTCTGGCGGGCTACGTATTCCTCTCGCCCTGGCTCATCGGACTGATGGGCGTCACGGCGATCCCCATGCTGCTCTCGCTCTACCTCAGCTTCACCAACTACGACATCCTCACCCCGCTGTCCGAGGTGGAGTGGGTGGGGCTGGCCAACTACGAGCGGATGTTCACCCAGGACCCGTCGTACTGGCACGCCGTCCAGGTCACCCTCACCTTCGCGCTGGTGGCCGTACCGCTCAAGCTCGCCGCCGCGCTCGGCGTCGCGGTGCTGCTCAACAAGGCCTGGCGCGGGGTGGGGCTGTTCCGCAGCCTGTTCTACCTGCCGTCGCTGCTCGGCGGCAGCGTCGCGCTGGCCATCGTCTGGGTCAACATGTTCAACCGCGACGGCGCGTTCAACTCGTTCCTGGCGATCTTCGGCATCGAGGGGCTGCCCTGGGTCAACGACCCGGACTGGGCCCTGGAGACGCTGATGCTGCTGGCGATCTGGCAGTTCGGCGCCCCGATGGTGATCTTCCTGGCCGGGCTCAAGCAGGTCCCCACCGAGTTGTACGAGGCCGCCTCGGTCGACGGGGCGAACCGGTTCCGGCAGTTCTGGCACGTCACCCTGCCGATGCTCTCCCCGGTGATCTTCTTCAACCTGGTGCTGGAGACGATCAACGGATTCCAGGGCTTCACCGCGGCCTTCGTGCTCAGCAACGGCACCGGCGGCCCGGTCGACTCGACCCTGATGTACACGCTGAAGCTGTACATCTCCGGCTTCACCGACCTGGAGATGGGCTACGCCTCGGCGATGGCCTGGGTCTTCCTGATCGCGATCGGGCTGATCACCACGGTCTTCTTCAGCACCGGACGGTTCTGGGTGCACTACTCCGACGGGGAGCGGTGATGACGGCGGTGACCTCGACGGCGCCCGTGCAGGGCGCCCGCAAGCCGAGCGGACGGCAGGCCGTACGCCTGGTCGTCCTGATCGCGATCGTCGCGGTCGTGCTCTACCCGCTGGTGTGGATGCTCGGGACGTCGGTGAAGTCCCAGGAGGAGATCGTCAACAACATCGGCCTGCTGCCGGAGACGTTCACCCCGGGCAACTACACCGACGGGTGGAACAACTTCGACTTCAGCTTCGGCGCGTTCTTCCTCAACAGCGCCATGGTCAGCCTGCTCACCGTGGTCGGCAACGCGGTCTCCTGCCTGCTGGCCGCGTACGCCTTCGCCCGGCTGCGCTTCCGGCTGCGCGGGGTCTGGTTCGCCGTCATGATCGGCACCCTGCTGCTGCCCGGGCACGTGCTGATCGTGCCGCAGTACATCCTGTTCCGCAGCCTCGGCCTGGTCGGCGGGGAGTGGCCGTACCTGCCGCTGCTGATCCCGCAGTTCCTGGCCACCGAGGCGTTCTTCGTGTTCCTGATGGTGCAGTTCATGCGGGGCATCCCGCGCGAGCTGGACGAGGCCGCCAAGATCGACGGGGCCAGCCCGTTCGGCATCTTCCGGCACGTGATCCTGCCGCTGAGCCGCCCGGCGCTGGTCACCACCGCGATCTTCTCGTTCATCTGGACCTGGAACGACTTCTTCCGGCAGCTGGTCTTCCTGTCCAACCTGGAGGACTACACGGTGCCGGTGGCGCTGACCCTGTTCATCGACTCCACCAGCCAGAGCGCGGTCGGGCCGATGTTCGCCATGTCGGTGCTGTCGCTGCTGCCGGTCTTCCTGTTCTTCCTCGCCTTCCAGCGGATGCTGGTGGAGGGCATCAACACCAGCGGGCTCAAGGGATGAGCGACGAGCGGCCCCGCCGCGACTGGCGGGACACCCTGCGCGACGCCACCGACCTGGCGCTGCTCGGCTTCGCCCTGGTGCTGGCCGCGCTGCCGCTGCTCACCCTGGCTCCGGCGGTGGCCGCCGCCAGCGCCGCGGTGCACGACCGGGCGACGCGGGGCGGCTGGCCCGCCCCGCGTACCACGCTGTCCCGGTTCGGCCGGGCGCTGCCGGCCGGCCTGGCGGTCAGCCTCGCCGCGCTGGCGGTCGCCGCCGCGCTCGGCGCCGACCTGGCCGCGCTCGCCGCCGGGCGGGTCCCCGGGGGCGCGCCCGCGCTGGCCCTCACCGTCGTGGTCACGGCCGCCCTGACCGGGTACGCCGGGCTGGTCGTGGTCGAGGTCGGGCGGGCCGGCGGACGGGGCTGGCGGGAGGCGGCCCGGGCGGCGGCGCGCACCGCGACGCGGCAGCCGGGCACCTGGGCCGCCACGAGCGGGGTGTGCGCCGTCGCCGGGCTGCTCGGCGTGCTGGTCACCCCGGTGGCGGCGCCGATCCTCGCCGGGTACGCCCTGGCCGCCCTGCACGCCGTCGCCGCCCGCCGGCCGGTCGCCCGGACGGAGGCGTCGTGAGCGACGAGCCCCGGCTGCGGGTGGGTGAGGTCGAGGTGGCCCGCTACGTGCTCCAGCCCGACCTGGACCGCCGGCACGGCCCCCGGCCGTACCTGCACCCGGTCCGTACGCTCGCCGGCACGCCGGTCACCGACACCCTGCCGGCCGACCACGTCTGGCACCTCGGGGCGTCCCTGGCGGTGCAGGACGTGGACGGGACCAACCTCTGGGGCGGCCGGACCTACGTCCGGGACACCGGCTACACCTGGCGCGACGACCACGGCGTGATCGCCCACACCGGCTGGGTCGAGCGGGGCGCCGACCGGCTGGAGCACCGACTGGAGTGGCGCGACCGCGACGACGGGGTGCTGCTCACCGAGCGCCGCCGGCTCGCCGCGGCCCCGGTGGCGGCGGACGTGTGGCGGCTGGCGGTCGACTACACCCTCACCGCCCCCGCCGGGCGGGACGTGCGGCTGGGCAGCCCCGCCACCAACGGCCGCCCCGGCGGGGCCGGCTACGGCGGCTTCTTCTGGCGGGCCGTCGCCGAGGGCGAGCCCCGGGCCTTCAGCGCCGGCGCGGACGGGGAGGAGTCGGTCAACGGCAGCGCCGAGGCGTGGGTCGCGTTGACCGGTGTCGGGCCGGGCGGCGGGGCGTACACCCTGGTCTTCACGGGCCTCGGCCCCGGCGACCGGTGGTTCGTGCGGACCGCCATGTACCCGGGTGTCTGCGTGGCCTTCGCCTTCGACCGGCCGGCCCTGGTGCCGGCCGGCGGTGACCGGCACGGCCGGCACGCGGTGCTGGTCGCCGACGGGACGCTCGACCGGGCGCGGATCGCCGCGCTGCTCGCCGCCGGGGCCGCCGGATGAGCGCGCGCAGCGGCCCCGCCGACGACGGCCACGGGGCGTCGGCGGCCGGCCCGGAGGTGGCCACCGTCGGCGAGACGATGGTGGTGCTCGGCCCCGATCCGGCGGGGCCGTTGGAGCGGGCCGACCGGCTCGGGGTCTCGATCGGCGGCGCGGAGTCCAACGTGGCGGTGGGGCTGGCCGCGCTCGGCCACCGGGTCAGCTGGGTGAGCCGGGTCGGCGACGACCCGTTCGGGCGTCGGGTGGTGCGGCAGGTCGCCGCTGCCGGGGTGGACACCGCGCTGGTCGAGGTCGACCCGGCCGCGCCCACCGGCGTCTACCTCAAGGACCCGGCCCCCGAGGGTACGGCCGTGCACTACTACCGGGCCGGCTCGGCGGCCTCCCGACTCGGGCCGGAGGCGCTGGACGACCGGCGGTTGGCCGGGGTCCGGCTGCTGCACCTGTCCGGGGTGACCGCCGCGCTCTCGCCGTCCTGCGCGGCGCTGACGCAGCGGGCGCTGGTGGAGCGACCGCTGCCCGGCGCCCGGGTCAGCTTCGACGTCAACCACCGGGCCCGGCTCTGGCCCGCCGCCACCGCCGCCCCGGTGCTGCGGCGACTCGCCGGGCACGCCGACGTGGTCCTGGTCGGCCTCGACGAGGCGCGGACGCTCTGGGACACCCCGGATCCGGAAGCGGTGCGGGCGCTGCTGCCCGACCCGGAGCTGGTGGTGGTCAAGGACGCGGCGGTCGGCGCGACCACGCTGCCCCGTGCCGGCGCGCCCGTCTTCGTGCCGGCGCTGCCGGTGCCGGTCCGCGAACCGGTCGGCGCGGGCGACGCCTTCGCCGCCGGGTTCCTCTCCGGGCTGCTGCGCGGGCTCGCCCCGCGCGACTGCCTGCGGCTCGGGCACCTCTGCGCCGCGCCCACCCTCACCGTGGCCGGGGACACCGCGCCGCCGGCGGATCGGGACCTGGTCGACCGTCTGCTGGCCCTGCCGGACGCCGGATGGGCCGCGCTGGACCCGGTGGCGGTGGGGCTCGTCCGTCCCGCGAACCGCACCGAACAGGGAAGGAGCGACGGATGACGTCGCACGACTTCGCGCCGATCTTCGCCGACGCGCGGGTGATGGTGATCCTGCGCGACCTGCCGCCGACGGAGACCGTCCGCCTCGCCGAGCAGGCGTGGGAGCTGGGCATCGACGTGGTGGAGGTGCCGATCCGCACCGCCGACGCGGTGCTGTCCCTGCGGGCCGCGGTGCAGGCCGGACGGGAGCGGGGCAAGCGGGTCGGGGCCGGCACGGTCCGCACCCCGGCCCAGGTACGCCAGGCCGCCAGCGCGGGCGCGGCGTTCACCGTCGCGCCCGGGCTCGACCTGGCGGTCGCCGACGCGGCGGTCACCTACGGCATCCCGCACCTGCCGGGGGTCGCCACCCCGACCGAGGCGCAGCGCGCCCTCGACCACGGGCTGGTCTGGCTGAAGGCGTTCCCGGCGGTGAGCCTCGGGCCGCAGTGGTTCAAGGCGATCAGCGGGCCGCTGCCGGAGCTGCGCTTCGTGGCCACCGGCGGGATCGACGCGGACAACGCGGCGGACTTCCTCGCGGCGGGCGTCGAGGTGGTGGCGGTCGGCTCGGCGCTGTCCGACCCAAGGCAGATCCCCCGGCTGGCGGCGCTGATCTGAGGCTCAGCGCGGGGCGGGGCCCAGGCTCTCCCGGCGGACCAGTTCGGCGGGGAGCACCTCGACCCGGGAGCGGTCGGCCGCCGGGTCCAGGGCGAGCGTCATCGCCCGGGCGCCCAGCTCGACCAGGGGCAGCCGGACGGTGGTCAGCGCCGGGGTGACGTCGGCGGCGACGGGCATGTCGTCGAAACCGGCCACCGACACCTGCTCGGGCACCCGGACACCCCGCTGGCGCAGCAGGGCCAGCGCGCCCACCGCCATCGAGTCGTTGAGGGCGACCAGCGCGGTCAACCCGTCGACGGTGTCGAGCAGTTCGGCCGCGGCGCGGGCGCCGCCGTCGCGGTCGAAGTCGGCGTACCGGACGTGGTCGTCGGCGAGGGTGACGCCGCCCTCGGCCAGCGCGGCCCGCAGCCCGCGCAACCGGTCGGTGATGGTGGTGAGCACCCGGGGACCGGCGATCACGCCGATCTGCCGGTGGCCCTGGCGGAGCAGTTCCTCGCCGAGCAGCCGGCCGCCGACGTCGTTGGCGGGCATCACCGCGTCGCCCGGGTGTTCGTGGCGGCCGATCACCGCCACCCGGCCGCCGGTCGCCTCGTACGCGGCCAGCTTCTCGGTGAGCCGGGCGGTGAAGTCGGCGTCGTGGTAGCCGGAGCCGGCCAGCACGATCGCGGCGACCTGCTGGCCGCGCAGCATCTCGACGTACTCCAGCTCGCGCTCGGGGTCGCGGTAGCTGTTGCAGATGATGACCAGCCGGCCCCGGTCGGTGGCCACCCGTTGCAGGCCCCGGGTCACCTCGGCGAAGTACGGGTCGGAGACGTCGTGCACCACCACGCCGACGACGCTGCGCTGCGGCCGGGCCAGCAGCTGGGCGTGCGCGTTGGGGACGTACCGCAGCTCGGCGACGGCGCGCAGCACCCGCTCGCGCAGCTCGTCGGCGACGGGTTTGCTGCTGCCGTTGATCACCCGGGACGCCGTGGCGGGGGAGACGCCCGCGCGGCGTGCCACGTCGGCCAGCGTCGCCAACGAGTCACCCCCCGTGCCTGCCCGGTCCCGCGTGCCGCGCGGGTCGCGGACAGGCTACCGCAAGATCATCAGGAAAGCCCTTGCCCGCTCCGGCTCCCGCCCCCTACGCTGCCAGGAAAGCGCTTACCTGCGTTGTCTCCCAGGGAAGGACGACCATGTCCCGAAGGTCGATCGGCATCATCGTCAACGGCGTCACCGGCCGGATGGGATACCGCCAGCACCTCGTCCGGTCGCTGCTGGCCATCCGCGAACAGGGCGGCCTGGCGCTGCCCGACGGCACCCGGATCTGGCCGGAGCCGATCCTCGTCGGGCGCGACGAGGGCCGGCTGCGCGCGGTGGCCGAGCGGCACGGGCTCACCGACTGGACCACCGACCTCGCCGCCGCGCTCGCCCGCGACGACGCGGAGATCTACTTCGACGCGCAGGTCACCCAGCAGCGGGAGAAGGCCATCCGGCAGGCGATCGACGCCGGCAAGCACATCTACACCGAGAAGCCGCTCGCCGAGTCCAGCGCCGCCGCGATGGAACTGGTCCGGGCCGCCGACGCGGCGGGCATCCGCACCGGCGTCGTGCAGGACAAGCTCTTCCTCCCCGGCCTGCGCAAGCTCAAGCGGCTCGTCGACGGCGGCTTCTTCGGCCGGATCCTCTCCGTGCGCGGCGAGTTCGGCTACTGGGTCTTCGAGGGCGACTGGCAGCCCGCCCAGCGTCCCTCCTGGAACTACCGGGTGGAGGACGGCGGCGGCATCGTCATGGACATGTTCCCGCACTGGCAGTACGTGCTGGAGGAACTCTTCGCCCCGGTGCGGGCGGTCACCTGCCTCGCCGCCACCCACGTGCCCGAGCGGGTCGACGAGGCCGGCCGCCCCTACCCGGCCACCGCCGACGACGCCGCGTACGGCATCTTCGAACTCGACGGCGGGATCGTCGCCGCGCTCAACTCGTCCTGGTGCACCCGGGTGCACCGCGACGAACTCGTCGAGTTCCACGTCGACGGCACCGAGGGCAGCGCCGTCGCCGGGCTGCGCCGCTGCCGGGTGCAGCACCGCGCCGTCACCCCCAAGCCGGTCTGGAACCCGGACCTGCCCGCCACCGAGGACTTCCGGGCCCAGTGGACCGAGGTGCCCGACAACGAGGAGTTCGACAACGGCTTCAAGGTGCAGTGGGAGGCGTTCCTGCGGCACGTCGTCGCCGGTGCGCCCTTCGGCTGGGACTTCCTCGCCGGGGCGCGCGGCGTGCAGCTCGCCGAGCTGGGGCTGCGCTCGGCCCGCGAGGGGCGCCGCGTCGAGGTGCCGGAGCTGACCCGGTGAGCGCCACCGTCCACCTGCCCGGCGGTGAGGCGTACCGGCTGCGCGGAGGGCCGGGCCACCCGCGTCCCGCCGGGCCGTCGACCAGCCGGGTGGCGTACGCGGCGGCACACGTCGTCGCCGACCCCGGGGCGGAGAACGTGCCGGGCGCCCCGGCCGCCGTCGACTGGGACCGCACCCTGGCCTTCCGGCGCCACCTCTGGTCGTACGGGCTCGGGGTCGCCGAGGCGATGGACACCGCCCAGCGCGGCATGGGCCTGGACCACGCCGCCACCCGGGAGCTGATCCGGCGCAGCGCCGCCGAGGCCCGCGCCACCGGCGGGCGGATCGTCGCCGGGGTCGCCACCGACCAGCTCCCACCCGGCCCGACCTCGCTGACCCTGATCGCGGACGCGTACACCGAACAGCTCGCCGAGGTGGCCGCCGCCGGGGCCCGGCCGGTGCTGATGTGCAGCCGGCAGCTCGCCGCCACCGCCACCCACGCCGAGGACTACCTGCGGGTGTACGACCGGCTGCTCACCGCCGCCGACCAACCCGTCGTGCTGCACTGGCTCGGCGACATGTTCGACCCGGCCCTGGCCGGCTACTGGGGCTCGACCGACCTGGACGAGGCCACCGAGACGGTGCTGCACCTGATCAAGGACCACCAGCGGCGGGTCGACGGGATCAAGGTGTCCCTGCTCGACGCCGAGCGCGAGGTCGACCTGCGACGGCGGCTCCCCGAGGGGGTGCGCCTCTACACCGGCGACGACTTCCACTACCCGGAACTGATCCGTGGCGACGCCCAGGGGCACTCCGACGCGCTGCTCGGCGTCTTCGCCGCCATCGCCCCGGCCGCCGCTACCGCGCTCGCCGCCCTGGACGCCGGCGACCTCGCCACCTACGACGAGGTGTTCGCCCCGACCCTGCCGCTGGCCCGGCACCTGTTCGCCGCACCCACCTGGCACTACAAGACCGGCATCGTCTTCCTCGCCTGGCTCGCCGGCCACCAGGACCACTTCACCATGCTCGCCGGGCAGCAGGCGGGACGATCGCCGGCGCACCTGGCCCGGCTGCTGGTCCTCGCCGACGCCGCCGGCCTGCTGCCCGACGCCGACCTGGCCGCCGCCCGGGCCCGGGCGTACTTCACCGTGGCGGGGGTGGCGCAGTGAGCGCGCCCGCCCCGGCCGCCCGGGTGGCGCCGGCCGCCGGGCTGGAGCGCCTCTCGTTCAACCAGGCGACCGCCAAGCACTGGCCGCTGGAGGAGGTCGTCGCCGGGTGCGTCGCGGCCGGCGTGCCGGGCATCGGCCTGTGGCGGGAGCCGGTCGCCGAGTACGGGCTCGACCGCGCCGCCGCGCTGGTCCGTGCCGCCGGGCTGCGGGTCACCTCGCTGTGTCGCGGCGGGTTCCTCACCACCCCCGGGTGGCGCGACGAGAACCGCCGGGCGATCGAGGAGGCCGCCACCCTCGGCACCCGTGAACTGGTGCTGGTCTCCGGCGGGCTCCCCCCGGGCAGCCGGGACGTCGACGGCGCCCGTCGGATGGTCGCCGACGCGATCGCCGACCTCGCCCCGGAGGCCGCCGCCGCCGGCGTACGGCTGGCCATCGAGCCCCTGCACCCGATGTTCTGCGCCGACCGCTGCGTCGTCGCCACCCTCGGCCAGGCCCTCGACATCGCCGAGCGGTTCGCCCCGGAGGTGGTCGGGGTGGTGGTCGACACGTACCACGTCTGGTGGGACGACACCGTCTACGACCAGATCGCCCGGGCCGGCGCCCGGATCGCCGCCTTCCAGGTGGCGGACTGGGTCACCCCGCTGCCCGAGGGGGTGCTGCTCGGCCGGGGCCTGCCCGGCGAGGGCACCGTCGAGCTGCGCCGGCTGCGCGAGGCGGTCGACGCCTCCGGCTATTCCGGTCCCGTCGAGGTGGAGGTCTTCCACGCCGACCTCTGGTCCCGCCCCGGCCCGGACATCCTCGCCGCCACGATCGACAGCTACCTCACCCACGTCCGTTGATCCCACCCCCCGGGGCTCGTTGATCATGAAGTTGTCGCCGTGGAACGCGCTTCCCCGTGGCGACAACTTCATGATCGACGGAGTGGGGGCCGGGGCCGGGGACCGGGATAGGCCCGCCGGAGCCGGGTCAGCGGGTGGGGAGGGCGGCGGTGACGCGGACGGCCTTCACGATCGCCGGGATCGAGCCGACCAGCAGGACCACGGCCCAGATCAGGGCGACCACGGCGAAGACCACCGCGCCCACGTCGTCCAGGATGCTCGTCACCACGACCGGGGCCAGCCGGTGCAGGAACTCCAGCAGCACGGTGCAGAGCAGGGTGGTCAGCGCCAGCAGGACCAGGCCCTTGTTCTGCAGGAAACGCGGCTGTGCGGCGATCAGCAGCCCCGCCCAGACCAGTTTGAGCAGCAGCACCAGGCCCAGCAGCAGGCTGGCCTCCCCGACCGGGAAGAACCCCCACAACGCCAGGTAGGCCAGCGTCCCGAAGGGCGGGGCCAGGAAGAGCGAGACCATCACGGTCAGCTCCACGAAGGCCGTCACCAGCAGCACCAGCGCGGCCAGGATCAGCAGCACCGCGAAGACCAGCGTCGCGACGCCCTGGATCCGGCCCTGCACCCGGTCCGGCAGCACCAGGCTCAGGCAGAACAGCCCGGTCGTCCAGAGGGCCACCACGTCGATCAGCGCCAGGTGGCCGGTGCCCCGCCCGGACGGCTCGCTGATCCGCCCCACCTCGCCGACGTCCACACCGAGGTCCCCGGCGCTGGCCCGCAGCGCCCCGCCGGCGTCCCCGCCGCCGACGAGCAGCGACGCGCCCAGCTCCACCCCGACCACCAGCGCGATCGCCAGCAACGCCAGCAACAGCAACGGCTTGCGCAGCTCACCCATGACGGATCTCCTCCTCCGGGCGGATTCGCCCCCGGTGGTGGACCGGCGCGGCGAGCAACGGGTCGGGCGGTGCGGTCGGGCGGGTCAGGAGGTGGCGATGGTGACCACGCACGGCGCACCTCCCGGGCAGCTCACGGCGATCTCCGTCGCGGCGTCGACGGCGATCCGGGCCACCGCCTGCCCGTCGTCACCCGGCTCCACCTCGTCGCGCACGGTGAGGTCGGCGTCGCCGGGGGCGGGGGCGGTGACGGTGAACCGGCCGGGGCCGCGCAGCACCAGCGTCCGCAGGCCGCCGGGGTCGGCCACCCGCAGCACGCAGCCGCCGACGACCCGCAGCGTGTCGCCCTCCCGGTCGCAGTCGGCCCGTACCGTGGCCGGGTCCACCACGGCGCCGCCCCCGGCGAGCCGGCCCAGCCAGCGCACCGCCCCGGCGTCGCCCGGATCGCCCCGGTCGCCGCGCCCGGTGCCGGTCGCCACCGCGAAGAGCACCACCAGCAGGACGGCCAGCCCCGCCAGCAGGAGGGCCCGGCGGCGGCTCATCGCGGCGCCGCCGCCGCACGGACCTCGGTGAACCGGATCCGGTCGACGCCGGCGAAGTAGCGGTCGAAGCCCTGGGTCTTGCCCACCGCGATCAGGGTGAGGGTGTGCCGGCCCTTGTCGAGCCGGATGGTGCCGACGTCCTCGAAGTCGCGGGCGACCACCGCCCGGCTGAAGCCGAGGAACGTCCCGCCGACCTGCGCCCCGTCGATCTGCCAGATGGTGTTGGCGTAGTCGAACGAGGTGGTGCGCGCGGCGGAGAACCGCCAGGCCGCCGAGACCGGCAGGTCGACGGTCATCGTCACCTGGTCGCCCTGCGCGCGTCCCTGGAAGAAGAGCTGCTTGTCGTCCGACCAGGTCACCCCGCAGCAGTTGGGCTGGACGTCCACCGCCACCGTCCCGCCGGTGGGGGACTCGACGGTCGCGGTGGCGACCAGGCTCTCCGCCTCCAGGGTGACCACCTGCGGCTCGCCGGGCGGCGCGGGGGCGTCCTCCGGGCGGGTCACCAGCCAGCCGACCACCGCGCCGACCAGCACCACCAGCGCCACCGCCGCGGCGATCCACGGCCAGGGCGCGCGCCGGGGCGGGGCGACGGCCCGGACCTCGTACGTCACCCGGTTGCTCGGCCGGGAGCTCTCCTCCGGCGCGGTGTTCGCCGAGTACGCGAAGCCGGTCATGTCGTACCGCCGGGGCGCGGTGCCCGGCGGCACGGCGAGGCGGACCAGGAAGGAGACCGACCCCTGCCCGGGCACCACCCGCTGAGGCTCGGCGACGGTGAACCAGGAGCGCTGGCTGCCCTCGCCCGGGGCGATGTCGAAGACCACGGTGTCCGGAGCGGCGCCCGGGTTGGTGACGGTGAAGGTGAGTTCACCGCGGTTGCCGGCGTCGAGGTTGAACTGCTCGGCGGCGGCGACGACGGCCCATTCGGTGGTCATGACGGCTCCTCTGCGGACGGTGCGGGTGGTGCGTGACGGGGGACGGCGGCCCGGCCGACCGCCGGCCCGGTGGGCACGACCGGCTCCACGGGCACGGCCGGCTCCACGGGCACGGCCGGCTCCACGGGCACGGCGGGCTCCGTGGGCCCGGCGGGCCCGGTGGGTACGGCCGGCTCCGTGGACCCGGTGGGTACGGCCGGGGCGGTGGGCACGGTGGACGGGCCGCCCGACGGCGTCTCGGCGGGCACGCCGTCGAGCGGCAGCACCTCGACGGTCACCGCGGCCGGCTTCTCCGCCTCGACGATGCGGGTGACGACGGCGAGCAGGCCGGCGGCGTCCGGCGGCACCCGGACGACCAGGTGGAACGGGCGCTCGGCCGGCTCGTCCAGCACGAACCCGGTCACGCCGGTGGCCAGTTCCAGCGCGGTGCGCATCCCGTACGGGGTGCCGCGCCAGCGGGCCAGGTGCGCGCCGTGCGCCACCAGGTCCCGCAGCCGCCCCACCGGCAGCGGCAGCGGCGCGTCCGGGCGGGGCGGGGCGAGCACGTGGTCCATCGCCACCCACCGGGTCAGGTACGCCACCAGCGCGTCCGGCGCCCGGTACGGGGCGAAGAGCGCGTCGACGTCGGCGAGCACCGCCTCGTCGGGGGCGTGCAGCGCCTCCATCACCTCCAGCAGCGCGGCCAGCACGCTGCCGTCGACGGCGGCCCGCTGGTACGCCGCCGGCAACAGCCGCTCAATCGACGCTCGGCGCATCCTGCCGCACCACCTCGATGTCGTGCTCGCCGGAGCAGAGCAGCCAGGTGTCGGGAACGGTCACCACGTCGGCGGTGGCCTGGTTGGCGCCGGCCGTCCAGTCGACGGCGTCGCCGCTGCGGTACACCCCGCGCTCGCCACCGGCCAGGATCAGCCGCTGCGGGCCGGCGGTGGCGGCGACCGCGTCCACCGGCACGAAGCGGGACCGGTCCCGCAGCGGCAGCCCGCAGTTGACCATCACCGGCTGCCACTGCGGCTGCGGGGCGAGGGTGTCCAGCCGGAGCACCCCGCCGGACTGCGTGGCGGCCACCGCCAGGGCGCCGACGAAGGCGACGTCCCGGCAGGTGCCGCCGATCCAGCCGGCCTGCACCTGCTGCCACTTCACGTCGGACTCGAACAGCCGGGTGCGGTGGCAGCCCTGCCCGGGCTTCTTCGGGTCCGGTTCGCCCGCGCCCGCCCAGAGCAGGGTGGCCGGCCCGTCGTACTGGACGGCGAGCACCCGGTTGTCCACGTTGGCCAGACCGACGTGGCCGAAGGTGCCGGGGCGGCCCGCCGCCGTGGAGAGGTACACCCCGAAGCCGGCCTGCGCGGCGACCGCCACGCCCGGCGCGCCCCGCTCGGAGACGAACGACCGGACGGCGTAGAAGCCGCGGTCGGCGTCGGCGGGGTCGACCAGGATCTGCAACGGCACCGAGCCGGGCAGCAGCGACACCTCGTACAGGCCGGTGTCGGTGGCGAGCAGCAGCGCCCCGGCGCCGTCCCGGTCGATCCAGGCGACGTCGGTGATCCGGGAGCCGAGGTCGGTCAGCAGCGACCACGTCTCGCCGAGGTCGGTGCTCAGGTGCACCCGGGAGCCACCGCCGTCGGCCAGCGTCACGCACGCCACCGAGCCGGGGCGGGGCACGACGCCGGGGCGTACCGGGGCGGGGGCGGGGGCCACCCGGACCACGGTCTCGCCCGGGAACCGGCCGGCCGGCTCCCAGCCCGCTCCGGCGTCGGTGGAGCGGAACAGCACCTCGCCCCGGCCGGCGTACCAGGTCCGCGCCTGGTACTGGTCGACGGCGACCGCGCGGACCGCCGCGTCGGGCGCCTCGTCCACCACGAACCGGACGGACTCGACGTAGCGCACGCCCGGCTCGGCGTGCTCCAGCAGCCGGTACACGTTGGAGGCCCGCAGCGGCTCGCCGAACGCCCAGCCGGCCGGGTTGACCGCGGTCGGCAGCGGGCTCAGCGTCCGGTGCAGCCGGTCGTGGATGCGCCGGCGCACCGCCTCGACGTCCTCCTCCCGCCGCACCACCACCCGGGCCCGTACCGAGACCGCCTTGTAGCGTGCCCAGCCGGCCCGGCAGGTGGTGCCGAGGGCCCGGCGGCGGTCCAGGTCCGCCTCCACCCGGCGGCGGGTCTCCTCGACCTCGTGCGCGCGCAGCACCGACACCGGCAGCCGCCCACCCGGGCGGGCCTGCTCCGGCACGTCCGGCACCAGCACCACCTCGACCTCGCCGGGGCGGGCGAAGCTGTACACGGCGGCCCGGGTGAAGGCCCGCGCCCTCGCCACCGGGCCGGCGGAGACGGCCAGGATCTCGAAGTCCCGGGCGGTCACCGCCCGCTGCTGGGCGAAGAACTCGTACGGGCCGCGCAGCAGCGCCGAGTCCAGCGTCTCCACGTCCCGCCCACCGCCGGCCGGCTCCGGGTTCGTCACGCGTACCCCGGGCAGCGGGTCGCGCAGGCCGGTCAGCGTGCCGGCGGCCACGTTGCCGGCGCGCCCGCCGCCGGCCCGGTACCAGAGCCGGATCTGCGCCCCGGCCGGCGGCACCGCCGCCACGGTGACCGGGTCGCCGCCGCCCGGCGCGCCGGCCGGCGGGCGCAGGTCCAGCGCGGGAGCGAAGGTGACCACCCCGGAGCAGCGGTCCACCAGGTACACCTTCGCCTGCCCGCCGAGGCCGGCGAAGCTGTCCACCGGCCGCCAGATCTCGTAGCTGCGCCCGTCGTGCTCCCGGGCCGCCGCGCCGAGTTCCACCGAGCCGGCCGGCACCTCCACGCCGAGCAGCAGGTCCAGCGGCTCGGCGGTACGCGCCAGCGGGGCCCGCGCCGCCCGCAGCACCTGCCCCGGCTGCCCGGTGCCGGTGCCCAGCAGCTCCGCCTCCACCGGCTCGCAGTGGTGCATCCGGACGGTCACCTCGCCCTGCCCGGCGGGCAGCACCGCCGGCTCGGTGGTGACGAAGACGACCGGTCGCGGGTCGGCGCCCCGGGCCGCGGCCACCCGGGTGCCGGCCGGGATCCGCACCGCGCCGCCGTCGGCGCCGGTCCGGCTGAACCGCACGTCCGCCCAGGCGGCGCTGGGCGCGTGCCGGCTCACCCCGAGCAGGTTGAGGAACTGCACGTACGCCTTCTCCGGCAGCTGGTTCAGCCGGTAGATCATCACCTCGGTCAGGTGCGCGAACGCCTCGACCAGGGCGATGCCCGGGTCGTGCGCGGAGAGGTCGGTCCAGGCCGGGCAGGACTGCCGGATCCGCTCCCTGGCCTCGGTGACCAGGTCGAGGAAGGTGCGGTCGTCCAGGTGCGGCACGGGCAGCGTCATGACGGGGTCCCCTCGGCGGGCTCGGAGCCGGGCGCGCCGGCCGGCGGATCGTCGGCGGTGGCGGGTTGCAGGTCGACGGAGAACACGAGCTGGCCGGGGGTGAGGCTGGCCCGTACCCGGTAGTCGAGCCGGATCACCAACCGCCACGGATCGTCGGGGTCCGGCCCGGCGTCGACGTCGAGCACCTCGACCCGGGGCTCCCACCGCCGGATCGCCTGCCGGACGTAGTGGATGGCCAGCCCGGCGGTGGTGTCGTCGTTCGGCGCGAAGACCAGCCGGTGCAGCCGGGAGCCGTACCCGGGGCGCATCAGCCGCTCGCCGGGCGTGGTGGACAGCAGCAGGTACAGCGCCTGGCGTACCGTCTCGTCGCCGTCGGTCATGGCGAGCCCGCCGGCCGCGGTCAACGCCAGGCCACCGGTGCGGCCGGCGTCGAAGCCGGCCCCGACGAACCGGAACGCCCTCATCGGTCCGCCTCCACCAGGTTCTGCCGCGGGTCGCGGACGGTGTGGTGGACCAGCGCCGGCGGGGTGCCGTCGGTGAGCCCGTCCAGGTGCGACAGCACGATGCGGCGCCCGTCGACGCGCAGCCAGTCGCTGTAGCCGACCCGCACCGGCAGGGTCTTCGCGCACGGTTTGACCGTCGGGCCGTAGTTGGGGCAGGCCACGATGCGGCGTCCCTCCGGGTCGTCGTCGACCAGCACCGGCACGCCGGTGACGGTCACCCACCGCTGCGAGGCCCGGTTCGTCACCCGGCCGTCGTGGTCGCAGGTGATCACGGAGTGCAGGTGCAGCCAGCGCATCAGCCACCTCCCGAGGCGTCGCGGGCGAGCGCGCCGGCCCGGTCCCGGGCGGTGGCCGGGTCCTCGGCGGCGTCGGCGTGCAGGAAGTCGACGCTGCGCGCCCGGACGACCATCGCCCGGCCGGGGGCGGAGAGCACCAGGTCGGTGGCGGCGTGCAGGGTGGTCAGCTCCGGGGTCAGCTCCAGGAAGCTGCCGGCCTCGGTGGACAGCCGCAGGGTCCGCGCCGCGTCGTCGACCACGATGCTCTGCCCGCCGGCGGTCCGCACCGACCAGCGCCGGGACCGCCCCTCGGTGATCCCGGCGTCGTACGGCGCGACCGCGCCGAAGAGCGAGCCGAGCACGATCCCGGAGGCCGGCTCGCCGCCGGGCAGCGCCACCAGCACCGTGTCGCCCGGGTCGGGCAGCGCGACGATGCCCTTGTCCCGCCCCGCCCCGGGGCAGAGCACGGCGAGCCAGCCGGCGTCCAGGTCCCCGTACCCGGGCAGGGTGAGGCGGACCCGGCCGAGGCGGTCGGGGTCGTCGACGTCGGTGACCGCGCCGAGGGTCACCACCGCGCCGGGCGCCGGCACGGGGCCCGGCGCGGGCGGCGGGGCGGTGGTGAAGCGGGCCAGGTGCCCGTCGCCGTCGACGGTGTGCACCACCTCGGTCAGCACGTACACCCCGGCCAGGTCCTCGGCGACGCCGGCCAGGGCGATCCGGCGGCCGGGCAGCAGCTCCGGGTCACCCTCGGCGACCCCCTCGGCGGTGACCAGCGCGGCCACCCGGGCGTCCAGGCCCGCCTGGGCCAGGGCGGCCAGTTCGTCGTCGCTGCGGCCGGGCTGGTCGACGGCGGTGCGCACCCCGTCCGCGCCGACCGCGGCCGGATCCGGGTCCAGGGGGATGCGCCGGCCGGTGCGGGCGGTGTCGACGCGCTGGCTGATCGGCTCGGCCCGCTGCGGGTGCCAGCCCAGCGCCGCGCTGCCACCGGCGGCCCGGTCCAGGTTGGCCGCGACCCGCACCGAGTGCAGGCCCCGGCCGAGGGTCAGTGGCACCGGCTCGCCGTGCCCGTCCAGGCTGACCAGACGCAGCCGCCCGGGTGCGGCGGCCAGGTGCAGCCCGGCTCGGCCGGCGACCTCCCGCAGCAGGTCGAGGTCGCTGTGCCGGTGCTGGAGCAGCCGGTCCAGGCGCGGCCCGTCGGCCTCGGCGTCGACGTCGAGCCCGACCTCGGCGCAGAGGTCGCGGGCCAGGTCGGCGGCGGTCACCGACTCGAACACCCGGAGCTGCTGCCGCTTGCGCAGCCGGTGCAGCCGGTCGTACCCGCGCAGCCGCAGCAGGGCCGCGCCGTCCGGGGCGTATTCGACCTCGACGCAGGTGACCTCGCCGGTGAAGAGCGGACGGTCGCCGAGCCGCACCGCCAGCGCCGCCCCGGTGGGCACCGCCGCGCCGCCGCCGAGGTCGAGGGCGTCCGGGCCGGGATGCGCGGCGTACGTGAGCTCGCACTGGGTGGGCTGGTCCAGCCGGGCGGCGACCCGCACCACGCGCAGCCGCCGGGCGGCGGCGTCCAGCGGCACGCCGTCGAGCAGCACGGTCGGCCACGGGCTCACGGCTGACCCCCTCCCGACGTCGGGCCGTCGGCCGGGGGCGCGGCGGTCAGCGGCGGCACGGCCAGCGTGGTGCCGGCCGGCACGGCGAGCGGGTCGGTGATCCGGTTGTGCTCGGCGAGCAGCCGCCAGCGCAGCGGCGAGCCGAGCGCGTCGTGGGCGAGCAGGTCGAAGCGGACCCCGGAGTGCCCCGGCGTCGCCGAGCCGTCCCCGGTGGCGACCACCGCCGAGCCGGGCGCGGCGGTGGGGGTGCTCGCGGCGGCGAGTTCGTCGGCGAAGCCCTCCTGCGCCTCGTCGGCGGACTCCGCCACCCGGACCAGCTTCAGCCGCAGCCAGGACCGGCGGGGGGAGCCGGTGAGGCCGAACGCGTCGAACCGTTCCGCGATCGCGACGATCACTCCGGGCACGTTCCAGGTCTTGCCCCACACCAGCCGCACCAGCGGCGGGCGCAGCCAGCCGTGCTCGGCCGCCGAGTTCTCGGCGAGCATCCACAGCGGACGGGTGAGGGCGCGGACGTCCGGCGGGCGGGTCGGCCCCTCCACCAGGTCGGTGTCGAAGAGCAGGTCCAGCACCAGCTCGGTGCGTCCGCCGCCGGTGAAGACCAGCGGGTCGTCGGCCAGGCCGGCACCGGTGAGCCGGGTGTCGGCGACGCCGCGCGGGCGTACCCCGGCCAGCCGGGTCACCTGCACGGTCTCCGGGTTCAGCAGACAGTCGACCCGCAGCCCCGAGGAGTCCACCAGGAAGGCCACCCGTTCCATCAGGCGCCCCGCTGTTCGGAGTCGAGCCGACGCCACCGCGCGTCGTCGGCGTCCACCGCCGGCCGCCGGTCCCGGTCGTCCGGCAGCGCCGGCCACGGGTCGTCACGCCACCACCGGGCCGTCGTGGTCCTCCTTCCCGGGGATACGACCACCGCGTCCCGCCCCGGGCCGGGCGACTCGTCCGGCAGCGCCGGCCACGGGTCCCCGGGGTGCGCCCACCACCCGTCCGGGTCGTCGCCGCCGTGGTGGCCGTCGTGGCGTGGGCGAGCCGGACCGGGCCGGCCGGCCGGCGGCGCGCCCCGCGGGTCGTCCGGGTGGCCGGGCAGCGTGCCGGCCGGGAGCGGACCGCCCTCCGGCCGCCGGCCGACACGGGCCCCGCCGACGCGGCGGCCGTCAGGGTGGGACGGGACGCCGTCGGGGCCGGCGGCGCGGGAGAGGAGCGCCTCGCCGCCGGTCGGGTCGTTCCGGTGCGACTGCCGTCCCTCCGTGGCCGCCCGCCGGGGCCCGCCGTCCGGGAGCGAGGGCCACCCGGGGCCGCTCGGCGGGGGCGGGAACCGCTCGGCACCGGTGAACCGGGCCGGGACGTGTCCGGGGGCCGGGCCGTACCCGGTTCCGGTCGGGGCCGGGCCGTAGCCGGTTCCGGCGGAGGGCGGGCCGTACCCGGTTACGGCCGGGGGCGGGGCGTGTCCGCTGCCGGTCGGGAGCGGGGCGTGTCCGCTGCCGGTCGGGTCGGCGGGGGAGAACCCGGGGCGGCCGGTCCCGGTGCCGTCGGGGCCGTTCGGGGCGGGCATCCCGGCGAACCCGACACCGCCGGAGCGGTCGGCCCCGCCTGCCGAGGCGTGCGGTGCGGGGCTGCCCCGGCCTGCTGCGGACGGGGCGTCGTCCGGACCGGCGGACCGGGAGCCGAGCGGGTGTGCCGCCGTCGCGACGTGCGGTCCACCCGACAGCCCGAGCGCGACGGCGTCCACCGGGCCGGGGCGGGCGTGCGGCAACGGGAGCCCGGGCGACGTGGCCCCGGCGTCCGGTCCGGCGCCGGGCCGCCCTCCGCGCTCCGGCGTGCTGCCGGTGACGGGCGGCAGCCAGTCCGGTGCGCTGCCCGGCGGCAGCCAGCCCGGTGGGGGCACCGCCGGGCGGAGGCGTACGGGGAACCCCGCTTGCGCAGGGCCGACGCCACCCGGTTCGGTCGACGACGCGGTCCCCCACGACCCGGCCGGTGGGCCGGCCCACGCCTCGGACGCCGGGTCTGCGTGGTCCGCGCCGTCCCCGGGGGCGGCGGGGCGGCCGGACGCGACGACCCGCCGGAGGGACTGACCATCCGCTCCGGCGGGCAGGCCGACCGGGTCGAGGCCGGCGCGTGGGACGGCGGCAGGGGCGGCGCCGGGCGTACCGGACCGGTCGGGGCGGTGGTCGTGCGGTCGTGCGGCGGCCGGGCCGGCGAGGCCGGCGAGGCCGGCGCCGGGCCGGTGGGCGGCGGCGGTGGCCCGACCGGCCGGGTGCGGCTCGGGCGCGTGGCCCGGGGCGGTGGCCTGCCCGGGTACCCCGGAGGGCGCGGACCACGCAGACCCGGCGTCCGAGGCGTGGGGCGGCAGGTCGAGGTCGCGCAGCAGGCCCGGGGCGTGCTCCGCGACCAGCCGCAGCCAGTGCTCCGGCGGCTGACCCGGGCGGCGTGGCGGCACGTCGACCGGCGGGTCGGCGTCGGCCGGCCCGGATCCGGCGGCCCAGCGCTCGGCCGCGTCGGCGGCGTCCCGCAGCCGGCGGGCGAGCCAGCTACGCGGTGCGGGGCGCGGCGGCACTGCCCGCCTCCAGCTCCAGACCCTCGTACGCCAGGGTCAACGCCTCGATGGCGATCTCCTGGGACAGGGTGTGCAGGTGCGCGCCGCGCCACCGCATCGGCCACGCGTTGATCATGTTCCAGCGCAGCACCTCGGTGGTGCCGGCGGCGTCCAGCAGCACCACCGAGACGTTGCGCCGGCTCACCGCGCCCCGGGCGGCGGTCTGCACCCAGTCCCACAGCTCCCGCGACGAGGTCAGTCCGAAGTGCAGGGTCACCGGGGCGTAGTCCACCTGGCCGGGGATCGCCCGGATCCGGTCGTTGCCGGCCTCCCGGTACGCCCGCCGCCCGATGGTCACCTCCAGTCCGCTGACCTCGGTGAAGTGGCCGTTGGTGATGCCGTTGACGAGCAGCTTGAAGTTGTAGGCCCGGTACGGGTCGACCGGCGCGCCCGGCTGCGGCGTGGCGGGGGTGGTCATGGTCAGCCTCCGATCGTCTCGGTCTCGGCGCCGCCGGCCCACTGGCTCAGCTTGAACACCACGAACTCGGCGGGCTTGACCACCGCGATGCCGATGTGCGCCACCACCATCCCGGCGTCGCGGACGTCGGCCGGGTTGGTCTCCTCGTCGCACTTGACGAAGAACGCCTCCTCCGGCGTACGGCCCAGCAGCGCGCCGTCGCGCCACACCCGGGTCAGGAACGCCCCGATGTCCCGGCGGATCGAGCGCCACAGCGAGAAGTCGTTCGGCTCGAAGACCATCCACCGGGTGCCGTTGGCGATCGCCTGCTCGATGGAGATGGACAGCCGCCGCACGTTGAGGTACCGCCACTCGCTGGCCTCGGCGGCGAGCGTACGGGCGCCCCACACCCGGATGCCCTCGCCGGCGAAGTAGCGGATCACGTTGACGCCCTTCGGGTTGAGCACGTCGTGCTCGGGGCGGGTGACCAGGTAGTCCAGGTCGACCGCGCCGCGTACCGGCTCGTTGGCCGGGGCCTTGTGCACCCCCCGCAGCGCGTCGGTGCGGGCCCAGATGCCGGCCATGTGCCCGCTCGGCGGGGTGGCCACCAGTTCGCCGCTGATCGGGTCGCGCACCCGCAGCCAGGGGAAGTAGAACGCGCCGAAGTCCGACTGCCGGGGCCGGTACGCCGTCGGCGTCTGGTCGTCGTCGGGCTTGCCGGCGCCACCGGCGGGCTTGCCGTCCCGGGCGGTGGCGACCCGGGTCAGCGCGGAGACGTCGTCGACGCCGGGCGGCGGGTCGCAGATGGCGACCATGGTGCGCAACCGCTCGGCGGTGGAGAGCAGCGCCTCGTGCGAGACCGGGTCGTGGAAGCCGGGCGCGGCGAGGATGGCGACCTCGTCGACCGCCTCCAGCAGTTGCAGGCCGGTGCGCCGCTGGCCGGAGCCGGTGAGCCGGCCGCCCTCGCCGACGTTGACCACCCAGCAGCGGGTGCCGCCGTTGTCCAGGAAGCCGAAGACCGCGCGGGCCAGCGGGGTGCTCTCCGGACGCTCACCGGAGGCGTACAGCCGCAGGAACTCCGACCAGCTGTTCACCGGCATCGCCCGGTCCACGTGCGCGGCGCGGTCCGGGGCGACGCCGACGAACGCGGCGGTGCTGGTGCCGACCGGCCCGATCGGGTGGGCGCCGCCCGGCACCTCCTCGACGTAGATGCCGGGGGAGAAGTAGTGGGGCATCGGTCCTCCTGGTGCTCTTCGGGTCAGCGGGCCGGCGGTGCGCAGACGATGACGAGGTCGGTGTCGGCCGGGTCCACCTCGGCGGTGTGGGTGTGACCGCGGCCGACCAGGCGCAGTCGGACCGGCCGGCCGGGCTGCTCCGGGTCGTGCGGCACGCCGTCGAGCCGGAACCGGCCGGCGGCGTCGGTGTGCGTGGCGTACGGGGTGCCCGCCAGCTCGACCCGCATGGCGGCCAGCGGCTGCTCCTCGGGGCCGACGACCCGGCCGTCCAGCCGGCGCATGCCGACCTGCCGCAGCCGCAGCGGGCGCAGCACCGGCGGGGCGACGGACGCCGGCCGGGCCACCTGCGCCGGCACGTCGATCAGCAGCGCGGGCCGGGGCGGCACCCCGAACGCGCGCCACAGCCCCGGGTCGCCGGCCTCCAGCAGCACCTCCGGCTCCCCGGCGGTGACGGCGGCGGCGAGCACCCGGTCCAGCCGGGGCAGCGCCGCCGGCCCGGCCGCCGCGAGCAGGTGTCGGACCTGGAACCGGTACGCCTGGCGGCCGGCGCTGCCCTGGGTCTGCCGGGCGGGCCGCAGCTCCAGCGGCCACACGGTCAGCCCGTCGGCGGCCCCGCCGTCGCCGGGCGGGCCGACCGGGACGGCCGCACCGGCCGCCCCGGCCAGCCACGCCGCCAGGTCGGCGGTGGCCGCCTCGATCGGTCCACGCCCGTCGTCGGTCATCGCGGCGGCGTCCCCTGGATCCGGTACGCGATGGCCTCGTTCCAGACGTGCGGGTAGACGCCGATCTCGAAGTACCGGGTGAAGCGGTTGATCGGCGCGTTGGTGTGGTCGTGCCAGAGCAGCCAGACCGGGGCGATGGTGAACAGCACGTAGTTCAGCGCCACCAGCGGCAGGTAGAGCGGGCCGAGCAGCCGGCCCTGGAGGATGTGCACGTCCTCGTGGCGCTGGATGCCGGGGCTGGAACCGGCGCAGACCGTGCCGATCGTGGTCGCGTACCGGGGGGACACGCCCTCGACGACGTTGACCCGGCAGCTGTGCTGCGACACGGTCCGGTCCAGCCGGTGGCCGAAGACCAGGTGCGCGGCGAGGAAGAGCGCGCCGGCGGCGGTGTTGGGCAGGCTCCAGGTGTGGTCGACGACGAAGAGCGCGATGCCGCGGGCGTCCGCGCCGTACACCCGGGCCGAGGCGACCGCCCAGCCGAACGGGGCGCCGACGAGGAGCCCGACGACGCCGCCGATCACCGTGCCGAGGACCCCGCCGGCGAGGCCGCCGAGCAGCGCGCCGAGGACGACGTGGACGGCGGCGCTGACGATTCCGAAGATCATGGGACTCACCTCTCTCAGACCCACGAGCGGATGAAGCGGGGCTCGCGGCCCTGCGCGAGCTGGGTGGGCGACGCCTGCGTCGCCTGTCGGTTGCCCGGCGGCAGCTGGTTGGCGCCGAGGGCGGCGGAGAAGATGACCAGCCCGTTGAAGAACGCGATGATCCACTTCTCGGCGCCGGCGTCGGCGGCGAACGCCGCGGTGGCGTAGGAGAGCGCGAGGGCGACGCCCAGGGCGATCCACTTGCGGGCCTTGTCGCCGTTCGGGCCGATCAGCCCGCCGACGACGTTGGCGGTCAGCAGGGTGGCGGCGCTGGCGCCGGTGAGGCTGCCGAGGGCGGCCCAGGTGAAGAGATCGTTCACGGCGATCTCCCTTCGGACGGTGCGGTGGAGCGGGTGGGGTGGTGGGGAGGTGCGACGGCCGACGGGCGGACGTCCGGGTGACGGTGGTGGGGCGGTCGGACCGGCGTCGGTCAGACCGACCCCGGATGCTCCGCCGCCGCGGCGGCGGGAGTGTCCGTCGGGGTCGACGGGCTCGGGACGACGGGAGTGTCCGTCGGGGTCGCCGGGGCGGCAGCGCCCCGGCGGCGGCGCAGCAGGACGACGACGCCCACCGCGGCCAGCAGCAGCACGACGCCGAGACCGACGCCGACCACGAGCCACGGGACGCCGCCGTCGTCGTCGGTGGTGGCCGCGCCGCCCGGACCGGCGGCCGTCGGCGTGGCCGGGGGCGGGGCCTCGGCAACGGCCCGTAGTTCGGTCGGCTTGTCGCGGCCCGGCCCGACCTTCCAGGTGACCGAACGGCCGGTCACCGCGCCGTTGGAATCGATCACCCGGCCGGGGAAGGTCACGGAAATCTCGAACGACGCCGACTGGAGGAACAGGGCCTGGTTGCGCGGATCCTGCTCGGCCACCTTCCCGCCGTATTTCCGCGGATCGAGCGAGAGGTGGAAGCGGAGCAGGTCGCCGTCGCGCACCAGATTCAGGCTGTCGCTGCGGAAATCCGCCAGCGGAGTGCGCCGATAATCGATCAGAGAACCGTAGTGGGTCGGGTTCTCGTAGACGCTCTCCTCGCCGGGAGGCAGGGAGGGCATGTTCTGCCGCAGCTCGGCGAAGCCGACCTGGACCGTCCTGTTCCTGGTGGTCAGCAACCGCTTCTCGGCGGTCAGGAGCAGTTGCCCGTCGACCGTGTCGTCGGCGTGGACGGTGAGCCCGACGTGCAGTTGCATGCATCCGGCGAGCGTGGCCACCAGGGCGAGACACACCGCGACGCGGAATGCCCTGCCGCGTGTGAGTCTCGTATTCATGCCAGCAGTGTGTGTGATCGCGGTCACGGTGAGCAGTCAATGATCAGTCAGATCGGTGTCGCCGATCTTACCGACGTGATCTCCCATTCGGTGGAGCCGGAAAAACGTACGCGGTCGATAATCTGAAGGGTTGGGCCGGTGACGATTTCCGGTCCGATTTCGATCGTGCCGGTGCCGGTGCCGGTGCCTGCCCCTGCGGCCGGCTCCTGCGGCTGGCTCCTGTCAATGCGCCGGGGGCGCGCCCGGGTCCCGGCCGGCGCTTCGGGCTGGCATGCGTCGGTGGGCGTGCCGTCCTGTCGGGTGCTGGGTCAGGGGCGCGGCGGATGCCAGTCGGCGTACCGGGCGGCCTGGCGCAGCGCCACCCGGGACGGGGTGAGCCGGATGGCGGTGTCGCGGAGGGCGACCGCGACCGGGTGGCGCAGTTGCTGCCCGTACCGGCCGGCGCGGGCCGAGGCCCGGGCGAGCGCCTGGGTGCGCGGGCGGCGCCGGCTGTCGTACCGGGCCAGGGCGGCGTCCAGGTCGGCCGGCCCGCCGGCGCACGCCGCGCCGAGGGTCACCGCGTCCTCGATCGCCTGGGCGGCGCCCTGACCGAGGTACGGGGTCATCGCGTGCGCCGCGTCGCCGAGCAGCGCCACCCGGCCGTGCACGTAGGAGGGCAACCCGGTGGCCAGGTGGTACAGGTCGTGGCGCAGCACCTGCTCCGGCGCGGTGGCGGCGAGCAGCGCGGGGATCGGGTCGTGCCAGTCGCCGAAGCGCTCCCGCACGGCGGCCAGCTCGTCCGGCGCCCGCCCGCCGGGCGGGGCGGTCACCGCGGCGTACCAGTAGATGCGGCCCGGGGCGAGCGGCAGCATGCCGAACTCCGCCCCGGCGCCCCAGCTCACCGCGGTCGGCAGTGGGTCGGTCCAGGCGATCGCCGCCCGCCAGGCCGTCGCCCCGGCGTACACCGGCGGCGGGACGTCCGGCCAGAGTCGGGACCGTACCGTCGAGCGCAGGCCGTCCGCGCCGACGACCAGGTCGGCGGCGAGGGTGGCCGGCTCCCCGTGCCGGCGGTGGCGCACCTCGGCCCCGTGCGGGCCGGTCGTCACGTCGAGGACCTCGGCGTCGGTGCGCAGCGCGGCCGGCGGCAGGGCGTCACGCAGGATGCCGTGCAGGTCGGCGCGGTGGATGCCGACCATGGTGGTGCCGAGCTGGCTGGTCATCCCCGCCGCCTCGACCCGGGACAGCCAGCGGCCGGTGCGGCTGCGCAGCCCGCCCGAGCCGTCGACGCGCCCGTGCGCGCGGACCGCCGGGCCGACGCCGAGCGCGTCCAGCCCGCGCAGCGCGTTCTCCATCAGGGCCAGCCCCGCGCCCACCTCGCCCAGTTCCGGCGCGCGTTCCAGCACGGTGACCCGCCAGCCCGACCGGTGCAGGGCGAGCGCGGCGGCCAGGCCGCCGATGCCGCCGCCGACGACCACCGCGTGTCCGTCCATCCCGACCGCCCTTCTACAACTGTAGAAACTCATACTACAGGCGTAGAACGTATGGAGGGGGCCCAGGATGAACGCTCGGGACGCGCGGGTCGCGTCGCTCGCCGACGCGGCCATCACGCTGCTCGCCGAGGGCGGCATGCGGGCGCTGACCCACCGGGCGGTGGACGCCCGCGCCGGCGTGCCGCTCGGCACCACCTCGGCGTACCTGCGCACCCGGCAGGCGCTCATCGAAGCGGTGGTCCGACGCCTGGCCGAGCGGGACCGGGAGGACCTGGCCGCACGCTCGCTGCCCACCGGTACGCCGCCACCGGGCCCGCCGCCCCGGCTCACCGCCGCCGACCTCGACCGGCTCGCCGCCGGCACCGCCGAGGTGCTCGACCGCTGGCTCACCACCGACCGCGACCGCACCCTCGCCCGGTACGCCTGCCTGTTGGAGGCCGTCCACCGCCCCGAGCTGCGCTCCATCCTGGAACACGGCACCGCGCTGCGGGAGCAGGCCCGGGCGCTGCTGGCCGGCGCCGGGGCGACGGACCCGCGCCGGCAGGGCGACCAGTTCGTCGCCTTCGTCGACGGGCTGCTCTTCGACCGCCTGGTCGGCGCCGGGGCGCTGAGCGCCCCGCCGCCCGGCACCCCGCAGAGCCGCGCCGATCTGCGGGCGGCCGTGCGCACTCTGCTGCACGCCTTCACCGGCACCTGACCCGCCCCGTCCCGCGCACCCCCCTCCGCTGCGCCCTCCACTTCGCCCCCCCGCCGCTACCGCTCCGTGCGTGCGCCGCCCTGTGCGTGCGCCGCCCTGTGCGTGCGCCGCCTCGTGCGTGCGCCGCTCCATGCGTGCGCCGCTCCGGGGGCATGCCACCGCCCCGCCGTGTGCGGCCACTTTCCGAGAAAGAGTGGCTATTCCGGCTCGGATAGCCACTCTTTCTCTGAAAGCGCAGCGCGAGGGCGGCGCGTGCGAGGGCGGCGCGTGCGAGGGCGGCGCGTGCGAGGGCGGCGCGTGCGAGGGCGGCGCGTGCGAGGGCGGCGCGTGCGAGGGCGGCGCGTGCGAGGGCGGCGCGTGCGAGGGCGGCGCGTGGGAGGGCGGCGCGAGGGCGGCGCGAGAGCGGCGTGCGAGGGCGGCGTGTGGGAGGGCGGGGTGGGGGGGCGGCGCGTGAGGGCGGGGTAGGGGCAGTGCGAGGTGCGGGGCGCGCGGGGGCAGCGGGGGGCAGCGCGAGGGGGGACGGGGGCAGCGTGAGGGCGGGGCGGGGTCGGCTCGGGAGCGTGTGGGGTAGGGGTGGCTGGGGGCGGGCGGTTGGCCGGCGGGAGGGGCGGGGTGGCTCGGCTGGGAGGGGTGGTGGGGGGTCAGGGGGTGCGGGTGCGGTGGGCGCGAGGGCTGATGCCGCGTACCCGCCGGAAGGCGGTGCTCAGCGCGAACGGGCTGCCGTAGCCGACCCGGCGGGCCACCGAGGCGAGGGTGGCGTCCGGCTCGCGCAGCAGGTCGGCGGCGAGGCTCAACCGCCAGTCGGTCAGGAAGGTCATCGGTGGCTCGCCGACCAGTTCGGTGAAGCGGCGGGCCAGCGCGGCCCGGGAGACGCCCACCTCGGCGGCGAGGGAGGCCACCGTCCACGCCCGGGCGGGCTCGGCGCGCAGCAGCCGCAACGCCGGCCCGACCACCGGGTCGGCGGTGGCCGCGTACCAGGACGGGCCGCCGCCGGGCCGGTCGAACCAGTGGCGCAGCACCGCGATCAGCAGCAGGTCGAGCAGCCGGTCCAGGACCGCCTCCTGGCCCGGGGCGTCCCGGGTCACCTCCTCGGCGAGCAGGCCGACCAGAGGGCTGTGCCACTCCTGCGCGCGGACCACCAGCAGCGGCGGCAGCGCGCCGAGCAGCCGCCGGTCGACCTCACCCGGGAGCTGGTACGTGCCGGTCAGCAGCACCGTGTCGCCCGGCGTCCCGGTGCCCCAGGTGCGTACCCCCAGCCCCCACGTGGTGGCCAGCGACTCGCCGCGCAGGTCGGTGCAGCGCTGCCCGGGGTGGACGACCACCTGCGGCGGCGTGCCCGGGTCGTCGGCGACGGTGTACGCGTCGGGACCGCGCAGCACCGCGACGTCCCCGGGGCGCAGCAGTTGCGCCGTGCCGTCGTCCGGCACCACCCAGGCGCTCCCGCGCACCAGGGCCACCACGGTCAGCGGGGCGCGGTCCTCGATGCGCAGCGCGAACGGCGGGTCCAGCAGCGACCGGAGCAGGAACGCGCCCCGGGCCCGGGGGCCGTCGAGGAGGCCGGTCAATGGATCCACGAGCGAATCGTAGACGCCGGCGAATGCCGTTGCGCGTCCGAGCCATTCAGCGTCTCACCGCCGGCGGGTTGACTGGGCGGCATGGCAGCACACCTGACGACACTCGTCCTCGGCGGCACCGGCAAGACCGGACGGCGGGTCGCGGCGCGGCTGGCCGCGCGCGGCGTACCGCACCGGATCGGCTCCCGGGCCGGCACGCCGCCCTTCGACTGGACCGACCCGGACACCTGGCAGCCGGTGCTGCGCGGCGTCGGCGCGGTCTACCTGGCGTACCAACCGGACCTGGCCGTCCCCGGGGCGGTGGAGACGGTCGGCGGCCTCGCCCGGCTCGCGGCCGACGAGGGGGTACGGCGGCTGGTGCTGCTCTCCGGACGCGGCGAGCCGGAGGCGGCCCGGGCCGAGCGGGCCGTCGCCGCGAGCGGCGTCCCCACCACCGTGCTGCGAGCCAGTTGGTTCGCGCAGAACTTCAGCGAGGGGCACCTGGTCGAGCCGGTCCGCGCCGGGGTGCTGGCGCTGCCCGTCGGCGCGGTGCCGGAGCCGTTCGTCGACGCCGACGACATCGCCGAGGCGGCCGTGGCCGCCCTCACCACCGACGTGCACGCCGGGGCGACGTACGAGCTGACCGGCCCCCGGCTGCTGACCTTCGCCGAGGCGGTCGCCGAGATCGCCACGGCCGCCGGCCGGCCGGTGCGCCTGGTGCCGGTCGCCGTCGAGGCGTACGCGGCCGACCTCGCCGCCGCAGGTGTCCCGGCCGAGGTGGTGGCGCTGCTGACGTACCTGTTCAGCGACCTGCTCGACGGGCGCAACGCGCACCTGGCCGACGGCGTCGAGCGGATCCTCGGCCGCCCGCCGCGCGACTTCCGGGCGTACGCCGCGCAGGCCGCCGGGGTCTGGCGGGCCTGACCCGCCGGCCGGGCTACGGTGGGGCCGACCCGGTGGGAGGAGGCGGCGATGCTCCGGTGGGGCTGGTGGCGGGACGCCGCCGGACGGCTGCGGCAGGGCTGGCTGCCGGTGGTCGAGGCGACCCTGGCCGCGACGGTGGCCTGGATGCTCGCCACCCGGCTGGTCGGGCACCCGCAGCCGTTCTTCGCTCCGGCCGCCGCGCTGATCGTCCTCGGCCAGGCGCGTGGGCAGCGGGTGCGTCGCGCGGTCGAGGTGGTGCTCGGGGTGGCCGCCGGCGTGCTCGTCGCGGACCTGGTGGTGCAGGCGCTCGGGCCCCGCACCACCTGGACCGTCTTCACGGTCATCCTGCTGACCGTCGCCCTGGCGGTGGCGATCGGCGCGAGCAGCGTCTCCGTGGTCCAGGCCGCCGTGTCGGCGCTGTACCTGGTGGTGGTCTCCCCGCCGACCGAGTCGCTGGTGCCGTTCCGCTTCGTCGACGCGCTGATCGGTGGCGTGGTGGCGCTGGTGGCCAGCCAGCTCGTCGACGTCCGCCGGCCGCTGGCCCCGCTGGTGGCCGAGTTCCGGCGCACCTTCGACGGGATGGCCGAGGCGCTGGAGGAGGTCGCCGCCGCCCTCGCCGACCGGGACGAGGCGGCGGCCCTGGCCGCCCTGGACCGGGCCCGCCGGCTCGACGCCGGGGTGGAGCGGCTGCGCACCGCCGTCCTCGCCGCCGGGGAGGCGCTGCGGCTGCACGTGCGCCGCCACCGGCACATCGGCCGGCTGCGCACCGTGGACGCCTCGGTCGGCCAGATCGACTACGCGGTGCGCAACGTGCGGGTCCTCGCCCGGGCCGGGGTGACCTTCAACCGGCTGCCCGGCCCGGTGCCGGCCGAGCTGGTGGCGGCGCTGCGGGTGCTTGCCGAGGCGGTCCGCGAGGCCGGCGCGGCGCTCGCCGCCGACCTCGACGGCGCGGACGCCGAGGCCGACCGGCACGCCGAGCGCGCCGACGACGCCGCCCTGGCGGCGGTACGCGCCGTCGGCCGGCTCTTCACCCCCGGGCAGACCCTGCCGCTGGCCGTGATCGTCGGTCAGGTCCGGGCCACCGCCATCGACCTGCTGCGCGGGGTACGCACCGACGACGACGCGGCGGTGCTGGCCCGGGTGGACGAGGCGCTCGGGCTGCCGGCGCTCTGACCGGGCGCCCGGCGGATCCGGGGGTGACCGACACCACCGGCCGGTGCGTCGGGCCTCAGGCGCTCGTGCGGCGGACGAGCGTCGACGGGAACGAGGTCACCGGCGCGACGGGCCGGCCCTCCAGCACGGCGGTGGCCGCGGCGGCGGCGATCGGGCCGACCGGGTGGCTCGCCGTGGTGAGGCCGGGTGAGCTGAGCGCGGCGTGCGGGATGTCGTCGAAGCCGGCGACCGCGACGTCGCCGGGCACCCGTACGCCGGTCTCCCGGAGCCCGGCGATCACGCCCAGCGCGGTGAGGTCGCTGACCGCGAAGACGGCGTCGGTGTCGGGCCACCGGGCCAGCAGCTCACCGGCGGCGGCCCGCCCCCGGGCGGCGGTGAAGTCACCGGTGACCAGCCGGACCGGCAACCCGGCCGCCCGCATGATCCGGCGGTACGCCCCGACCGAGCGGCCCGCGCAGGACAACCACCGGGGGCCGGTCACCATGGCGATCCGGCGGCGGCCGGAGGCGTACAGGTGGTGCACGATCTGGCTGGCCCCGCCCGCGTTGTCCACGTCGAAGCTGGGCACCGTCGCCGAGCCGATGCCGATCGAGGCGACCCGCCCGCGCAGCCGGGCCGGGATCGCGTCGAGCAGCGGTTCGGTGGTGTTCACCAGCACCACCCCGGCCACGCCCCGGTCCTCCGCGACACGTCCCAGGGCGGCCGGGTCGTGCAGCGGCAGCCAGTGCAGCACCACCCCGGCCGGGTACGGCGCGCAGGCCGCCGCGGCGGCGCCGACGACCCGGTCGACGTACGGGTCGTCCAGGACGTCCCGGGTGGCGCCGGAGACCGCCACCACCAGCCGTACGCCCGCGCTGCGAGCCAGCGCCCGGGCTGCCGGGTTCGGCGCGTACCCGAGCCGGTCGACGGCGGCGCGGACCCGTTCCCGGGCGGCCGGTGAGGCGAACCCGGTGCCCGCGACCACCCGGGACGCGGTCGAACGGGACACGTCCGCCAGCCGGGCCACGTCGTCGAGGGTGGCCGGGCGGTGCGGCGACGTCATGTGGTCCTCCACCTCGTCGGGGACGGTGATGGGAGCGCTCTCCCGCCTCCGATCATGCCCTGCCGGGCGGCGTGCCGGTAAGGGGCGGGACGGCTTGTGCTGGTAGCGCTTCCAGGTGTGCGATCGTCGGGCACGACACCGACGAGAGGAACACCGTGAGGTCAGCCCACCCGGTCAGCGCACCGCCCGCGCCCGCCGTGCCGCCGGCGGTCCTCGCCGCCCGTACCGGCGTGGCGGTGGTCTTCGCCCTCAACGGTCTCGCCGTGGCGTCCTGGTTCGCCCGGGTCCCCGCCGTACGCGAGTCCCTCGGCCTCAGCCCGGGGCGGCTCGGCCTGCTGCTGCTCGCCATGTCGGTGGGCGCGATGCTCGCGCTGCCGACCGCCGGGCTGGTCGCCCAACGCCTCGGCGCGGCCCGGGCGGTGGTGTTCGCCACGGTGCTGGTCTCCCTCGGCCTGGTCGTGGTCGGCCTCTCCGCCGGGGTCGCCGGCTCGCTGCCCGGCGTGGCGGTGGGCCTCTTCGCGCTCGGCTACGGCTCGGGCACCTGCGACGTGGCGATGAACGTCGAGGGCGCGGCGGTGGAGCGGCGACTCGGCCGCACGGTCATGCCCCGGTTCCACGCCGCCTGGAGCCTCGGCTCGGTCGCCGGCGCCGGGATCGGCGCGGGCGCGGCGCGGCTCGGCGCGCCGATCGGCGTACACCTGGGCCTGCTGGCCGTGGTGGTGCTCGGCGGCACCCTGCTCGGCGCGCGGGCGTTCCTGCCCGCGCAGCGCCCCGAACCCGGCGGGGCCGGCGCGAAGGCCCGGCGCGGCGGGCTGCTCGCCGCATGGCGGGAGCCGCGCACCCTGCTCGTCGGCGCGCTGGTCATGGTCATGGCGTTCACCGAGGGCACCGCCAACGACTGGGTCGCCGTCGCCTTCGTCGACGGGTACGGCGTCAGCGAGGCCACCGGCGCGGCCGTCTTCGGCGTCTTCGTCGTCGGCATGACCCTGGGCCGCACCGCCGGCACGGTCGCCATCGACCGCTGGGGACGGGTGCCCGTGCTGCTCGGCACGATCCTGCTCGCCGCCGCCGGCGCGGGCCTGGCGGTGCTCGCCGGCAACGGCCCGGTGGCGATCGTCGGGGTGGCGCTCTGGGGGCTCGGCGCCTCACTCGGCTTCCCGGTCGGGATGAGCGCCGCCGCCGACGACGAGGACCGGGCGCCGTACCGGGTCAGCGTGGTCGCGGCGATCGGCTACACGGCCTTCCTGGCCGGCCCGCCGCTGCTCGGCCTCCTCGGCGACCGGGTCGGGACGCTGCGCGCCCTGCTGGTGGTGCCGCTGCTGCTGATCCCGACGCTGGCCCTGGTGCCGGCGACCCGCCCGCCGGCGCACCGCTCCAGCACATAGAACCTAACAGTGGGCGGTCGATCGCGGTATCGGGTGCGCGGCCGACTGCGCGGCCCGGCAGGGCTGGCTAGGGTCGCCGGATGCCAGTCGACGAGATCACCGCGGCCGCCGCGGGCAGCTGGACCCTGGGTGACAGGACCGTGCACCGGATGGGCTTCGGCTCCATGCGCACCACCCCCGACCCCGACCCGGCGCGCGCGATCCGGGTGCTGCGCCGCGCCGTCGAGCTGGGCGTGAACCACATCGACACGGCGGCGTTCTACGTCTCGCCCGGCGGCACCCTCAACGTCGGCGACGGCCCCGCCCGGTACGCCACCGAGCTGATCCGCGCCGCCCTCGCGCCGTACCCGGAGCACCTGGTGATCACCACCAAGGTCGGCTTCGGGTACGACCCGACGCACGGCCTGTACGAGGACACCTCGGCGGCCGGGCTGCGCGCCCAGGTGGAGGAGAACCTGCGCCGGCTCGGCCGCGACCACCTCGACGTGGTGAACCTGCGCATCGTGCGGCGGCCGGGCCGGGACTCGGTCGCCGAGGCGTTCGGTGTCCTCGCCGACCTGCGCGAGGCCGGGCTCATCCGGCACCTGGGCCTGTCCAACGTCCGCCTCGACCACCTGGACGAGGCGCAGGCGATCGCCCCGGTGGTCTGCGTGCAGAACGCTTACGCCGTCGACAACCGGGGCGAGCAGGACCCGCTGCTGCGCGAGTGCGGGGCACGGGGGGTGGCGTACGTGCCGTTCTTCGCGCTGGCCGGGACCCGGCGGGAGTCCGGCGCGGTGGCCGAGCACGCCGCCGCCGTGCACGCCGTCGCCCGCGCGCACGGGGCCACCCCGCACCAGGTGCGCCTCGCCTGGACCCTGCACCGGGGGCCGCACGTGCTGGCCATCCCCGGCACCGGCGATCCGGAGCACCTGGCGCAGAACATCGCCGCCGGGGCGCTGCGCCTCGGCGACGAGGAGATGGCCGCGCTCGGCTGACCCGGTCAGGTCGTTGTCACCGGGCTCGCAGCCTCCTGCCAGGTTCGGGTGCTGCACTGGAGGACAGGCCGACAGGGAAGGAGCGGGAGATGGGCTGGTTCAGCCGACGGTCCCGGGCCGCCGAGGGGAGCCCGACCAGGCTCGACCGGGAGGCCACCCGGGAGGACCTCGCCGCGCTGGAGGCGTTCGTCGCCAGCCGGCACGGCGTGGAGTTCTACCTCGAACCGGAGACCACCGCCACCGACACCACGGTGATGGCGATCGCCCACGACGGAGAGTGGATCCGCCGCCGGACCGGCTCGCCGCGGACGGCGGCGAAGCTGGCCCACCGGCACGCGGTGCCGCTGTACGAGGCGGCGCGGACCGGCTACCCGGAGCGGATGCGCGCCTGGAACCGGGCCCACCCGGAGCGCCGGATGCGCTGACCCGGCTCAGGCCAGCGCGGCGCGCGCCTCGGCCAGGGTCATCGGCGGCGAATGGCTGGAGACGTACCAGCCGTAGGCGTCGTCGAGCAGCCGCCCGACCAGCGCCAGGTCGGGGCCGTCGTCCGGCCCGCGCAGGTGCGCCGGGGGCGGGTACCAGCAGTCGCCGAGCAGCATCACCCCCGAGTCCGGCACCAGCACCGCCGTGGAGTCCGGGGCGTGCCGGCCACCGACGTGCCGCAGTCGTACGCCGGTGGGCAGCTCCAGCTCGTCGGTGAAGGTCCGGGTCGGCGGCAGGATCGCGAAGTCGTCGAAGGTCTCCATGGCCAGGGCCCGGGCCCGGAAGCTGGGCCCGAGCCGGGGCTCGGCGCGGACCTGCTCGCGCAGGTAGCGGTGGCTCCACGGGCGGGCCGCCTCGGCCCGCAGCAGCGACTCCCCGGCGACGTGGCCGACGATCTCCACGTCCGGCCAGGCGCAGGCGCCCCAGACGTGGTCCCAGTGGTGGTGGGTGTAGACCAGCCAGCGCGGCGCGGGCAGCCCCGTCGCGTCCAGTGCGGCGCGGATCTCGCGGGCGTGGGCCGGGCTCTGGCCGGCGTCGACCAGCACGGCGCCCCGCTCGTCGGTGATCAGCGCCACGCCGGCCTGCACGGCGAGCGGGTCCGCGTCACCGGGCAGCAGCCAGACCCGCCCGGTCAGGTGCTGGAACGTCGTGCCGCTGATGGCCTGGCCCTCCTCCGCGCGACCGTGGTGGACGATCCCGGCCGATGGTAGGCGCACCGCCGCCGCCCCGCTGCCCCGTGGACCTCGCTGACCGGCCGATACGCCGTCGCGTCGGGTCGGTCGCCCGGCCCCGCCAGCCGGCCCCGGCGGCCGGCCGCGCGGTGTCCGGGTGTCCCGGCGCGGGGTGCGGACGCATCGATCGCGCGCCGGTGTCCACTGCGGAGCGGGCACCGAAGCGATCGACCGCTGTCGACGTCGACCGGTGGTGGGGCGGCGTTGACCCGGCGGCGACGGGTGTGGCAGCATTCGCGGCCTGACGGCAGTGAAGGAAGCCGGTGCGATTCCGGCGCGGTCCCGCCACTGTCACCGGGGAGCGATCCCCCCTCGTGAGTCACGGCCGTGTGTCTGCGGTTGGAAGGCCGGGGGAGAGCGTCGATCCGGGAGCCAGGATACTTCGGCCGTCGGAGTGACCCCAGGGCGTGGACACCCGAGGAGGACCCGATGACGCGCAGCGTCTCCACCGTCGACGACACCCGTCGTACCCGTGCCGGGCGCGCCGCCGCGCCCCTGCCCGGCCGTGCCGGGGCCGCTCCCGGCCCACGCGCCGCCCGTTGCGCCGTTCACCGCTGAGTCCCGCACCGCGCCGTCCGCGCCCACCGGCTCACCGCCGGTGACCCGGTCGGCCGCTCGTCGTACCCGCTGAACCGCGCCCGCCCCCCGCCCCGCCCGACCGCCTCCGCGCCGGTCCGGGTGTCACTCTCCGGAGCCGTCCGTGCGCATCCTGCTGCTCTCCACCGCCGACACCGACCTGCTCGCCGCCCGCGCCAGCGCCGCCGACTACCGACTGGCCAACCCCGCCCGGGTCGACGTCGACGCCGTGCCGGCCCTGCTCGACGGGGTCGACCTGGCCGTCGTACGGCTGCTCGGCGGCCGGCAGGCGTGGCCCGACGGGCTCGCCGCGGTGCTCGCCTCCGGCGTGCCCACCGTGGTGCTCGGCGGCGAGGCGGTGCCCGACGCGGCGCTGATGGCGGCCTCCACGGTGCCCGCCGGAGTGGCCGCCGAGGCGCTGTCCTACCTGGTCGAAGGGGGGCCGGAGAACCTGGCCCAGCTGGCCCGGTTCCTCGGCGACACGGTCCTGCTCACCGGCGAGGGCTTCGCCGCGCCCGCGCCCGGCCCGGCGTACGGGATCCACGGCGACCGGCCGACCCGTCCGGGGCGGCCCATCGTCGGCATCGTCTTCTACCGGGCGCACGCGCTGGCCGGCAACACCGGCTTCGTCGACGTGCTCGCCGACGCGGTGGACGCGGCCGGCGCCGACCCGCTGCCGATCTTCTGCGGCTCGCTGCGCGGACTCGTCCCCGGCGACGGCCCGCTGGAGCTCTTCGCCCGCTGCGACGCGCTGGTGGTGACCGTGCTCGCCGCCGGTGGGGCGGTCGCCGCCGACGCCTCCGGCGGGGGCGACGAGGACGCCTGGGACGTCGGCGCGCTCGCCGCCCTCGACGTGCCGATCGTGCAGGCGCTCTGCCTGACCAGCACCCGCGAGCAGTGGGCCGACAGCGACGCCGGACTCTCCCCGTTGGACGCCGCCATGCAGGTGGCCATTCCCGAGTTCGACGGTCGGATCGTCACCGTGCCGTTCTCGTTCAAGCGGATCGACGCCGACGGGCTGTCGGTCTACGCCGCCGACCCGGAACGGGCCGCCCGGGTGGCCGGGATCGCCGTACGCCAGGCCCGGCTGCGCCACGTGCCGAACGCCGAGAAGCGGCTCGCCGTCGTGCTCAGCTCCTACCCGACGAAGCACTCCCGGGTCGGCAACGCCGTCGGCCTGGACACCCCCGCCTCGGCGGTACGGCTGCTCGCCGCCCTCGCCGACGCCGGCTACCACCTCGGTGACGCGCCGCCGCCCACCGACGGCGACGCGCTGATCCACGCGCTGATCGCCGCCGGCGGACACGACGTCGAGTGGCTCACCCCCGAGCAGCTCGCCGCCGCCGAGGCCCGGGTGCCGCAGGCCACCTACCGACGCTGGTTCGCGCAGGTACCGGCCGAACTGCGCGAGCGGATGCGGGAACACTGGGGCGAGCCGCCCGGCGAGCTGTACACCGACGGCGGCGACATCGTGCTGGCCGGGCTGCGCTTCGGCAACGTCACCCTGCTGATCCAGCCGCCGCGCGGCTTCGGGGAGAACCCGATCGCCATCTACCACGACCCGGACCTGCCGCCGAGCCACCACTACCTGGCCGCGTACCGGTGGCTGGCCGCGCCGGTGTCCGACGGCGGGTTCGGCGCGGACGCGGTGGTGCACCTCGGCAAGCACGGCACGCTGGAGTGGCTGCCCGGCAAGGGTCTCGGGCTCGCCGCCGACTGCGCCCCCGACGCCGTCCTGGGCGACCTGCCGCTGGTCTACCCGTTCATCGTCAACGACCCCGGCGAGGGCACCCAGGCCAAGCGCCGCGCCCACGCCGTGGTCGTGGACCACCTCGTGCCGCCGATGGCCCGCGCCGAGACCTACGGCGACCTGGCGAAACTCGAACAGCTGCTGGACGAGTACGCCACCGTGCAGGCCCTCGACCCGGCCAAGGTGCCCACCGTGCGGCAGCAGATCTGGCAGCTCGTCCGCGCCGCCGAACTGCACCACGACCTGCACCAGCAGGACATGCCGGCGGCCGACGACTTCGACGACTTCGTGCTGCACCTCGACGGCTACCTCTGCGAGGTCAAGGACGTGCAGATCCGCGACGGCCTGCACGTGCTCGCCGAGGCCCCCACCGGCGAGGCCCGGGTCAACCTCGTGCTCGCGGTGCTGCGCGCCCCACAGGTCTGGGGCGGCACCCGTGCCCTGCCCGGCCTGCGCCAGGCGATCGCCGCCGCCCACGGCCTCGACGAGCAGGCGCTGCTCGCTGCCCCGGGGCAGCGGGTGGCCGTGCCGCAGACGCTGACCGACGCCGTGGACGGCCCCTCGGCCACCGCCGCCGACGCGATCGACCTGATCGAAGGGCTGGCCCGCCGCCTCGTCGTCGGCATGGAGACCCTCGGCTGGGACGCCGGCGCGGTCGACGCCGTGGTCGAGGAGGTCGCCGGCCGGGCCGTCCCCGACGCCGCCGAGGTGCTGCGCTTCGCCGCCCGTGAGGTGGTGCCCCGGCTGGCGCGCACCACCGACGAGATCGACCGGCTCCTCGGCGCGCTGGACGGCCGGTTCGTGCCGCCCGGCCCGTCCGGCTCGCCCACCCGGGGCCTGGTCAACGTGCTGCCCACCGGCCGCAACTTCTACTCCGTCGACCCCAAGGCCATCCCCAGCCGCAACGCCTGGGAGGTCGGGGTGGCGCTGGCCGACTCGCTGCTGGCCCGGCACCTCGCCGACACCGGGGCGTACCCGCGCTCGGTGGGGTTGACCGTCTGGGGCACCAGCGCGATGCGGACCCAGGGCGACGACATCGCCGAGATCCTCGCCCTGCTCGGCTGCCGGCCGGTCTGGGACGACCGGTCCCGCCGGGTCACCGGCGTGGAGGTGGTGCCCCTGGCCGAGCTGGGCCGTCCCCGCGTCGACGTCACCGTCCGCATCTCCGGCTTCTTCCGCGACGCCTTCCCGCACGTGGTCGCCCTCATCGACGACGCGGTGCGGCAGGCCGCCGCCCTCGACGAGTCGGCCGAGGAGAACTACGTGCGGGCGCACGTCACCGCCGACCTGGCCGGGCACGGCGACGAGCGCCGGGCCACCGCCCGGATCTTCGGCTCCAAGCCCGGGGCGTACGGGGCCGGACTGCTGCCGCTGATCGACGCCCGCAACTGGCGCACCGACGCCGACCTGGCCGAGGTGTACGCCGTCTGGGGCGGCTACGCCTACGGCCGGGGGCTGGACGGGCGGGAGGCGCGCGCCGACATGGAACGCTCCTTCGCCCGGATCGCCGTGGCGGTGAAGAACCAGGACACCCGCGAGCACGACATCGTCGACTCCGACGACTACTTCCAGTACCACGGCGGGATGGTGGCGACGGTCCGCCACCTCACCGGTGCCGCCCCGGCCGCGTACGTGGGGGACTCGGCGATGCCGCACGACGTGCGTACCCGCACCCTCGGCGAGGAGACCCGGCGGGTGTTCCGGGCCCGGGTGGTCAATCCGAGGTGGATCGCCGCGATGCGCCGGCACGGCTACAAGGGCGCGTTCGAGCTGGCCGCCACCGTGGACTACCTGTTCGGCTACGACGCCACCGCCGGGGTGGTCGACGACTGGATGTACGAGCACCTGGCCGAGGCGTACGTCTTCGACGCCGAGACCCGCGCCTTCCTGGAGCAGTCCAACCCGTGGGCGCTGCGCGGCATCACCGAACGCCTGCTGGAGGCCGCCGACCGGGGGCTGTGGGCCGAACCCGAGCCGGCCACCCTCGACCGGCTGCGCGAGACGTACCTGGCCAGCGAGGGCGACCTGGAGGACAAGCAGTGAGCGCGAGGAGTGAGCCGGTTCTGCGAGCCCCGCAGTCGCGAACGGAGGAGTCGCAGTGAGCGCGAGGAGTGAGCCGGTTCTGCGAGCCCCGCAGTCGCGAACGGAGGAGTCGCAGTGAGCGCGAGGAGTGAGCCGGTTCTGCGAGCCCCGCAGTCGCGAACGGAGGAGTCGCAGTGAGCGGGTTCCCCTTCTCGGCGGTGCTCGGCATGGACGACATGCGTCTGGCCCTGCTGCTCAACGCGGTCAGCCCGGCCATCGGCGGGGTGCTCGTCCGGGGTGAGAAGGGCACCGCCAAGTCCACCGCCGTGCGGGCCCTCGCGGCGCTGCTGCCCCCGGTGGACCGGGTGGCCGGCTGCCGCTTCGGCTGCGACCCGGCCGCCGTGGACCCCGGCTGCCCGGACGGTCCGCACCCGGCCGGGTCGCCGGCCGAGCGCCGCCCGGCCCGCCTGGTCGAGCTGCCGGTCGGCGCCGCCGAGGACCGGGTGGTCGGCTCGCTCGACCTGGAGAAGGCCCTCGCCGAGGGGGTACGCGCCTTCGAGCCGGGGCTGCTCGCCGCCGCCCACCGCGGCGTGCTCTACGTCGACGAGGTCAACCTGCTCCACGACCACCTGGTCGACCTGCTGCTCGACGCCGCCGCGATGGGCCGCTGCCACGTCGAGCGGGAGGGCGTCTCGGTCAGCCACGCCGCCCGGTTCCTGCTGGTCGGCACGATGAACCCGGAGGAGGGGGAGCTGCGCCCGCAGCTGCTCGACCGGTTCGGGCTCACCGTCGAGGTGGCCGCCAGCCGCGACCCCGCCGTCCGGGTCGAGGTGGTCCGCCGCCGGCTCGCCGCCGACGCCGACCCGGCCGGCTTCGCCGCCGGCTGGGTCGACGCCGACGCGCAGGTCGCCCGCCGGGTGGCCGCCGCCCGCGCGCGGCTGGAGCACGTGCTGCTGCCCGACGCGGCGCTGCGGCAGATCGCCGAGGTGTGCGCCGCGTTCGACGTCGACGGGATGCGCGCCGACATCGTCACCGCCCGTGCCGCCGTGGCGCACGCCGCCTGGCAGGGGCGGGAGCGGGTGACCGCCGAGGACGTCCGGGTGGCCGCCCGGCTGGCCCTGCCGCACCGGCGTCGCCGGGATCCGTTCGACACCCCCGGCCTGGACGACAAGCGGCTCGACGAGGCGCTGGAGCGGGCCCGCGAGGAACACCCCGACGACCCGGACGACGACGGCCCCGGCGGCGGGCCGGCGCCCGGTGGTCCGGGTGGCCCCGAGGGACCGGGTGGACCCGGTGGCGACGGTGGCCGGGACCCGGACGTCGACCCTGACGCGGGTCCGGCTACGACCGGGCAGGACCGTGGACCGGACGCCGGCGACCCCTCGGCACGGCACGGGGACGGCCCCGGGCCGCAGCCCGAGGACCGCGATTTCTCGCGCGACGGCGACCCCGCGCACCGGTGGCCGGAGGCGGCCGACCGGTGGGACGTGGACGACGACCGGCGCGACGGGCGGGCCGGCGGGCCGGACCAGCCCGGCGGGCCGGCCGACGGCACGGCAGGCGCCCGCGACGGTGACGACGGCCGGTCGCGCACCGGGGACGTCCCGCGCCGGGCGCAGGCGGTCGCCGTACCCGAGCCGGGGTTGACGGCGCGGCTGTTCACCGCGCCCGGGGTCGGCGACGGCGTGCCCGGGCGGCGGTCGCGGGCGCGGACCGGCCGGGGCCGGACCACCGGGGCCCGGGTGCCCGCCGGCCGCCCCGGCGCGCTGCACCTGCCGGCGACGCTGCGGGCCGCCGCCCCGCGCCAGGCCGGCCGGGGCCGGCACGACGGGCCGCTCGTGCTGCGCCCCGACGACCTGCGCGAGGCGGTCCGGGAGGGCCGCGAGGGCAACCTGGTGCTGTTCGTGGTCGACGCCAGCGGGTCGATGGGGGCCCGGCAGCGGATGTCCGCCGTCAAGGGCGCGGTGCTCGCCCTGCTCACCGACGCCTACCAGCGTCGGGACAAGGTCGCGGTGGTCGCGTTCCGGGCCACCGGCGCACAGGTCCTGCTGCCGGCCACCTCCTCCGTGCTGGCCGCCTCGGCACGGCTGGCCGAGCTGCCCACCGGCGGGCGCACCCCGCTCGCCGAAGGGCTGCTCGCCGCCGCCGACCTGCTGCGGGTGGAGCGGTTGCGCGACCCGCGCCGCCGCCCCCTGGTGCTGATCGTCACCGACGGCCGGGCCACCGCCGGGACCCGCCCGCTGGACCGGGCCGCCCGTGCGGCGGCCGTGCTGGCCGCCACCGGCGCGCCCTGCGTCGTCGTCGACTGCGAGTCCGGGCCGGTCCACCTCGGCCTGGCCCGCCGCCTCGCCACCCAGCTCGGCGCGGAGCACCACCGGCTCGACGCGGTGGCCGCCGACCCGCTCGCCGGCCTCGCCGCCGCGCCGTCGCGTCCCCGGACGCGGCCGGCATCGCCGTCCGCCACCGTCCCCACCACCACGAGGAGTGTCGCCTGATGCCGCAGGGCAAGCCGTCCCACGTACCGGCCGACGGGTTGACGACGCGGCAGCGGCGCAACCGTCCGCTGGTCGTCGTCCACACCGGAGCGATGAAGGGCAAGTCGACCGCCGCGTTCGGGCTGGCGTTGCGCGCCTGGACCGCCGGGCTGCCGATCGGGGTGTTCCAGTTCGTCAAGAGCGCCCGCTGGCGGGTCGGCGAGGAGGCCGCGTTCCGGGCCCTCGGCGAGGTGCACGAGCGCACCGGCCAGGGCGCACCGGTCGCCTGGCACAAGATGGGCGAGGGCTGGTCGTGGATTCAGCGCGGCGGCGAGGCCGACCACGCCGCCGACGCCCTGGAGGGCTGGCGGCAGATCCAGCGGGACCTCGCCGCGCAACGCTACGGCCTGTACGTGCTCGACGAGTTCACCTACCCGATGAAGTGGGGCTGGGTGGACGTCGACGAGGTGGTGCGGACCCTCGCCGAGCGGCCCGGCTTCCAGCACGTGGTGATCACCGGCCGGGACGCCGACCCGCGCCTGGTCGAGGCGGCCGACCTGGTCGCCGAGCTGACCAAGGTGAAGCACCCGATGGACGCCGGCCAGAAGGGCCAGAAGGGCATCGAGTGGTGACCGGACCGACCCGCCGCACCGACCAGCGCCGCCCCGACGGGCCGTCCGCCCCGGCCGGCCACCCCGGCCACCCCGCCCCGGCCGTCCCCGACGCCGGCCGCCCGCCCTTCGACGCGGACCCGGCCGACGCCGCCGACCCGACCGACCTGGCCGACCCGGCCGACGCCGCCGACCCGACCGGCCCGGCCTACCCGGCCGATGCCGCCGGCCCGGCGGATGCCGCCGAGCGCGACGGTGCCGCCGGCCGGGCCGCCCGCGACGCCGGCGGTGCCGGGGCGGGTCCGGCCGCGCCGTGGGCGCTGCCCCGGCTGGTGGTCGCCGCGCCGGCCAGCGGGCACGGCAAGACCACGGTGGCCACCGGGCTGCTCGCCGCGCTGCGCCGCCGGGGCCTGACCGTCAGCCCGCACAAGGTCGGCCCCGACTACATCGACCCCGGCTACCACGCGCTCGCCGCCGGCCGGCCCGGGCGCAACCTCGACCCGTGGCTGGTCGGCGAGGAGCGGATCGCGCCGCTGCTGCGCCACGGCGCCCGCGTCCCCACCCCCGCCGACATCGCCGTCGTCGAGGGCGTGATGGGCCTGCACGACGGCGCGGTCGGCCGGGGCGGGTACGCCTCCACCGCCCACGTCGCCCGGCTGATCGACGCGCCGGTCGTGCTGGTCCTCGACACCACCGCGCAGGGCCGCTCCGCCGCCGCACTGGTGCTCGGCATGCGCGCCTTCGACCCCGGCGTGCGCGTCGGCGGGGTGATCCTCAACCGGGTCGGCTCCCCCCGGCACGAGAAACTGCTGCGCGACGCGCTCGCCGAGGTGGGCGTCCCGGTGCTCGGGGCGGTCACCCGGACCGTCGAGGTGGCCGCGCCCGCGCGCCACCTCGGGCTGGTGCCGGTCGCCGAGCGGGCCCCGGAGTCCCTGGCCGTCGTCGACGCGCTGGCCGGACTGGTCGAGTCCACCGTCGACCTCGACGCCGTGCTCGACCTGGCCCGCTCGGCCCCACCACTGACCGTCGCGCCCTGGGACCCGGGCCTCGCCGTCGGCGGCCCGGCCGGCGCCGGCCGTCCGGTGGTCGCGGTCGCCGGTGGGCCGGCCTTCACCTTCTCGTACGCCGAGACACCCGAACTGCTCGCCGCGGCCGGCGCCGCCGTGGTCACCTTCGACCCGCTGCGCGACCCCGCCCTGCCGGCCGGCACCCGGGCCGTGGTCATCGGCGGGGGCTTCCCCGAGGTGCACGCCGAGGCCCTGGCGGCCAACACGGCGCTGCGCGCCGAACTCGCCGACTTCGACGGGCCGATCGTCGCCGAGTGCGCCGGGCTGCTCTACCTCGGCAAGGCCCTCGACGGCGTGCCGATGTGCGGGCGGCTGCCGCACACCGCCCGGATGACCGGCCGGCTCACCCTGGGCTACCGCGACGCCGTCGCCGCCACCGACTCCCCGGTCCACCCCGCCGGTGAGCCGGTACGCGGGCACGAGTTCCACCGCACCGCCACCGACCCCGGGTACGGCGACCGGCCGGCGTGGCGCTGGGACGGCAGCCCGCACGGTTTCGTCACCGACCGGGTGCACGCCTCCTACCTGCACACCCACTGGGCCGGCCGCCCGTCGGCCGCCCGCCGCCTGGTCGAGGCGGCGAGCCGGTGACCGCCCACGCCGACGCCGGCCACCCGAGCGCCGGCCGGCCCCACGACAGCCCCAGCGGCGCCGGGGCGGGCGCTGCCGGGGCCGGCACCCTGACCGGGGTCGGCGTCGGACCGGGCGAGGCGGACCTGCTCACCCTCCGGGCGGTCCGGGTGCTGCGCGAGGCCGACCTGGTGGTCGTACCGGTGATGGACCGGACCGGGGCGGACGGCGACGCGCCCCGGGGCCGCGCCGAGGCCACGGTGCGGGCGCACGTCCCGGCCGACCGGCTGCGCCGGCTGCCGTTCGCCCTCGACGACCGGGGCGGGGTGACCACCCGCCGGGAGGCCGCGTGGGACGCGGCGGCGGCGGCTGTGGTCGCCGCCTTCGACGACGGGGCGCGCGCGATCGCCTTCGCCACCATCGGCGACCCGAACGTCTACTCCACCTTCGGCTACCTGGCGCAGAGCGTGCGCGCCCTGCGCCCGGCGGTCGAGGTGCGCACCGTGCCCGGGATCACCGCCATGCAGGAACTCGCCGCCCGCAGCGGCGTGCCGCTCTGCGAGGGCCGCGAACCGCTCACCCTGCTGTCGGCCACCGCCGGGCCGGCGCTGGTCGACGACGCCCTCGCCGGCCCCGGCACCGTCGTGGTCTACAAGGGCTGGCGACGCCACGCCGAACTGGTCGACGCGCTGCGCCGGCACGGCCGGCTCCCCGACGCCGTGCTGGGCCGGGGCCTGGGCCTGCCCGACGAGCGGATCGGCCCGGTCGACCGGGCCGACGACGACCTGCCCTACCTGTCGACGCTGCTGGTCCCGGCCCGCCGGGACCGGCGGGGAGGAAAGCTGTGACCACCGCGAAGGTGTGGTTCGTCGGGGCCGGCCCCGGCGCCGCCGACCTGCTCACCCTGCGCGCCGCGCGGGTGATCGCCGAGGCCGACGTGGTGATCTGGGCGGCCAGCCTGGTGCACGCCGACGTCCTCGCCCACGCCCGCCCCGACGCCGAGATCGTCGACTCCTCCCAGCTGCCCATCGAGGGGGTGCTGCCGCTGTACCGGCGGGCCGCCGCCGAGGGGCTGACCGTGGCCCGGATCCACTCCGGCGACCCGGCGTTGTGGGGCGCGGTGCAGGAGCAGCTCGACCTCTGCCGGGCCCTCGACCTGGCGGTGGAGATCGTGCCCGGGGTCTCCTCGTTCACCGCCGTCGCCGCGATCGTCGGCCGGGAGCTGACCATCCCCGAGGTCGCCCAGTCGGTCATCCTCACCCGGCTGGAGGGCGGCAGGACGCCGATGCCGCCGGGGGAGCGGGTCCGCGAGTTCGCCCGGCACGGCACCACCATGGCGCTCTTCCTCTCCGCCGCCCGCTCCGGGCAGGCGCAGGCCGAACTGCTCGCCGGCGGCTACCCCGCGCACACCCCGGTGGTGGTGGCGTACCAGGCGACCTGGCCGGACGAGCTGGTGGTCCGCTGCACCCTCGGCGAGCTGGAGGCCACGGTCAAGGAGCACAAGCTCTGGAAGCACACCCTCTTCCTGGTCGGCCCGGCCCTCGCCGCCAGCGGCACCCGCTCGCACCTGTACCACCCCGGGCACTTCCACACCTTCCGCCGGGCCGAGCCGGCCGCCCGCGCCGAGCTGCGCCGCACCCGGGCGGCGAACCCGCCGGTCGCCGCCGACCGGCCGACCGCACCCGAGCCGGGCGGGCCGCCGCGATGACGTACGCCGAGCCGCCGCTGCGCGAGCCGGACCTGCCGCGGACCGCGAAGGTCCGGCCGACCGCGCTGCGCACCGGCTGGACCACCGGCGCCTGCGCGACGGCGGCGGCGAAGGCGGCGGTGACCGCGCTGGTCACCGGCGCCCCGCAGCGGGAGGTGGAGATCGGGCTGCCCGCCGGCCGGCGGGTGCGCTTCACCGTGCACCGCTGCGACTTCAGCCCGCTGCCGGACGCGCACGCCGAGGCGGTGGTGGTCAAGGACGCCGGGGACGACCCGGACGTCACCCACGGCGCGCACCTCACCGCCACCGTCGGCTGGCACGACCGTCCCGGCCTCCAGCTCGACGGGGGACCCGGCGTCGGGACGGTGACCAGGCCGGGGCTCGGCCTGTCCGTCGGCGGCCCGGCCATCAACGACACCCCGCGCCGCATGATCGGCGAGGCGGTCGCCGAGGTGGTCGACCTGGCCGAGGTGGGCGTCCGGGTGGTGATCAGCGTGCCCGGCGGCGAGGTGATGGCCCGCAAGACCACCAACCGGCGGCTGGGGATCCTGGGCGGCATCTCCATCCTGGGCACCACCGGGATCGTCCGGCCGTTCTCCACCGCCTCCTGGCGGGCCAGCGTGGTGCAGGCGGTGCACGTGATGGCCGCGCAGGGGGAGCGGACCGTGGTGCTGTGCACCGGTGGGCGTACCGAGCGGGCCGCCCGTGAACTCCTGCCGGAGCTGCCCGAGGTGTGCTTCGTCGAGGTCGGCGACTTCACCGGCGCGGCGGTCACCGCCGCCGTCGGCGACGCGATGACCGGTGTGGTCTTCGTCGGCATGGCCGGCAAGCTCGCCAAACTCGCCGCCGGGATCCTGATGACCCACTACACCCGCTCCAAGGTGGATTTGTCGCTGCTCGGCGCGGTCACCGCCGAGGCCGGCGGCGACGCCGACCTGGTGGCGGCGGTCGCGGCGGCCAACACCGGGCGGCACGCGTACGAGCTGTGGGAGGCCGCCGGCCTGCTCGGCCCCGCCGGCGACCTGCTCTGCCGCCGGGTACGTCAGGTGCTGCGCCGCTTCGCCGGGCACGCCGTCACCGTCGACGTGGCGATGGTGGACTTCACCGGCTCCCGGGTGGTCGCCTCCTCCGGGCGGTGGTCCGGGTGACCGCCGCGACCGGCGTGGGCCCGGACGCCGACCCCCGCGCCGTCGGGCCGGCGGACCGGACCGGCACGGCGCGGCCGGCGGTCACCGTGGTCGGGATCGACGCCGCCGGCCGACCGCCGCACCCCGGCGCGCGCGACGCGCTGGCCCGGGCCCGGCTCGTCGTCGGCGCGGCCCGCCACCTGGCTGCCCTGCCCGCGCCGCCGGACTGCCCCCGCGTCGTGCTGGGACCGCTCGCCCCCGCGCTGGACCGGCTCGCCGCCGCCGTCGCGGCCGGAGCGCCGGCCGTCGTGCTGGCCAGCGGCGATCCCGGGCTCTTCGGCATCGTCCGCCGGCTGCGCGCCGCCGGGCTGCCGCTGCGGGTGCTGCCGGCGGTCTCCAGCGTGGCTGCCGCGTTCGCCCGCGCCGGGCTCGACTGGGACGGCGCGGCGGTGCTCACCGCGCACGGCCGTGACCCCGGGCCCGCCCTCAACGCCTGCCGGGCGCTGCCCGCCGTCGCCGTGCTCACCGCCCCGGGCGCCGGGGCCGCCGAGATCGGGGCCGGGCTGGCCGGCTGGCCCCGCCGCCTGGTGGTCGCCGAACACCTCGGCACCGACGCCGAGCGGGTCACCTGGACCACGCCGGAGGAGGCCGCCCGGCGGGCCTGGGCCGACCCGCACGTGCTGCTCAGTCTCGCCACCGACGGGTCCGCCCCGCCCGCCGTCGGGCCGGTGCGCACGGACAACCAGCCGGCCGCCGCGCCGGCCGGCGGCTGGGCGCTGCCGGAGACCGCGTACCACCACCGTGACTCCATGATCACCAAGTCGGAGGTACGCGCCCTCGCGGTGGCCCGGCTGCGTCCGCGTCTCGGCCGGCTCGTCTGGGACGTCGGCGCGGGCAGCGGCTCGGTCGGCATCGAGTGCGCCCTGCTCGGCGCGGCCGTCATCGCCGTGGAACGGGACCCGGACGCGCCGGTCGCGGCGAACGCCGCCCGACACGGGGCGCACGTGCGGGTGGTGACCGGCCACGCGCCGGCGGCCCTGCGCGACCTGCCCGACCCGGACGCCGTCTTCGTCGGCGGGGGCGGCACCGACGTGCTCGCCGCGGTGGTCGCCCGCCGCCCCGCGCGGGTGGTGCACACCCTCGCCGCGCTGGACCGGGTCGCGCCCGCCGTCCACCTGCTGCGCGACGCCGGCTACGCCGTCGACGGCAGCCAACTCTCCGCCGCCCGCCTGGCCGACCTGCCCGGCGGATCCGTGCGGCTCGCCGCCACCAACCCGGTGGTCGTACTCACCGGGGAGCGCCCGTGACCCGCCCGTACCGCCATCCGATCGGACCAGGAGCGCCCGTGGACCACCCCGTCGACACCGCCGCGGACGGCCCGGCGACCACCGGGTCCGGGACGGCCACCGCGCCGCGCGGCCCGGTGAGGACCGGACCGTGACGGCCACTACGCCGGGCGGCCCGATGACCGTCGGACTCGTGGCGGCCACCGCCGCCGGCCGCCGGCACGCCCGGATCCTCGCCGACGCCTGGCCGCACGCACGGCTCGTCGAGTCGACCGGCGTGGCCGACGCGCTGCGCACCGCGTGGACGGAGTGCGGCGCGGTGGTGGCGTTCCTGGCCACCGGGGCGGTGGTGCGGATCCTCGCGCCGCTGCTCGGCGACAAGCGCACCGACCCGGCGGTGGTGGTCGTGGACGAGGCGGCGCGGCACGCCGTCGCCCTGCTCGGCGGGCACGCGGGTGGTGCCAACACGCTCGCCGGGGAGGTGGCCGCGCTGCTCGACGCCCGCCCGGTGGTCACCACCGCCACCGACGCCGTCGGCCTGCCCGGACTGGACGCCCTGGGCTGGCCGGTCGAGGGGGCCGTCGCGGCGGTGTCCCGGGCGATCCTCGACGGTGAGCCGGTCCGGCTGCTCGCCGACGCCACCTGGCCGCTGCCCGCCCTCCCGCCGAACGTCCTGATCGAGACCATTGCCAACGACGCGGCGACTCCCACCGATGCGGCGACTTCGGAGATCCCGGCGACCCCCGTCGATCCGGCTGTCCCGAGCCCGCCGGCCGGTGCGGACGGTGCGGCCGGCTCCGGTGTCGCGGGCCGACACCGGGCGCACGGCGCCGACCCGGACGGCGCCGACCCGGATGGCGCCGACCCGGATGGCGCCGACCCGGACGGCGCCGACCCGGACGGCGGGACCAGCGACGGCGGGACCAGCGACGGCGGGACCAGCGACGGCGGGACCAGCGACGGCGGGACCAGCGACGGCGGGACCAGCGACGGCGGGACCAGCGACGGCGGGACCAGCGACGGCGGGACCAGCGACGGCGGGACCAGCGACGGCGGGACCAGCGACGGCGGGACCAGCGACGGCGGGACCAGCGACGGCGGGACCAGCGACGGCGGGACCAGCGACGGCGGGACCAGCGACGGCGGGACCAGCGACGTCGGAACCAGCGACGGCGGCTGGCGGCTGCTGGTCACCGACCGGATCGTGCCGCTGGACGAGCGGACCGCCGTGCTGCGCCCACCCTCGCTGGTCGCCGGGATCGGCTCCAGCCGGGGCGTCGCCGCCGCCGAGGTCTCCGCGCTGCTGCACCGGGCGCTCGCCGACGCCGGCCTGGCCCCGGCCAGCCTGCGCTGCCTGGCCAGCGTCGACCTCAAGGCCGACGAGGAGGGCATCCTGGCGACCGCCCGCGCGCTCGGCGTACCCCTGGAGACCCGGCCGGCGGCGGAGCTGGCGGCGGTCGACGTGCCGCACCCCAGCGAGGTGGTCCGCGCCGTGGTCGGCACCCCCAGCGTCGCCGAGGCGGCGGCGCTGGCCGGCGGCGGCACCCTGCTGGTGCCGAAGACCGCCTCGGCGATGGCGACCGTCGCGGTCGCCCGGCACGCCCCGCGCGGCCGGCTGGCGGTCGTCGGTCTCGGGCCGGGCGCGCCCGACCTGCGCACCCCCCGCGCGGTCGCCGAGCTGCGCCGGGCCGCCGTGGTCGTCGGCCTCGACCAGTACGTCGACCAGGTCCGCGACCTGCTGCGACCGGGCACCCGGGTGCTCGCCAGCGGCCTCGGCGCGGAAGAGGAGCGGGCCCGCGCCGCCGTCGCCGAGGCCACCGTCGGGCAGGCGGTCGCGCTGGTCGGCTCCGGCGACGCCGGGGTGTACGCGATGGCCAGCCCCGCCCTGGAGTACGCCGACGGGCGCATCGACGTGGTCGGGGTGCCCGGGGTGACCGCCGGGCTCGCCGCCGCCGCCCTGCTCGGCGCGCCGATCGGCCACGACCACGTGTACCTGAGCCTGTCCGACCTGCACACCCCGTGGGAGGTCATCGAGCGGCGGGTGGCCGCCGCCGCCGAGGCGGACCTGGTGGCGTTGCTGTACAACCCGCGCAGCCGGGCCCGGGACTGGCAGCTCGGGGCGGTGCTGAAGACCTTCGCCGCGCACCGTCCGCCGGCGACCCCGGTCGGCGTGGTGCGCAACGCCAGCCGCGACGGTGAACAGGTCCACCTGGCCACCGTGGCCACCCTCGACCCCGCCGTGGTCGACATGTACAGCGTGGTGGTGGTCGGCAGCTCACAGACCCGGGTGGTCGCCGGCCGGATGGTCACCCCGCGCGGCTACCGGTGGCAGCGGTGACCGCGCCGACCGCGCCGACCGCCCCGCCGAGCGCCGTCGCCGCGCCGGACCCGCCCACGGCCGCCGCGCCGGACCCGTCCGCGCCGGTGAGCATCGGCGCCTGCCAGGGCTGCGGCGCCTGCCTGCTCACCTGCCCGACGCACGCCATCCGTCCCACCCCGCTCGGGCTGACCGTCCGCGCCGACCGGTGCACCGGCTGCCTGGAGTGCCTGGAGATCTGCCCGGTGGACGCCATCCGCGCCACCGCCGAACCCCGAGGAGAGCGATGAACCCGATCCCGACCGCAGCCCCGCCGGTGGGCCGGTGGAGCCGTGCCGAGCGGGTACGCCTCGGCGGCGTGGTGCTCGCCGTCGCCGCCCTGCACGTCGCGGGCTGGACCCTCTACCTGTACTGGAACGACCAGCCGGCGGCGGCCGGCGGGCTGGCCGGGGCGGGCGCGCTGGCGTACGCGCTCGGCGTGCGGCACGCCTTCGACGCCGACCACATCGCCGCCATCGACGACACCACCCGGCTGATGCTGCTGCGCGGTCGGCGCGCGGTCGGCGTCGGCTTCTTCTTCGCCCTCGGGCACAGCGCGGTGGTGCTGCTGCTCGCCCTGGTGATCGGGCTCGCCTCGGCGAGCATGACCGAGCAGGGTATGGCCGGGGTCCGCGAGGTCGGCGCGGTGGTCGCCGCGGCCACCGCCACCGCGTTCCTGCTGCTGGTCGCCGGGCTCAACGCGGCCGTGCTGGCCGGGCTGGTGAAGCTGTGGCGCCGGCTGCGGGCCGGCACACTCGACGAGTCCGAACTGGACCTGCTGATGCTCAACCGGGGCCTGGTGCACCGGATCCTCGGCTCCCGCGCCCGCTCGCTGGTGCGATCCTCCTGGCACATGGCCCCGGTGGGCTTCCTGTTCGGGCTCGGCCTGGAGACCGCCAGCGAGGTCACCCTGCTGTCGCTGTCGGCGAGCACCGCCGCGGCCGGTGGCCTGCCGGTGCTGGCCCTGCTCACCCTGCCGCTGCTCTTCGCCGCCGGGATGTCGGCCATGGACACCGCGGACAGCCTGCTGATGGCCCGGGCCTACTCGTGGGCGTACCGGCAGCCGGCCCGGCGGCTCTGGTACAACCTCGCCACCACCGGGATGACCGTCGTCGTCGGCGCCCTGGTCGCCAGCGTCTACCTGTCCGGCCTGCTGGTCGAGCACCTCGGCGTGACGGCGCTGTCCGGCTACGCCGCGCTCGGCGACCACTTCGAGCAGCTCGGCTACGTGGTGGTGGCGCTCTTCGCGCTGGCCTGGGGTGGCGCGGTGGCGCTGTGGAAGCTGCGCGGGCACGACCGGCGCTACGGCCCCGGCGTCGGCGCGGAGGCGGGGTCGTGACCCGCGTCGTGCACCCGATCGAGGCGGAGTCGTACCGGATCCTGCGCTCGCGGGTCGACCTGACGCACCTGCCGCCGCTGACCCGGGCGGTCACCGAACGGGTGGTGCACGCCAGCGCCGACCTGGCGTACGTCACCGAGCTGGTCTGCGACGAGACGGCGCTGGCCGGCGGCCTGGCCGCGCTGCGCGCCGGGGCGCCGATCGTCACCGACGTGTGGATGGTCGCCGCCGGCGTCACCCGGGCCGGACGGGAGATCGTCTGCCCGGTGGCCGAGCCGGCCACCGCCGAGCGGGCCACCGCCACCGGGCTGACCCGCTCGGCCGCCGCCGTCCGCATCGCCCTGGACCGGGTGGGCCCCGGAGCGGTCTGGGTGGTCGGCTGCGCGCCGACCGCGCTGGAGGAGCTGATCACCCTGGACGCGGCGCCCGCCCTCGTGGTGGGGCTGCCGGTCGGCTTCGTCGGGGCCGCCGAGTCCAAGGCGGCGTTGCGCGCCAGCGGCCTGCCCGCCGTGTCCAACGTCGGCGAGAAGGGCGGCTCGGCGGTCGCCGCCGCCGCCCTCAACGCCCTGCTCTACCAGGAGGAGACGCCATGACCGCGCTGGTCATCGTCGGGCACGGCACGCGCAGCGCGGCCGGGGTCGACCAGTTCGCCGCGCTCGTCGACCGGGTCCGCCGTCGGGCCGCCGACCGCGTCGGCGACGTCGAGGGCGGCTTCATCGAGCTGTCCCGCCCACCGCTCACCGACGCGGTGACCGCGCTCGTCGAGCGGGGACACCGCAACCTGGTCGCGCTGCCGCTGGTGCTCACCGCCGCCGGGCACGGCAAGGGCGACATCCCCGCCGCGATGGCCCGCGAGCAGGAGCGGCACCCGGGCCTGACCTACCGGTACGGCCGGCCCCTCGGCCCGCACCCGTTGCTGCACGCCGCGCTCGAGGAGCGGATCGACGCGGCGCTGGCCGGCGCGGACCGGGCCGGCACCTGGGTCGCGCTGATCGGGCGGGGCTCCACCGACCCGGACGCCAACGCCGAGGTGGCCAAGGTGGCCCGGCTGCTCTGGGAGGGGCGCGGGTACGCCGGTGTCGAGCCGGGCTTCATCTCGCTGGCCGAGCCGTCCGTGCCGGCGGTACTGGAGCGGCTGCGCCGGCTCGGCGCCCGGCGCGTCGTCGTCGCCCCGTACTTCCTCTTCGCCGGGGTGCTGCCGGACCGGATCGTCGCGCAGTCGCAGGCGTACGCCGCCGCGCACCCCGACCTGGACGTGCGGGTCGCCGACCTGATCGGCGACTGCGACGCGCTGGCCGACCTCGTCCTGGAACGGCACGCCGAGGCGCTGGGCGGGGACATCCGGATGAACTGCGACACCTGCGCGTACCGGGTGCTGATGCCGGGCTTCGCCGACAAGGTGGGCCGGCCGCAGACCCCGCACGACCACCCCGACGACCCGGTAGGCGGCCACCACCACCATCACCACGACGGCGGCCGGCACCACCACGGGCCGGGCCTGCGCCCCGGGCAGGTCGCCGTGGTCGGTGGCGGCCCGGGTCCCGACGACCTGATCACCGTACGCGGCAGGGCGCTGCTGGACAGCGCGGACGTGGTGGTGGCCGACCGGCTCGCCCCGCAGGGGCTGCTCGCCGGGCTCCGCCCCGACGTGTTGGTCGTCGACGCCGCGAAGGTGCCGCGCGGGCCGTCGATGACGCAGGACGCCATCAACGACGCCCTGGTCACGCACGCCCGCGCCGGACGGCGGGTGGTCCGGCTCAAGGGCGGCGACCCGTACGTCTTCGGCCGGGGCCACGAGGAGGTCCAGGCGTGTGCGGCGGCCGGGATCGAGACCGTGCTGGTGCCCGGGGTCAGCAGCGCGCTCGCCGCGCCCGCCCTGGCCGGGGTGCCGGTCACCCACCGGGGCGTCGCCCACGACCTCACCGTCGTCTCCGGGCACCTGCCGCCGGGTCACCCCGACTCGCTGGTGGACTGGGCGTCGCTGGGCCGCGCCCGGGGCACCCTGGTGCTGCTGATGGCGGTCGACACCATCTCCAAGATCGCGGCGGTGCTGCTGGAGCACGGCCGTGTCCCGGACACCCCCGTGCTGGTGGTGCGCGACGCCGGACACCCGCAGCAGCGGGCCTGGGCGTCCCGGCTGGACGAGGTGGGCGAGCTGGCCGCCCGGGAGGACGTCCGGCCGCCGGCGGTCTTCGTCCTCGGTCCGGTGGTGGGGCTGCGCGGCTGACCAGCGGACCGGCCGGGACGTCGGCGCCGTCGACCGGGGCGCGAGCCGGTCGGCGCGGCCCGCAGCGGGCTCAGGAATCCTGTCGGTAGTGGTGGCCGCCCGGGCTGTTCCGGGCGGCCTCGCCGAGCAGCACGGTGACCCGGCACTCCGGGTCACCGACGGCGATCCGCTCGTCGAGCAGCACCACCGCCTCCCCGTGGTTGCGCGCGGCGATGCCGCCGAACACGCTGGAGGTCATCCGGCACAGCGCGGGCGCCCGGCGCACCGTCTCACCGAACGGGCACCGCCGGTTGCCCAGCACGACCCGGTCGGTGTCGACCGAGATGACGTAGAAGCCGCCGTCGAGCGCGGACTTGAGCCGCAGGTAGGAGTCGGCGAGCTGCTCGGCGGTGAGTCGGCCGGTCAGCTCCCGGGCGCGACGGTACTCGTCCTCCATCTGCCCGCCGACGGTCGCGCCCACCTGGGCCACCATCTCCTCGGCCACGGCCGGGCCCTGCCGGTTCTCGGCGGTGCGGGCCAACTCGACGACGAGGGCGCGCAGGAACGACTCCCGGCCGAAGCCGCCCGGGCCCGCCTCGTCGGGGGCGGGCAGCGCGTTGACCTCGCGGCGGGGCGGGTCGTAGGTCGGCTCGACCCGACGGGTGACCGGCAGCACGGTGCGGACCCGCTTGCCGGTGCCCCGTTTCGCCACCACCTCCAGCTCGGCGGCGAGCTGGCGGACCAGCCACAGGCCCCGGCCACGGACGCTGCCGAACTCCGGCGGCGGCAGCTCGGCGAGGTCGAACGAGGGGCCGAGGTCGTGCACCACCAGCGCGGGCCGCGCCGCGGACCAGTCCAGACCCACCCAGACCGGACCGCCGGCGTGCTCGACCGCGTTGCCGACGAGTTCGGAGACGACCAGGCCGGCGTCCTCGACCTCGTCGCGCTCCTGGGCGTGCCGGCGCAGGAACGCGGTCAGCTCGGTGCGCAGGGCGCTCGCCGCTGCCGGGGTCGCCGGTGCGAGCAACCACTCCATCGCGCCACCTCGATCCCCGCGTCGTGCCGGTCGGACGCCTCGTCGGCCGGAACGATGTCCGGTTGGCCGTGGCTGGTCGGTCGGTCCCCGGATCCGTCGGGTGTGCGGGTGTCCTGGCGACGACCGCGTGGGCCCACCATACGCCTGCTCCGGCCCGATGGCCCGTACGGCGGCCCGCCCGACCGCCGGCAGGGGTGGACGGACAGCCGGCAGGGGGACGGTCAGCCGGCCGCCCACCGGGTCACCGCGTACCCGAGCGCGGCGGCGCCGAGTCCGCCGGCCACGCTGAGCAGGACGTTGGCCAGGGCGCGACGCCGCTCGCCGGCCCGGGCCAGCCGCACCGTCTCGTAGCCGAAGGTGGACCAGGTGGTGAACGCGCCGCAGAACCCGGTGCCGAGCAGCGCGGTGACGGCCGGCCCGGCCGGGATCGCGACGAGCACGCCGAGCAGCAGCGACCCGACGACGTTGACGGTCACCGTGCCCCGGGGGAAGGCCGCGCCGTGCCGGGCCTGCACGGCCCGGTCGACGAGGTAGCGCAGCGGCGCGCCGAGCGCGGCCCCGAGCGCGACGAGCAGCACCGTCACCGCCCACCTCCGCGCTCCGCCAGCGCCCGCGCGGCCAGCGCGTCCCCGGCGAGCACGGCGAGCAACCCGGCCACCAGGGTCGCCGCCAGGTACGCCAGCGCGGTCACCGGGGCCCCGGCGGCGAGCGCCGCGTGGACGTCGACCACGTACGCGGAGAAGGTGGTGAACCCGCCCAGCACCCCGACGCCGAGGAACGGGCGGGTCAGCGGCGGGACCCGACGCCGGTCGAGCACCGCCGTCAACGCCCCGATCAGCAGGCACCCGGTCACGTTGACCGCGAAGGTCGCCCAGGGGAACCCGGTGGGGGAGTGCGGCAGGGCCGCCTGGAGGCCGGCCCGGGCCAGCGCGCCGAGCACCCCGCCCACGGCGATGGCCCCGAGCACCGCCGCCGGACGCGCGCCGAGTTCGGCCCGGTCGGCGGGGACCCGCAGGTCGACGTCGGGGTCGACCCGACGCGGCTCCGACACCTGCCCCTCCCACCGGTACGCGCACCACCGGCCGAGCCCGGACCTCCCGGACCTCCCGGCCCTCCCGCCCGGCCGACCCACCCTAACCCCGCCCACCCCCGCGCCCCCGCACCCGCGCCCTCCCAGCGTTGATCAAGAAGTGTGCGGCGGCGGCACGGCCGGATCCGGACCCGAACCTCTTGATCGACTGGCCGGGTCAGGCGGGTGTGGGGGTGCTCACGGTCCGCGCGGGTCCGGCCGGGGTTGACCTCAACCTCACTTGAGGTCGGAGGGTTCCGGGTGGACGGACGGCGACGACGACGGGGAGACGACATGCGAGTCATCGAGGTGGACCGGTTCGGTGGGCCGGAGGAGCTGCGGCTGGTCGAGGCGCCGGCCCCGTCGCCCGGGGCGGGGGAGGTCGCGGTGGACGTCGCGGTCGCCGACACCCTCTGGGTCGACACGGCGATCCGGGCCGGCCACGCGGAGCAGTGGTTCCCGATCCGGCCGCCGTACCGCCCGGGCGCCGGTGTCGCCGGCACGGTGGACGTGGTCGGCGCTGGCGTCGACCCGGGCTGGACCGGACGGCGGGTGGTCGCCCACACCGCCGCTGGCGGCTACGCCGACCGGGTGGTCGTGCCCGCCGAGGCGCTGGTGCCGGTGCCCGACCCGGTCGCCCTGACCGACGCCGCCGCGCTGCTGCACGACGGGGTGACCGCCTTCGGCCTGCTCGACCTGGTGCCGGTGCGCCCCGGCGACCGGGTGCTGGTCACCGCCGCCGCCGGTGGCCTGGGGGCCCTGCTCGTGCAGGCCGCGCACGCCACCGGCGCCGTGGTGGTGGCGGCCGCCCGGGGCGCGCGCAAGCGCGAGGCGGTACGCCGGCTCGGCGCCGACGTGGTCGTCGACTACTCCGAGCCGGGCTGGACCGACCGGGTCCGAGCGGAGGCCGGCGACCTGGACGTGGTCTACGACGGCGCCGGCGGCGACCACGGCCGGGCCGCCTTCGCCCTGCTCCGCCCGGGCGGCCGCTTCTCCGCGCACGGCGCGCCCGCCGGCGGCTTCGCCGTCCCCGACCCGGCGCAGGCCGACGCCCGGCAGATCACCGTCACCGGCATCAGGGACGTCCAGTTCGACCCCGCCACCATGCGCCGCCACCTGGCGAGCGCCCTGGCGGCCGTGGCCGCCGGCCGGATCAGGCCGCTCGTCGGCGGGACCTTCCCCCTCGACCGGGCCGCCGACGCGCACCGGGCGATCGAGGAGCGCGCCGTGGTCGGCAAGGCCCTGCTGACCGTCTGACCCGCCGCCCGGGTGCTCAGGCGGTCCGGTCCGCGGGCGAGGGCCGGGCCGCCAGTCCACCCAGGACGGCACCGACGATCGCGGTGAGGGTGACCAGGCCGCCGGACACCTCCGGGGTCCACCGCAGGCCGTCGGTGAGGGCCAGCCCCAGCAGGTGCCCCGCCCAGACCAGGCCGGCGTAGAGCGCGCCGGCGATCGGCAGCCGCAGCGCCGCGTCCCGGCCCCGGACCGCGTCCAGCCGCAGCAGCGCCACGTCGGCCAGCAGGGCGCCGAGCAGCGCGGTGAGCGCGGCGACGGTCTGCGGCGCCGGGAACTCGAACATCACCAGGTCGAACAGGGCGACGCCGGCGACCAGGGCGGTGCCCGCGCCGACGGTGGCCCGCCGCCGGTGCGCCCACAGGAACGGCACCACCAGCAGCACGGTGGTCACCAGGTACGCGTCGACGCCCAGGATCGCCGGGCCCTGGTTGCCGTACGCGCCGATCGCCTCCGTCGGCGCGGCGGTGAGGAACGCCGAGGAGTGGGTGAGCAGGATGGTCGGAGCCATCACCCCCAGCGTCATGGACAGCACCCCGGTCACCGCCCGCGTACCGCCCTCGCCACTGGCCCACCAGGAGCGCAGCGGACTGGTCAGCAGCAGCACCGCGCCGGCGTCGATGAGCAGGTGGCTCGGGCTGAACGCGGCGTCCAGGCCGACCTCCACGCCCAGCGTCTCGTGCCACACCATGTCGCCGAGGCCGCCGACGAGGAACACCGCGATGCCCAGCGCGCCGGCCCGGTAACCGGCCGGCCAGCCGTCCCGCCACCAGCGCGGCGCCGCGTCCCGCCGCTGGTACGCCAGCCAGAGCACCCAGCCGGCGGTGCCGGCGAAACCGGCGTACAGCAGGCCGTGCCACGGGGTGAAGAAGCCCTCGATGGTGTCGACGATGTTGGCGTGCGCCCAGCCGTCGGACATCGCCCCGGCGATCAGGCAGGCGCCCAGCACGACGGTGACCAGATCGTCGCGTCGGCTGGCCGGGCGCACCACCGGCCCGGCGGTCGGCGTCGACCGGCCCGCCTCGCGTCCTGCCGGGTCCGGTGCGACTGCGCTGCGCGTCATCGGCGTTCCCTCCCGCTACGGTCCGACGGTCCGTCATTGTGCCGCGCCGGTCGGTGACGTGCGTCGGTGACCCGCCGCCGCCGGGCTGACCTGCGCGGCGGCGTACGGTACCCGGGGCGGCCGGCGCGGGTGCCGGCGACGACTGGCAGGAGGAGCGCCGTGCAGGAGCGCAGCCCCCGACTCCCGAGCGACCCCGTCGACCGGCGGGTGGGCTGATGGCGGCGGAGAACGGCGCGGCGTCGGCGCGTACCGCCGCGCACGACATGTTCGACGCGGACGTCGCGTCGCGCAGCCTCGGCATCGAGCTGGTCCACGCCGGTGACGGGGCGGCGGTGGCCCGGATGCGGGTGACCTCGGCCATGCTCAACGGGCACGCCATCGGCCACGGCGGCTACGTGTTCCTGCTCGCCGACACGGCGTTCGCGCTGGCCTGCAACAGCCACGGCCCGGTGACCGTGGCCGCCGGGGGCGAGATCAGCTTCCTGCGCCCGGTCCGCGAGGGTGACCTGCTCACCGCGTACGCCACCGAGCGCACCCGGTACGGCCGCAGCGGCATCTACGACGTCACCGTCCGGCGCGGCGACGAGGTGGTCGCCGAGTTCCGCGGTCGCAGCCGCACCCTCGCCCCGGACACCGCCGCCGGCCCGCCCGGCTGACGCGCCGCCCCCACGGCCGCCCCGGCGCGGCCTACCATCGGCCGGATGCGCGTCCTGGTGGTCTCCGCACCCATGACCGGGCACGTCCTGCCGATGGTCCCGCTCGCCGTGGCGCTGCGCGACGCCGGCCACGACGTGCTCGTCGCCAGCGCCGCCGACGGCCTCCCCGGGCCGGACGCGGGCCTGCCGGTGCGCGACGTCGCGCCGCGCTTCGCGTTCGGGCCGATCGCCCGGTCCCTGCTGCTGCGTCACCCACTGCTCGCCCGGGCCGAGCTGGCCGGCACGGCCGGCACCCGGGGCGTCGCCCGGCTCTTCGGGCGGGTCAACGACGAGCTGGCCGACGGGCTGGTCGCGCTGGCCCGGCAGTGGCGGCCCGACCTGGTCGTCCACGAGCCACTCGCGGTGGCGGGCGCGCTCGCCGCCGCCCGCACCGGCGTGCCGGCGGTCCGTCAGGAGAACTCCCTGTTCGACGGTCGGGAACTCGTCCGGGCGACCACCGAACGGCTCGGCGGGGCGCTGGCGCGGCACGGGCTCGACGCCCTGCCGCCCCCGGCCGCCGCGATCGCCGTCGCCCCGCCGAGCGTGCTGGTCCAGGAGGGCTGGCCGATGCGGTACGCCGCGCACGGCGGCGCGGGGGAGCTGCCCGACTGGCTGCGCGAGCCGGGCGAGCGGCCCCGGATCCTGGTCAGCCGCAGCACCGTGCCCGGTCCGGGCGCGGCCGGGCCGATGCGCGCGGTGGTCGCTGCGGCGGGACGGGTCGACGCCGACGTCGTGCTCGTCCGCCCCGAGCCCCGGCTGGCCCGGGCCAGCCTGCCGCCGAACGTGCGTACCGTCGGCTGGATCCCGCTGGGCGCGGCGCTGGCGGCCGGTGCGGCCCTGGTGCACCACGGCGGCGCCGGCAGCGTCTACGCCGCCCTGGCCGCCGGGGCCCCGCAACTGGCGACGGTCGGGCCGGGCGACCGCCGGCACAACGCCGAGCTGGTGGCGGCCCGGGGCGCGGGGCTCGCCGCGCCGGCCCGGGCCGTCACCGCCGCCATGCTGACCCGGCTGGTCACCGACGCCGCGCTGGCCTCGGCCGCCCGCGAGGTGGCCGGGGAGATGGCCGCGATGCCGGCCCCGGCCGAGCTGGTGCCCCGGTTGGAGTCGCTGGTCTGACCGGCCCCGGTCGTGGTGGCCGGACACCATCGCCCGGGCGGGGCAGGATGGGGGTCATGGCCGACATCGTCCTCCTGCACTCCGTCTTCGGGCTCCGGCCCGCCGTGCTGGCCGACGCCGAGCGGCTGCGCGCCGCCGGCAACCGGGTGCTCACCCCCGACCTGTACGGCGTGCCCGCCGCCACCACCGTCGAGGAGGGCTTCGCCCTGCTGGAGAAGGTGGGCCAGGACGAGGTGCTGCGGCGGGCCCGGGCGGCGCTCGCCCCACTGCCGCCGCAGACGGTGCTCGCCGGCTACTCGATGGGCGCGGGCGTGGCCGGCGCGCTGCTGGCCGAACGGCCCGCCGCCGCCGCGCTGCTGCTCCTGCACGGCACCGGCGGCGACCCGGCGGCGGTGCGCCCGGGGCTGCCGGTGCAGCTGCACCTGGCCGATCCCGACGAGTACGAGCCGCAGCCCGAGATCGACGAGTGGGAACGGGCGATGACCGCCGCCGGCGCGCGGCTGGGTGTGTTCCGTTACCCGGGCCCCGGCCACCTCTTCACCGATCCCGGCGTGCCGGATCACGACCCGGACGCCACGGCGCTGACCTGGGAACGCGTCGAGGCGTTCCTCGCCGCCCTCCCCGCCGGCTGACGGCCCGACCCGTCACACCGCGCGGTCGCGGTGCGTCACGCCGCGTCGTCGTGGTGCGTCACGCCTTCGCGGTCGTGGTGCGTCGCGCCGCGCGGTCGTGGTCGTGCGCGGGGACGCCCGTCCGGCAGCGGTTCGCCGGCCGTCATGCCGCGCGGGCGTGGGTCGCCGTCGCCCAGGGCTGTGGCGCGGGGTGGCCCGTGCCGACCACGGTCAGCGCAGGACGGGCGTTCGGGCGGCTGCCCGCCGGGACCCCGCCCGCGTCGGACTGCCGGCGCGGTCGACCGCTGCCCGGGCCCGGTGGGCGGTCGTCGCCGTTCACCGCAGCGCGCCACGCCCGGTCCCCGGTCCCGCCCCGGACCGTCGCCACCGGCCCGGTCGACGCCGGCCGGGCGCCCGCCCGCCCGGCCGCGAGCGACACCGGCGGCAGGACAGCGGCGGCCGGTGCCGGCGCGAGGACGGCGTCCGGGGCGGCCGGTGACCGGGGCAGGGCGACGACGACCGGGGCCGCCGGTGCCGGCGCGAGGGCGACGGTGGCCAATGTCGGCGAGGACGCGACGATGGCCAATGTCGGCGAGGACGCGACGATGGCCGGCATCGGCGGGAGCGCGACGACGGCGGGCGCGGAGCCGGGCGAGCGGGGTGGGTGCGGCTGCCCGGACGGCTCGTCGGGCCCGGTCGTGGTCCGGCCGGCCATCGTGGACACCGGCGTGAGTGCGGCACCGGCGCGCGATACGGTCCCCGCGTGCCCGGCCGGGCCGCCCGGCCGGCGGGCGTCGGCCGTGGCCGTCACGGAGACGACGGGCCGGCGTACCGGGCCCTCGGGGCGGAGGCCGGGGTCCGGCAGGACGTCCTGCGCCGCCCCGGTGGCCGGTGCGCGGTCGTCCCGGGCGACGACGATCGGTGCGCCGCCGGCCCGGGCCCGCCGGGTGAACTCCGCCCGCACCGCGCGCGGCAGCCGGTCGTACGCGGCCCGGCACAGGGCCGGGTCCACGATCGCGTACCGGCCGCCCGGGGCGCGTCGCAGCAGTCCCTCCCCGGCGAGCCGGCGGAGCGCCGCCGCCGCCCGGCCGCTCGGCCAGTCGAGCAACCCGTCGACCGTGGTCGGGGTGAACGGTGCGCCGAGCGTCGCGCCGGCCATCAGCACCGCCCGGCCCGCCCCGTCGAGGCGGTCCAGCCGGGCGTCGGCCACCCGTCGTACCGCCTCGGGCAGCGCCGGTTCCGCCCTGGCGGCGCTGCCCGACGGGCGTGCGGCGGGATCCGGCGGGCCGGCCGGCCGGGCCCCCTCGCCCCGGCCGGCGTCGGCCACGTACGCGGCGGCGTAGCCGGGGATGCCGGCGACCAGTGGCAGCAGCCGGGCGGCCAGCGCGGCCGGGCGGCCGGCGCGGGTCAGCATCCGCCGCAGCAGCCGTCCGCTGTCGACCGTGCCGAGCGGCGACAGCGCCACCCGGCAGCGGTCGGCGGGGCCGGGCAGCAGGTCGGCCCAGTGCGGCCGGTGGGTGGCCACCACCGCCAGCGGCAGCCCGCGCAGGGTCGCCGCCGCGAACAGGGTGTGCAGGAACCGTCCCAGCTCGGGGGCGGCCCGGTCGAGGTCGTCGACCGCGACCACCAACGGCTGCCGGGCGGCACACGCCAGCAGCACCTGCCGGCAGGCGGCCGCACCCCGGGCCGCGCTCACCGGGTCGTCCGGCCGGGCCAGCAGCGCCGCCAGCGCCGCCACGGTCGGCGCCGACCGGGCGGGCGGCACCAGGCCCTCGACCAGCGCGGTCAGCCGCCGGCGGACCAGCGGGTCCGGGTCCGTCGTGCCCACCTCGGCGAGGTCGCGGACCAGGTCGGCGAGCGGGGCGAGCACCCCGTCCGGGTACGGCGGGCAGCGCGTCACGCCCCAGCGCACCGGCGTGCCGTCCACCTGCCGCACCGTGCGGCGCAGCTCGTGCAGCAGCCGGCTGCGCCCGATGCCGTCCGGGCCGACCAGCGACACCCAGCGCGGCCGGCGTTCCCGGGCGGCGCGCACGAGCTGGTCCCGGGCGGTGGCCAGCTCGCGTCGTCGGCCCACCAGCGGCCCCTCGTGCCGGGCCGGCCGGGGCCGGGTCGCCGCGGTGACCCGCCAGACGTCCACCGGCAGCGCCTTGCCGGCCAGCGCCGCCGGGGCGAGCGCGTGCTGGTCGACCAGCCCGGCGGTGGCCCGGTGGGTGGCCGCGCAGACGACCACGCCGCCGGCCGTGGCGTGCTCCTGGAGGCGGGCGGCGGTGCTGGTCACCGCGCCGCTGGCGGCGAAGTGGCCGCCGTCGCGGGCGGCGGCCAGGTCGACCACCGCCTCGCCGGTGGCGATCCCGACGCGCACCCGCAGCCGGACGCCCCCCGGCATCGGCCGCCGGTCCAGCGCGCGCTGGATCTCCAGCCCGGCCCGCACCGCCCGGTACGCGTCGAGCCCGTCGGAGCGGCGGGCGCCGAACAGCGCCATCACCGCGTCGCCGACGTACTTCTCCACCACGCCGTGCCACCGCCGCAGCACCCCGGCGACGGTGTCGAAGTACGCCCGTTGCAGGGCCCGGACGTCCTCCGGGTCGAGCCGCTCGGTCAGCGACGTGGAGCCGACGATGTCGGCGAAGAGCACGGTGACCGTGCGACGTTCCTCCGGCACCGGCCAGGCCGGACCGGTGACGTCCTCCCGACCGGTGACGATCGTGGACAGTGGCATCGCACCCACCTTTCCCCCCAGCCGCGGTGCCTGACGACCTCCGGAGACTGTCACCACCGGGCCGACGGGGGATCTGCAGAACGACGTATGTCGGCCGGCCGCAACCTTTAGTCGCAATGTCGACGCGAGAGGTACCACAGCGGGATTAAGCCCGTAGAACGGTCCGGGGACCTGTGACTAGGCTGCGACCATGGCCAGCGATGTGGACACCGCACCGCTCGTCGGCCGTGCCGACCAACTGACCATGCTGCGCTCCGCGCTCCTCGACGAGCTGGGCCCGGGGCAGACGGCGGCGGTCTTCGTCAGCGGCGAGAGCGGGGTGGGCAAGTCCCGCCTCCTGCACGAGGTCGGGGCGCGGCTGCGCGACGCGGGAGCCGTCGTGCTGACCGGCTCCTGCCTGGACATCGGCGACGCCTCGCCGCTGCACCCGGTGTTGCAGGCGCTGCGCCGCTTCGACGCCGACCTGACCGCCACCCACGCCCGCACCTCGTCGGCGGTCCGTGGCCTGCTGGGCATGTTCGCCGAGGAGCCGGCGACGCCGGACGGCGGAGCGCTGCTCGAACGGGTCTCCCGGGGGCTGAGCCTGATCGCCGAGGGCCGCCCCCTGGTGCTGGTCCTCGACGACCTCCAGTGGGTCGACCGGAGCACCCGGCAACTGCTGCTCTACCTCCTCGCCGGGCTGGGCGACCTCCAGCTCTCCGTGCTCGCCGCGGTGCGGGCCGAGTCGTTGCAGGGCGCCCACCCGCTGCGTCGGGTGCTCACCGAGCTGCGCCGGCTGCGCTCGGTGCGGGTGCTCGACCTGGCCCCGCTGGACCGCGCGGACACCGACCGGCTGGCCGCCGCGATCGTCGGCACCCCGTTGGCCCCGGAGGCCGCCGAGCAGGTCTGGCAGCGCAGCGGCGGCAACCCGTTCGTGGTCGAGGAGCTGGCCCGCGACCTGCGGGACGGCCGTGACGGGCTCTCCGACACGCTGCGGGAGATCTTCCTGACCCGGGTCGACGCGCTGCCCCAGCACGCGCACGCGGTGGTGCACGCCGTCGCCGCCGGGGTGGAGCCGGTCGAGCACTGGCTGCTGGCCGAGGTGCTGGCGCTGCCCGAGCAGGAGCTGATCGAGGCGGCTCGTGCCGCCGTCGCGCACCGCCTGGTCGTCTCCGCCGACGACGGCTACCGGCTGCGGCACCGGCTCGTCGCCGAGGTGCTGGAGCACGAGCTGCTCCCGGCGGAGCGCTCCGCCCTGCACCGGCGGTACGCGGAGGCGCTCACCCGGGCGCCGGCCGAGCTGCACCAGGCCCGGCTGGCCCACCACTGGCGGCTGGCCGGTGAGCCCGGCCGTGCCCTGCCCGCCGCCATCGCCGCCGCCCGCGAGGCCGAGCGGCTGCACGGCTTCGCCGAGGCGCACCGGCACTGGTCGGTGGCGCTGCAGCTGGCGTCCACCCCGGCGAGCGGCCCGGCCGGTCCCGCCCCGCACGACGTCGACCGGGCGGCGCTGCTGGAACACGCCGCCGAGACCGCCCACCAGTGCGGTGAGCACGCCCGGGCGCTGTCCCTGCTGGCGGAGCTGGCCGGCGCGCAGGAGGCCGAGCCGTCCTGCGCGGTCCGTATCCGGCGCGCCCGCTACCTCGCCGCCGCCGGCCGGTCCGCCCCCGCCGAGGCGGAGTACCAGCAGGTCCTGGCCGCCGCCGACTGCACCGCCCGGGAACGGGCCACCGCCGCGGCGCACCTGGCCGAGCTGCTGCTGCACCTGGGCCGGTACGCCGACGCCGGTCGGCGCGCGCGGGAGGCGCTGGAGCTCGCGGCGAAGGTCGAGGGCAGCACCACGGAGGTGGTGCTCGCCAGCTCGGCGCTCGGCTTCAGCGAGGCGTTCCTGGAGGACCCGGACGCCGGGCTGGCGGTGGTGCGGCGGGCGCTGGAGATCGCCGAGCGGGCCGGCCGACCCGAGGACGTCGCATGCGCGTACCTGCACCTGGCGGAGTTGCTGACCGGGCCGCTGAACATCCTCGAGGAGGGGGTGGTGGTGGCCCGGCGGGGTGCCGAGCGGGTCGCCGAGCTGGGGTTGGGGCGCACCTACGAGACCCGGCTGCTGGCCATCGCCACCAACGGGCTGTTCCGGGTGGGGCAGTGGGCCGAGGCGGAGAAGGTGGTCGCGGCGGCGCTGCGGCACCGCCCGTCCGGCGCGGACGCGGTGGAGCTGCTGCTGGCCCGCTGCCGGCTCTCCGTCGGGTACGGCGACGTCGAGGCGTCCGACCGGGACCTGGAGGCGGTGGCGACGATGCTCGCCGGCGGTGGCGCGCCCCGGCACGTGCTGCCGATGCTGATCCTGCGCGCCGGGCTGGCCATGTGGCAGGGGCGGCACGACGTCGCCCGGCAGGCGGTGCAGCGCGGCCTGACCGAGAGCCGCTCCGACGACGTGGTGCTGCTGGCCACGCTGGCCTGGCACGGGCTGCGGGCGGAGGCGGAGGCGCACGCCAGCCGGAGCGTGCCGGTCGACGAGACCGCCCTGCGCCGGCTGCGCGACGCCGTCGACCGGGTGACGACGAAGAGCGTGACGGCGGCCCGTCCGGTCCGCTACGTCGCGGACGGCTTCCTCGCCCTGTGCACGGCGGAGCTGAGCCGGCTCGACGGACGCGGTGACCCGGACGCCTGGGCCCGCTCGGCGGCCGAGTGGGACCGGCGCAACCACCCGTACCCGGCGGCGTACTCGCGGCTGCGGCAGGCCGAGGCGCTGCTGGCCCGGCGCAGCCGCAGCGCCACCGCCGCGAAGCTGCTGCGTCGGGCGTACGAGATGGCGCAGGCGCTCGGCGCGGCGCCGCTGACCAGTGAGATCACCACCCTCGCCGGTCGTGCCCGGGTGGAGTTGGAGGAGCGGGTGCGGCCGGCCGGCCGGTCCGCGGGCCGGGGCGAGCCGGCCGGCGACGAGCTGGCGGTGCTCACCGCCCGGGAGCGTGAGGTGCTGGCCGCGGTCGCCGAGGGGCTGACCAACAAGGAGATCGGCCAGCGGCTGTTCATCAGCGAACGGACCATCGGGGTGCACGTCTCGCACATCTTCGACAAGCTCCAGGTCCGCACCCGGGTGCAGGCCAGCGCGATCTTCCTGCGTACCCGGGGCGAGTGACGTACGCCCGTCCGGCGCGAATACGTCGTTCTACTGATCCCACCGGCGCCGCCCGCTGGCAGGCTCTGCACCGGAGGCGACGGCACGGGGATGCCCCTGACCACAGTGGAGGAGACATGACGGAGCCGGTCTGGGGCCCGGTCCACGCGGACATCGTCGGCCTGCTCGCCGACCATCCGGAGGACGTGCCTGCGGTGGTGGACCACCTCACCAAACTCCAGGACCTGCTGGTCCGGCTGCCCCCGCTGGAGCGCAGCTGCCCGCTTGCCGACTTCAACGAGCTGTACCTGACCATCACCACCAGCGTGCTGGAGGGGCTGTACGACGACTTCTTCGCCGACCCGGTCTTCCTCTCCCGGCTCGACGTGGAGTTCGCCGCGCGCTACTTCGACGCGCTGCGCATGTGGACGGAGTCCAGCCCGACCACCCCGAAGGCGTGGGCCTGCCTGTTCAGGCGGATGCGCGGCCCGGACGCCCGGCCGCTGCCCTCGGCCGCGGCGGGGGTGAACGCCCACATCAACTTCGACCTGCCGTTCGCGCTGGTGACCACCTTCGGCCACCTGGAGTCGGAGCCGGTCGACGGCAGCGACCAGCACCGCGACTACCTGAAGATCAACGACATCTTCGCCGACAAGATCCCGTCGCTGCGCCGCGGCTACCTGGAGCGCTGGCAGCTCCTGCTGGACATGCTCAACGGCGACATCGACGACTGGTACCAGGGCGAACTGGTGGAGTACACCCGGGACGTGGCCTGGCGCAACGCGCAGAAGATCTGGCGCTGCCGGCACGACCCGAACGCCCGCGACTGCGAGCGTGCGCGGCTGGACGACAACGCCGCCGCGCTCGGCCGGCTGCTGCTCTCGCCGCTGGGGGCGTTCCTGCAGTAGCCGGGACGGGGGGTCCCCGCGCTCCGGGAAACCGGGGCGCGGGGACGCGTCCGTCCGGGGCAGGATGGCGGGATGATCGAGCAGCCGCTGCCCGGCAACGTCACCACCGGGGTGGTCCGGGTCGGCGACACCGTGCGCCGGCCGGCAGGTCCGTGGACCGACGCCGTCGACGCCCTCCTGGCGCACCTGCGCGACGTCGGCTTCGCCGGCGCGCCCCGGCCGCTCGGCCGCGACGAGCAGGGCCGCCAGGTGCTGGAGTACGTGCCGGGGGAGTGCGGCGACCACACCGGGACGTACCCCCTGGCGGAGCTGGTCTCGATCGGCCGGATGCTGCGCGACCTGCACGACGCGACGGCCGGCTTCGTGCCCCCGGAGCCGGCGGGCTGGCGGCCCGCCATCGCGCCGGACGGCGCGGAGCTGATCTGCCACCACGACGCCGCGCCGTGGAACCTGGTCCGGGCCGCCCGGGGCTGGGTGCTCATCGACTGGGACGGCGCCGGCCCCGGCACCCGCGGGTGGGAACTCGCCTACGCCGGGCAGAGCATGGCGGGGATGCGGCCGGACCGCCCGGTCGAGGAGTCGGCCCGGCGGCTGCGCGCCCTGGTGGTCGAGGGGTACGGCCTGGCCGAGGCGGACCGTCCGGCGCTCGCCGCCACGCTGGCGCGCCGCGCCGGGGCGATGTACTCGCTGCTGCGCGACGGGGCGCGCGACGGCGTGCAGCCCTGGGCCCGGATCTTCACCGAGGACGGCCCGTACTGGCAGGGGGTCGCCGGGTACCTCGCCGCGCACACCGAGGTCTGGCTCCGCGCCCTGCGGTGAGTGTCGGCCGCCGCGCACCGGGTACGCCGGGGCATGCCCGCGCACCGCTCGGCGTTCCGGTTCGACCCGGCCTTCCGGGTCCCGCTGGCGCTGCTCGGCGTCCGGCCGGAGACCTCCTGGGTGCTCGTCGACGACGAGGCGGTGGAGATCCGCTTCGGCCCGTGGCGGCTGCGCACCCCGCGCGCCAACGTCGCCGGCGCGGAACTCGGCGGGCCGTACCGCTGGTGGCGGGCGGTCGGGCCGCACCTGTCGCTGGCCGACGGCGGGGTCACCTTCGGCAGCAGCACCGCGGCGGGGGTCTGTGTCCGTTTCGTCGACGGCGTCCGGGCCCTGGCGCCGGGGCCGTGGCTGCGGCATCCGGCGGCCACCGTGACCGTCGGGGACCCCGAGGCGTTGGTGCGGGCCCTGCGCGAGCCGCCGCCGGCCTGACCGCCGTGGTGGCGGACGGCCCGGGCTTTGCCCCATTCCGCCCGGCTGCCGTCGGACGGACCCCTACGGTCGGTGCAGGGTCGCGAGAGCGGGAGGGCCATGGCGCACGGGCGGGACGGGGCGGCGGGGCGGCGCGGTCACCGGCGGCGCGGCCCGTCGACGCCGGCTGTCCCGGGCCGGGCGGTGCGCGAGGCGCGCCGGCCGGGCCAGGGGGAGCGGACCCGACCGGGGCCGTCGGTGGTGCCCGACTGCGTGGACAGTCACGTGCGCCCGGCGCCGCCCGCCGGCGCGCTGCGCCGCTGGCTCTTCGCCCACCACGTCCAGCCGGTCGGCCCGGAGACCGAGGAGGGCACCCAGCAGCGCCACCCCTGGTGGCAGGTGATGTGCCTGACCGGGGTCGACTACTTCTCCACGCTGTCCTACCTGCCCGGCATCGCGGCGCTGGCGGCCGGGGCGCTCTCCCCGCTGGCCACGCTGCTGATCGTGGCGTTGACCCTGTTCGGCATGCTGCCGATGTACCGGCGGGTGGCCCGGGAGAGCCCGCACGGGCAGGGTTCGGTGGCGATGCTGGAGCGGCTGCTGCCGTTCTGGCGGGGCAAGGTCTTCGTCCTGGTGCTGCTCGGCTTCGTCGCCACCTCGTGGATCGTCACGATCACCCTGTCCGCCGCCGACGCCACGGTGCACCTGTTGGAGAACCCGTACCTGCCGGACGCCGTCCCGCACGGCGACGTCGCGGCGGTGGTGGTGACCGTGGTGCTGCTGCTCGTGCTCGGCGGGGTGTTCCTGATGGGCTTCAGCGAGGCGGTGCGCGTGGCGATCCCGCTGGTCGTGGCCTTCCTCGGGCTGAACGCGGTGATCGTGGCGGCGGGTCTGGCCGAGGTGGTCGCCGACCCGTCGCTGCTGGCGGACTGGACCGCCGCGCTGACCGCCGGCGGCGCCGGCGTCGGCGACCTGGTCGGCCCGGCGGTGCTGGCCTTCCCGCTGCTGGTGCTGGGGCTCTCCGGCTTCGAGACCGGTGTCAGCATGATGCCCCTGGTGAAGGGGGAGGGCGCGGCCAAGCAGGAGCGGCTGGAGGCGCGGATCCGCAACACCCGCAAACTGCTCACCACCGCCGCCCTCGTCATGTCGGTCTACCTGCTCGCCACCACGTTCGTGACCACCGTGGTGATCCCGGCGCAGGAGTTCCGCCCGGGCGGCGCGGCCGACGGACGGGCGTTGGCCTGGCTCGCCCATGAGCACCTCGGTGAGGCGTTCGGCACGGTGTACGACGTCAGCAGCGTGCTGATCCTCTGGTTCGCCGGCGCGTCGGCGATGGCCGGTCTGATCAACATCGTGCCCCGCTACCTGCCGTCGTACGGCATGGCCCCGGAGTGGGGGCGGGCGGTGCGCCCGGTGGTGCTGGTGTACACCGTGGTCAGCATCCTGATCACGGTGGCCTTCCGGGCGGACGTGAACGCCCAGGCCGGCGCGTACGCCACCGGGATCCTGGCGATGATGGTCTCCGGGGCGGTGGCGGTGACCATCGCGGCGGTGCGGGCCCGGCACCGGGCCGCCGGCGTCGGGTTCGGCGTGTTGGTCGCCGTGCTGCTCTACGCGCTGGTGGAGAACGTGATCGAGAAACCGGACGGGATCGCCATCTCCGCCCTGTTCATCGCCGGCATCATCGTCGTGTCGCTGGTGTCCCGGGTGTCGCGCACCACCGAGCTGCGAGCCGAGCGGATCGAGTTCGACGAGGCCGCCCGACGGTTCGTCGGCGAGTCGTTGGCCCACGACGGCCGGCTGCACCTGATCGCCCACAAGCGCGACAGCGGCGCGTTGAAGGAGTACCGGGTCAAGGAACGGGCCCAGCGCGGCCTCAACCCGGTGCCCGGCGCGGCCGACGTGCTGTTCCTGGAGATCGACGTGGTGGACCCGTCGCAGTTCAGCCAGGTGCTGCGGGTACGGGGGGTGGAGGTCGGCGGGCACCGGGTGCTGCGGGCGGGCAGCCCGGCGGTGCCCAACGCCATCGCCGCGATCCTGCTCGCCCTGCGCGACGCCACCGGGGTACGCCCGCACGCGCACTTCGAGTGGTCCGAGGGCAACCCGATCGCCCACCTGCTGCGGTACCTGATCCTGGGCCGGGGAGACACGCCGCCGGTGGTCCGGGAGATCATCCGCAAGTCCGAGCCGGACCCGTCCCGGCGACCGGGCATCCACGTCGGCGGTTGAGCCCGGTCGTGCGGTTCGCCCCGACGCTACGCCTGATTCTCCCCGGATGAGGCTTTCAACGCGAAACTCAGCTTTATTCGCTTTCACGACTTCTGCCCGTTCTGCGGTCGTATGGTGACCTTCGGTAGCTGAGGGGATCTCGGTTACCCCGCGCCCGATTCGGTGCGGCCGTGTATCGCACGCACGAGAGGTAGGAAGCGCCATGTCCACGTACCGAGGAGGCCGGCGGGCGGCACGCCCCGGGCGCCGGCCCGGGTGGTTTCTGGCGGGCGGCCTGGTGGCGGGAAGCCTGGTGGCGGGAGCGGCGGGGCTGACCGGTGCCGCCGCGATGGCCGCCGACCGCGGTCTGTCCTTCGCCAACCTGGGCGCCCCGATCCGCGCCGTCAGCAAGGACGACGGCGGCCGGTGGGAACGCCCCGACGCCGGTCGCGAGCAGGGCCGGAAGCACGACGGACCCGCCCGGCCCGGTGGCCGGCACGACGACCGCAAGCCGATCTTCGTGCCCTGCGAGACGACCAAGTTGATCGCGGCGCTGGTCCGCGCCAACGCCGAGGGCGGGGCGGTGCTCCAGCTCGCGCCGAAGTGCACGTACACCCTCGGGCACGCCTTCGTGCAGAAGGACGACTGGGACGGCGGCGTCCGGGACGCCCGGGAGGCCAACGACGCCGCCGAACAGCCGGGTGACGCCGAGGCGCCGCCCCGCCACCCCCGGGACGACGCGACCGGGCTGCCGATCGTCTACCAGCCGATCACCATCAAGGGCGCCGGCGCCACCATCGCGCGGGGTGGCAACGCCGAGGCGTTCCGGTTCTTCACCGTCCGCGACGGCGGGGAGCTGTTCCTCAACGACGTCACCCTGCGCAACGGCAGGTCGACCGGGGAGGGCGGCAGTGTCCACGTCGTGCACGGCGCGACCGCCGTGCTGACCCGGGTGACCGTCGTCGGGAGCACGTCCCACTCGGCCGAGAGTGGCGGCGGCGGGGTCTTCAACGACGGCAACATGGTGGTCGAGGAGAGCACCTTCGTCGGCAACCGGGCCGCCGGCGCCGCGGGCAAGGGCGGGGGCCTGCTCAACGGCGGCGTGCTCACCCTGCGCAAGTCCCAGTTCCGCGACAACAGCGCCGTCGCGTACGGCGGTGGTCTCGGCAACTACCGCGCGGCGGCGGACGTCGACGGCACCACCTTCGTGCACAACAACGCGGCGCAGGGCGGTGGCATCGCGAGCTTCTCGGCCCGGACGAAGGTGGCCGACACCGCGGTCATCGGCAACAGCGCCCAGTACGGCGGCGGCATCGCCAACAGCGACGCGGTGATCGTCCTGCGGGACATGAAGATCCGGGACAACACCGCGACCGTCAACGGCGGTGGGATCTCCAGCGTGCAGGGCCTGCTCCCGATCGACGACAGTGTCGTCTCCGGCAACACCGCCCGGGGCCACGGCGGCGGCATCTACGCGGAGAAGTCGAACCTGCTGGTGCGTACGACCGACGTCAACCGCAACCACGCGGTCGGCAACCTGTCCAAGGGCGGCGGCATCTTCGCCACCCTGGGCAAGCTCTCGATCTTCAAGAGCAGCATCTTCGAGAACGCCGCCACGCTCAAGCCGGGCGGGCTGTTCGCCGCGCGGGCCGGGGTCCGCGTCGACGACGAGACCGACATCGTCGCCAACACCCCGAGCAACTGCGAGGGCAGCGCGGTGCCGATCGCGCACTGCTTCCGCTGACGGCCGCTCGCTGTCACCGGGGCGCGCCCACCCGGACCACGGTCCGGGCCGGGCGCGCCCCTGCCGTGCGCGCTGCCGCGCGAACCCTGGCCACCCCCTGACCCAGCCTCCTAGGTCGCTCTAGGGGTGGTGACGGTGATGGTCGTTCGCGGACACGGAACGGCCCGCGCCCCGGGGGTGTGGGCGCGGGCCGGACGGACGTGCGAACGCCTACTTGGACGGCTCGGGCAGCTTGCAGTCGACCTTGGGGTTGGCGCCGATGTAGTTCAGCGGCCCGGCGACGATGGTCACCAGGATGGTGCCGGCCTCCGCGCAGTTGGTGTCGTCGTTGCTGTAGTAGCCGCGCTGGCCTGCGGCGATGGCGCCGATGAGCAGCCAGATGACGACGAGGACTCCGAATATCGACGTTCCGCGCATGGGGGGCCTCCCGGGTCGTGGTGGTTCGAGGGTGACGCCTGTGTACCCAGACACGGCGAACGGATAAACGGCGTCCGTTCCGGACAGGGCGGCGTGGGTGAACCGGGCGGCGCGGGGGACCGAGCGGTCCGGAGGACCGAGCGGTCCGGGCGGGTGTGCCGAGGGCGCGGACGGCGCAGTCGGCAGGCGACCGGCCCCTGACGCGGAGGTCGGGTGGGGCGCGGTGGGCGGGTGACGCGGAGGTCGGGCGGAGCCCGGTGGGCGGGCCGGGGTCGGCACGCCCACCGGGACGGGTCAGCCCTGCTCGCCGGCCCCGGTCGGGACGGGCAGCACCGCGTCGGCCTCGGCGCCGGCGCCGGCCAGCACCTTCGCCTGCTGCGGCCAGGTGGCCAGGCTCGCCGCGGTCCGCAGCCCGGCGGCGCGGATGGTCTCCCGCAGCGCGGCCTCGTCCAGCTCGGCGAGCTGGCGGTAGGTGCGGATGCCGGCGGCCTGCAACGCGGCGGCCATCTTCGGCCCGACGCCCTGGATCCGGCGGAAGTCGTCCGCCGTCTCCTCGTCCGCCACCGCCGGCCCGGCGGCGACGACCGGCTCCGCCACGGCGGGAGCGGCAGCCGGCTCGGCGGCGGGAGCGGTGGCCGGCTCCGGCGTGCTCGCCGCCGCCGTGCTGGTCGTCGAGGCGAGGTCGTCGCCGTCCGCGACCGGCGCGGTGTCGTCGGCGGCGGCGCGCGGCGCCGGGATGGCCGGCGTGGCCTTCTCGGCCGGGCCGTCGACCTCGGCCGTCACCGAGTCCGGCGCGTCGGCCGGCTGCGGGGTCGGGTCGGCGGTGAGCGGCGTGCCGGACTCGGCGTCGGCCCGGACGGGCTCGTCCTGCTCCGGCGTGGCCCGCGGCGTGTCGTCGGCCGCCTCCCGGGCGTCCCGCGCCGGCGCGGCCGGCTCCTCGGCGGCGGACCGGTGGTCGGCCGGCGTCCCGTCGGCGCCGGTGCTCACCGGCTCGTCGGTGGTCGCCGTGGTCAGGGTGGCGGCGGCCGGCGCGACGGTGAGGTCGTGGCCGGCCGGCTCGTCGACGACCGCGGCGGGCGCGGGGGAGTGGTCCACGGTGGCCTCGGGCCGTGGCGTGTCGAGGGTGGCGGTGGTGGCCTCGGCCTTCTCGACCTCGGTGAGGCCGACGACCGGGTCACCCTCCACGATGGGTGCGCTCGGCGCGGCAGCCGCCGACTGCCGGCCACGGGCCAGCCAGCCGGCGGCCCCGCCCAGCGCCAGGGCCAGGATCACGATCAGCCATTGCCCGAAACTCGACGGCACGGCGAACCTCCCTTATGCGTACGTCGGTGAAAAGTGGCGAAGAAAACTCGCCGCAGCTTTGCACACGCGCACGTCGGGCGACAGAGAGGTCCGGTAACGACGTCGCAGGTGGGACGGTCGGTGTCGGGCGGTGGTGGCGGGATGACCGACGGTACCGGCCGGCGGTCGCGGTGACCGGCCCGGCCGGGCCGCGACGAGGTGCCGTCGCCGCGACCCGACCGGGAGGTCAGTCCTCTTCGCCCCGGTAGGTGTAGAAGTCGTTGACGAACTTGCGGGCCAGCCGGGGCACCCGGCTGGTGACGCCGAAGTAGCCGCGCGCACCGAGTAGGGCGAGCCGGCCGACGACCGGTTTGTACATCCGGTCGTCACCGCTGGTGCCGCTGCGCTGCAGCGAGTCGGCGACCCGGGCGAAGCCGTACGGCACCATGGCGGCCTCGTAGTCGGCGACCGCCTGCACCAGCGTCTTGTCCCCGGCGGCGGCCTGGCGGAGCTGCCGGCAGAGCAGGGCGGCGTCGCGCAGGGCGGTGTTCGCGCCCACCCCGCGACCGGGGGTCATGGTGTGGATGGCGTCGCCGAGCAGGGTGACGGTGCTGGCCTTCCACGCCGGGACCGGTTCGCTGGTGGCCACCCGGATCGGCAGGGCGCTGCCCGGGTCGCTGCGGGCGAGCAGTTCGCGCAGGTTCGGGTGCCAGTGCCGGGTGAGGCCGCGGGCGACCTGGACGAGGTCCTCGCCACGGCGCTGCATGACGTCCGGCGGGAACCGGCGGGCCGTGCTCCAGATGATGAAGTTGATGTTGTCGCGGGTGTTGTCGTGCCGGCGGCCGGGCCAGTTGCGCAGCAGTTCGGCGTCGGCGTCGGCGACGTCCGGCTTGATCTCGCCGTCGCGGTCCCACTTGAACTCCATCACGTGCAGCACGCCCATGATCCCGCCGGCGCCGAAGATGAGCGAGATGCCCTTCTCGACGCGTTCGGGCAGCAGTTGGCGGGTGTGCGGGGTCAGCGGGACGCGGGTGGCGATGTTGATGGTGCCGGCGTCGCGGACGACCGCGTGCGGCAGGTACTGGCGACGGACCGCGGAGTGCGTGCCGTCGGCGGCCACCAGCAGGTCGCCGGTGGCGGTGCTGCCGTCGGCGAAGTGCGCGGTGACGGTGCCGTCGTCGCGTTGTTCGTACCGGGTGAAGGTCTTGTCGAAGTGGACCACGTCCTCCATGCCGGTGAGCAGGACCTGCCGCAGCGTCATCCGGGCCACCGAGCGTTCGGTCTCGACCGGGTCGGTGTCCGGCCGGAGGGTGAACGAGGCGGTCCGGCGCAGACGCTGGGTGATGACGTTGAAGTAGCGGGGGGAGCGGGCGCAGGTGGCGAGGTAGACGTCGAACAGCTCCGGCGGCAGGCATTCACGCAGGGCCTTGCTGCCGGTCGGTCCGATGCCGACGCGGTAGCCGAGCAGCCCCTCGCCCCGGGTGCGGTAGCGCTCGTAGACGGCGACGCTGATGCCGGCGCGGCGCAGGCCGTGGGCGAGGCAGAGCCCGCCGGTGCCGGCCCCGATGATCAGGACGTGCGGTGGTCCGGATGCCATGGCGGCCGTCCCGGTCATCCGGCCGGCCGCGGCGACGGCACGTCGGCGGCGTCCCAGCGGTAGAAGCAGCCGGCGATCGCGTCGCGCGGCGAGCGCCAGGTCGGCAGGTACGGCGAGGTGTGCGCGGAGAGGCGTTCGTTGACCTGGAGGTAGAGCGGATGGTTGCGGGCCTCGGCCAACGCGTCCGGGTCCACGTCCTCGGTCTCCATCAGGTGCACGCACAGGTCGTGCAGGCAGTACAGGGACCGGTGCCGGACACCGGTCAGGGCGGGCAGCTCGGTGGCGTCGGATTCGGCGAAGATCTGCGCCACCCGCCCCTCCGAGCCGGGGATGATCCTGCTGACGATCAGTAGACGACTCATGGGGACCCCTCTCGCCGGTGGCTCCGCCCAGTTCGGACGCCACGGACTGCTGTGCGCCCCACCCTGCCCGCCGTGTGTCACCTGGCCGTCACTCCTGGCCGTCCCCCGGTGACGCCCCGGCCCACGGCGGCCGGTGGTCACGCTCGACCACGCCCCGCGCGGGCATGGCCGACCGGGAGCGTGGGTCAGGGGGTACGGGGGGCGAGGCGGGCGCCCGGGGCCCGGCCGGGGCCGCCGGCGCGCTCCCGGGTGGCCTCGCGGATGGGGGCGAGGGTGTCCTGCAGCAGGGCGGTCATCGCGGTGGACGGCTCCAGCCGCAGCTCGCGCAGGAGCAGGTCGCGGTAGACGTAGAAGGCGTGCACGGCCTCGAAGGCGTTGCCCTCGGCGAGGTGGATGCGGACCACCAGGCGGTGCGGGGTCTCGCGCAGCGGCTCGGCGGCCATCGCCTCCAGGGCGGCCTCGAGGGCCTCGCCGTGCCGCCCGGCGGCCAGGTGCTGGTCGGCCAGGTCCTCCAGCATGTGCAGGCGTAGCTGGCGCAGCCGTTCCCGGTCGGCGAGCACCCAGTCGTCGTACCAGCCGGGGAGCAGGTCGTGGCGGCCGGCGGCGAGGGCCGCGGCGGTGCACGGGTCGTCACCGTCACGGACTCGGGCGGCCGTGCCGACGAGGGCGTCCACGTCGACCTGGACGGCCGGGTCGAGGCGGACGGTGTCGCCGCTGGTGAGCAGCGGGCAGCAGGGGTCCTGGCGCAGCCGCCACAGGGCGGTGCGCAGGGACGACAGGGCGCGTTCCTCCAGCGCGTCGGGCCAGAGCAGGCCGGCCAGGTGGCTGCGGGTGGCGCCGGGGCGCAGGCCGATCAGCGCGATCACCCGTTGCAGACCGCGGGGCACCACGATCGGCAGGTCGCCGTGCTGCAGCTGGAAGCCGCCGAGCAGGTGCAGCGAGATCGGTGTGCCGGGGCGTGGCCCGGTGGTCGGCCTCGACGGATCAGCGGCCACGCGGCACCCCCTGTGGAACCCTGGTCCCGATTCTGTGTCCCCGGCGCGGCTGCCCATGACTCCACTGTCGGCGTTGCTCGCGCCGCGGCGCGGCGTCGCGCCGCGGCCACCGGGCTGACCGTGACGAAGATTATCAATCGTGGTCACTCTCGGTCAATGTTGCTGTTGCTCAGGCGCAGGTCAGGGCGCTTCCGTGAATGCCACTCTGAACTGGTCAGAGGGGATGGCGGGGCAATGGATCTTCGCACAGCTCATACACAGGTTGCGTCAACGCACCGTCACCAACTGTCGCCTTTGGTGGGTGGTCGTTGACGCCCCCGTGACGGGCCCCGGCGCATCGTGACGCCAGTCGTCCGGCCCGGCCGGCGCGGTGCACACCGTGCCGGCGGCCGTGGGGGGAGGCCCATCCATGGACCGTTCGCTGATCGTCGCGAAGGTGGTCCCGACCGCCGAGGCGCGCGTCGCCGAGATCTTCGCGGAGTCCGACGCGACCGAGCTGCCCGGGCTGGTCGGGGTCCGGCACCGGTCGCTCTACCGGCTGCACGACCTGTACGTGCACCTGCTGGAGACGGACACGCCGACGCACGCGGCGGTCGAGGCGGCCCGGGGCCATCCCGAGTTCGTCCGGGTCAGCGAGCGGCTGCGGCCCTACGTCTCGCCGTACCTGCCGACGTGGCGGGAGCCGCGCGACGCGATGGCCCGCTGCTTCTACCGCTTCGACGCCACCGCTGTCGGGCGGCGGTCGTGACCGCCACCGCCCCTCGCGAGGGGCAGCTCTGGTCCCGCTGCGGCGGCTGCGCCACGCTGCTGTACCGCAAGCGGCTGCGCCGCAACCTCGACGTGTGTCCCGAGTGCGGCGAGCACGCCCGCCTCGACGCGCCCGAGCGGGTGGCCCAGCTGGTCGACCCGGGGTCGTTCACCCCGTTGCCGGAGCGGGCGGCCGAGGTGGACCCGATCGGCTTCGTCGACGTGCTGCCGTACCCGCACCGGCTCAGCGCCGCCCGGGCCGGCACCGGGCTGGCCGAGGCGGTGGTCTGCGGCACCGCGACCATCGGCCGGCACCGGTGCGCGCTGGCCGTGATGGACTTCCGGTTCCTCGGCGGCAGCCTCGGCTCGGCGGTCGGCGAGCTGATCACCCGCGCCGCCGAACGGGCCCTGGCCGAGCGGCTGCCGCTGGTGCTGGTCACCGCCTCCGGCGGGGCGCGGATGCAGGAGGGCGCACTGTCGCTGATGCAGATGGCCACCGTCAGCCAGGCCGTCGCCGGCCTGCGGGAGGCGGGGCTGCTCACCGTCAGCGTGCTCACCGATCCCACGTACGGGGGCGTGGCCGCGTCGTTCGCCACCAACACCGACGTGGTGCTCGCCGAGAGCGGGGCGCGGATGGGCTTCGCCGGGCCCCGGGTGATCCGGCAGGTCACCGGTCGGGAGCTGCCCGAGGGGTTCCAGACCGCCGAGTTCCTGCTGCGCCAGGGCCAGGTCGACATGGTGGTGCCCCGGCACGCGTTGCGCGGTCGGCTGGTGGCGCTGCTGGCCGCCGCCGAGGCCGGCCGCCGCGCGCCGGGCGTCCCCGGGCAGCAGCCGCCGCCGGGGCCGGAGTGCCCGGCCGACCCCCCGGCCCGCCCGGCCCCGCCGGCCGAGGCCCGGGACGCCTGGGAGACGGTCCGGCTGGCCCGGCATCCCGGCCGGCCGACCACGTTGGACTACCTGGACACCGCCTTCGACGGGTTCGTCCAGCTGCACGGCGACCGGCTCGGCGGGGACTGCCCGGCCGTGGTCGGCGGGCTGGCCCGGCTCGACGGCCGGCACGTCATGGTGATCGGCCACCAGAAGGGGCACACCACCGGTGAGCTGGTCGCGCGGAACTTCGGCATGGCCAGCCCGGCCGGGCACCGCAAGGCGCTGCGGCTGATGCGGCTCGCGGCCCGCCTCGGACTGCCGGTGGTGACCCTGGTGGACACCCCCGGGGCGGACCCGGGCGTCGACGCCGAGGAGCAGGGCCAGGCGGCGGCCATCGCGGAGAACATCCTGTCGCTCAGTGTGCTGCCCACCCCGGTCGTCGCGGTGATCACCGGTGAGGGGGGCAGTGGTGGCGCGCTGGCCCTGGCGGTCGCCGACCGGGTGCTGATGCTCCAGCACGCGGTCTACTCGGTGATCAGCCCGGAGGGCTGCGCGGCGATCCTGTGGCCGGACCGGGGCGCCGCCCCGCAGGCGGCCCGCGCGCTGCGGCTGACCGCGCCGGACCTGTGCCGACTCGGCGTCGTCGACGACGTCGTCGCGGAGCCGGCGCCGGGCGCCCACCACGATCCGGAGGCCGCCGCGCGGCTGCTGCGCGAGGCGGTGCTGGCCCACCTGGTGCCGCTGCTGGACGTGCCGAGGGCGACCCTGGTGCGTCGTCGCCGGCAGCGTTTCCGGCGCTTCGGCGCCGCCCGCACCGGCGTACGGGCGGGTGCCCGGTGAGCGCCGGCACCGTCCCGGCCGACGCCGTGGCCACCGAGGCCGACGACGCGGCGGTGGCCCCGGACGTGGACGCCGTGCTGGCCGGGTTGCGCCGGCACGCCCGGCAGCTCGTCGCCGAGGTCGCCGGCCCGCTGCGGCGGGTGCGGCTGCGCAGCGGGGACACCGTGCTGGAGGTCGAGTGGCACGGGGCCGCCGCCACGGCGGAGCCGGTCCGGGTCCCGGAGCCACCGTCCCCGGGCACTGCGCCGGCCCCGCCCGCCGCGCCGGTGGCCGCGTCCGGCCGGATCGAGGTGCGCTCCCCGATCGTCGGCACCTTCTACCGGGCGCCCGAGCCGGGCGCCGCGCCGTTCGTCCGCGTCGGCGACACGGTCCGGCCGGGTCAGGTGGTGGGGATCGTGGAGGCGATGAAGCTGATGAACGAGGTGACCGCCGAGCGGGCCGGTCGGGTGGTCGAGATCCTCGTCGACGACGGCCGGCCGGTGGAGTACGACCAGCCGCTGGTCGCGCTCGACCCGGCGTGAGGTGGTGCGGATGTTCTCCACAGTGCTGGTCGCGAACCGGGGCGAGATCGCGGTGCGGGTGCTGCGCGCCTGCCGTGAGCTGGGCATCCGTACGGCGGTCGTCTACTCCACCGCCGACGCCGACTCGGCGGCGGTGCGCCTGGCCGACCAGGCGGTGCTGATCGGGCCGGCGCTGAGCCGGCGCAGCTACCTCAACGCCGCCGCGATCGTCGAGGCCGCCCGGCTGGTCGGCGCGGACGCGGTGCACCCCGGCTACGGGTTCCTCTCCGAGGACGCCGACTTCGCCGAGATCTGCGCCGACAACGGGCTGACCTTCATCGGGCCGCCGCCGCAGGTGATGGCCGCCCTGGCCGACAAGTCCTCGGCTCGGGCGCTGATGAGCCGGGCCGGGCTGCCGTTGCCGCCGGGCAGCGTCAGCCCGGTGTCGAACGCCGCCCGCGCCGCCGAGATCGCCGCCGAGGTGGGCTACCCGGTGATCGTCAAGGCCGCCGCCGGCGGCGGGGGACGGGGGATGACCGTGGTCCGCGGCGCGGCCGAGCTGTCCCGGGCGTACGCGCGCACCCGGGCCGCCGCGCAGGCCGCCTTCGGTGACGACCGGGTGTACGTCGAGCGGTACCTGACCGAGGCCCGGCACGTCGAGGTGCAGATCCTCTGCGACCGGCACGGCAACGGCGTGCACCTGGGCACCCGGGACTGCTCGGTGCAGCGGCGGCACCAGAAGCTGGTGGAGGAGGCCCCGGCTCCGGCGTTGTCCGCCGCGACCCTGGACGCGATCGCACGGATCGCGCTGCACGGCGCGCTGGAGGTCGGCTTCGCCGGGGTGGGCACGGTCGAGTTCCTGGTCGACGCCGAGGAACGGTTCCACTTCCTGGAGATCAACTGTCGGATCCAGGTCGAGCACCCGGTCACCGAGATGATCACCGGGATCGACCTGGTGCACGAGCAGTTGCACGTCGCCGCCGGGTTGCCGCTGCGCATCCGGCAGGAGGACGTGCGCCTGCACGGGGTGGCCGTGGAGTGCCGGGTCAACGTCGAGGACCCGTACCGCGACTTCGCGCCGACCCCGGGCCGGCTGGACCGTTTCGTCCCGCCCGGTGGCCCGTTCACCCGGGTCGACACCCACGGCCACCCGGGCTACCTGGTCGGCCCGCACTACGACTCGCTGCTGGCCAAGGTCGCCGTCTGGGCGCCCGACCGGGACCTGGCGCTGCGCCGGCTGGACCGCGCCCTGGCCGAGTTCGACATCGCCGGACCGGGGGTGCGCACCACCATCCCCTTCGTCCAGCGGGTCCTCGACGATCCGGAGTTCCGCGCCGCCCGGCACACCACCGCCCTGGTCGACCGGATGCTCGGCGCCGACCGCCCGCCCGCGCCACGCCCGCAGCCCGCCGACGTGCCGCCCGCGGAACCCGCCGACGTGCCGGGGTCCGTGCTCGCGGGGCCGGTCGACGTGCCGCGTCCGGCCGTACCCCGATCGGAGCCCGCGGACGCCGCGCGTTCGTCCGCCGCGCCGCCGGTGTCCGCCGCGCCGGCCGGGCCGTGCCCGTCCGCGCCACCGCCGCTGCGCCCGGCCGCGCCACCGCCGCTGCGCCCGGCCGCGCCACCGCCGCTGCGCCCGGCCGCGCCACCGCCGCTGCGCCCGGCCGTGCCGTCGCTGCGCGGCGCCGTCGCGCCGGAGCCCGCCGGGCCCCCGCCGTCCACCCGTCCGGTCGCCGCCACCCACGGCGCCGGCCGCCCGTCCGTCCTGACCGCGACCGAGGAGGAACGATGACCGTCACGCACGGCCAGCCACTCACCACCGAGATCACCGACATCCTGGTGGCGCACTGCGGCCTGGACGCCGACGCGGCCGCCCGCGCGCCCGCCGCCTCGCTGGAGGAACTGGGCATGGACTCCCTGGCCCTGCTGGAACTCTCCGCCGTGGTCGCCGACCGGTGGCGGGTGCAGATCCCCGAACAGGCCGGGCAGCTCAGCATCCCCGCCGTGGCCGACCTCGTCGCCCGGGGCGCCCGGCCGGCCGGGCCGGCCGAGCAGAGCGCCGGCGACACCGGGGACAGCGTCGGGCACACCGAGAACAGCATCGTCATCGCCGCCCCGCTGCCCCTGGTCTGGGACGTCACCAACGACGTGGCCGGCTGGCCGCAGCTGTTCACCGAGTACGCCGCGGTGGAGATCCTGCACCGCGACGGCGACACGGTGCGCTTCCGGCTCACCATGCACCCCGACGAGAACGGGATCTCCTGGAGCTGGGTCAGCGAACGCACCGCCGACCCGCAGACCCGGCAGGTGCGGGCGCACCGGGTGGAGACCGGGCCGTTCGAGTACATGCGGATCCACTGGAGCTACACCGAGGAGCCCGAGGGCACCCGGATGACCTGGGTGCAGGACTTCGCGATGAAGCCGGGCGCGCCGGTGGACGACGCCGGCATGACCGAGCGGATCAACACCAACAGCAGGATCCAGCTCGCCGTCATCAAGGACAAGATCGAGCAGGCGTACCCGGGAGGCACCCGATGACCGAGATCACCACCGGCCCGGTGGCCGCCCGCGACGTCGCCGCGGACCGGCGGCGCGGCGGCGAGCTGCGGGTCCTGCTCGGCCCGCGCACCGTCGGCAGCACCTCCGGGTTCATGGGGGTGGCGACGCTCGCCCCCGGGGAGCGGATCGCCGAGCACTACCACCCCTACAGCGAGGAGTTCCTGTACGTCGCGCGCGGCGACATCACCGTCGACCTGGACGACGAGCCGGTCGAGCTGGCCGGCGGGCAGGCGCTGTTCGTGCCGCGCAACGTGCGCCACCGGTTGCGCAACACCGGCGACGCGACGGCCGAGGTGGTCTTCCACCTCGGGCCGCTGGCCCCGCGCCCGGAACTGGGCCACGTCGACACCGAACTGGTCGAACAGCGGGGCGGGTCGTGACCGGGCGCCGCACGGTCGTCACCGGCGTCGGGGTGGTCGCGCCGGGCGGCGTCACCCGGGACCGCTTCTGGAAGACCGTGACCGAGGGGCGTACGGCCACCCGGCGGATCAGCTTCTTCGACCCGTCGCCGTTCCGCTCCCAGATCGCCGCCGAGTGCGACTTCGACCCCGACGCCGCCGGCATCACCCTGGCCGAGCGGCAGCGCGCCGACCGGTACGTGCAGTTCGCGCTGGCCTGCTCCACCGAGGCGCTGGCCGACAGCGGCCTGGAGCTCACCGACGCCGAGCGGGAGGTCACCGGGGTGGTGCTCGGCACCGCCGTGGGCGGCACCATGGCCCTGGAGCAGGAGTACGTGCGGGTCAGCGACTCCGGCCGGCGGTGGCTGGTCGACCACACCCTCGGCGGGCCGTACCTCTATCCGGCGCTGGTGCCGAGCAGCCTCGCCGCCGACGTGGCCGTGCGGCACGGCCTGCACGGCCCCGCCCAGGTGATCTCCACCGGCTGCACCTCCGGCATCGACGCCATCGGCTACGCCCACCAGCTCATCGTCGACGGCGAGGCCGACGTCGTGCTGGCCGGCGCGTCGGACTCGCCGATCTCCCCGGTCACCGTCGCCTCGTTCGACGCGATCAAGGCGACCAGCCCGGACAACGACGACCCGGCGCACGCCTCACGCCCGTTCGACGCCGACCGGCACGGCTTCGTCCTCGCCGAGGGCGCCGCGGTGCTGGTGCTGGAGGAGTGGGAGCACGCCCGCCGCCGGGGCGCGCACGTCTACTGCGAGCTGTCCGGGTACGCCACCCGCGCCAACGGCTTCCACATGACCGGGCTGCGCCCGGACGGGGTGGAGATGGGGCTGGCCATCACCGACGCGTTGCGCCAGTCGCGGCTGTCCCCGCAGGACGTGTCGTACATCAGCGCGCACGGCTCCGGCACCCGGCAGAACGACCGGCACGAGACGGCGGCGTTCAAGCGGGCGCTCGGCGAGGCGGCGTACCGGGTGCCGATCAGCTCGATCAAGTCGATGGTCGGGCACTCGCTCGGCGCGATCGGCTCGATCGAGATGGCCGCCTGCGCGCTGGCCATCGAGTACGGGGTGGTGCCACCGACGGCCAACTGGGCCACCCGGGACCCGGAGTGCGACCTGGACTACGTGCCGAACGTGGCCCGGGAGACCCCGGTGGACGTGGCGCTGTCGGTGGGCAGCGGCTTCGGTGGGTTCCAGTCCGCGATGGTCTTCCGCCGGCTGGCGGTGCCCGCGTGAGCGTCCGGGCGGTGGTCACCGGGATCGGCGTGGTGGCGCCCAGCGGCGTCGGCGTCGACGCGCACTGGCGCACGGTGGTCGAGGGCACCCGGCGCACCGGGCCGATCACCCTGTTCGACCCGGCCGGCTACCCGACCCGGGTGGCCGGGGAGGTGCCCGGGTTCGACCCGTCGGCGTACGCCGACGCCCGGCAGCTCGTGCAGACCGACCGCTGGACACACCTGGGCTTCGCCGCCACCAGGCTCGCGCTCGCCGACGCCGGGCTGCCCGAGCGGGCCCCCGACCCGTACGGCTGGGCGGTCACCCTGGCCAGCTCGTCGGGGGGCAACCTGTTCGGGCAGCGGGAGCTGCAACGGCTGTGGGGCGGCGCCAGCCGCACCGTCGGGGCGTACCAGTCGATCGCCTGGTTCTACGCGGCAAGCGTCGGGCAGCTCTCCATCCACCACCAGTTCAAGGGGCCGTGCGGGGTGCTGGTCGCCGAGTCCGCCGGCGGGCTGGACAGCCTCGCCCACGCGGTGCGCACCGTGCGCCGGGGCACGCCGGTGGTCCTCGCCGGCGCGACCGAGTGCCCGCTGAGCCCGTACGCGCTGGCCTGCCAGCTCCGCTCCGGCCTGCTCAGCGACGTCTCCGATCCGGAGTCGGCGTACCGGCCGTTCGACCGCACCGCCGGGGGCTACGTGCCCGCCGAGGGCGGGGCGGTGTTCGTGGTGGAGGAGCTGGGGCACGCCCTGGCCCGGGGCGCCCGGGTCTACGGCGAGGTGACCGGTTGGGGGGCCACCCACGACGCGGCGCACACCGGCCCGGACGGCGCGGGCGACCCGGACCGTTACGCCCGGGCGATGCGGCTGGCCCTGGACCGCTCCGGTGTCGACGCGGACGAGGTGGACGTGGTCCTGCCCGACGCCCTCGGGGTGCCCCGCTACGACCGGGCCGAGGCCGAGGCCCTGCGTACGGTCTTCGGTGACCGGCCGCCGCCGGTGAGCACCCACAAGCCGCTGACCGGCCGCGCCCACCAGGGCGGCTCCGCGCTGGACGTGGCGACCGCGCTGCTCGCCTTCCACCACGACACGCTGCCCGCCTCCGCCGGCCCCCGTGAGCCGGCGCCGGGTTGCGAGCTGGACTTCCTGCGTACGCCCCGGCAGCCGCGCAGCCGGCTGGCGTTGGTCTGCGCGCGGGGGTTCGACGGTTTCAACAGCGCGCTGGTGCTGCGCGGGGCGCCACCGGCACCGAGAGGAGCAGCGGAATGAGCGTGGAACGAGCCCGGATCGTCTTCCTGGTACGCGTCGCCGAGGACCGCACGGCGGACTTCCTGAACGCCTACGAGGCGGTGCGTCACCTGGTCGCCGAGGGCGTGCCGGGACACCTGGTGGACCAGGTGTGCCGCTCGGCCGCCGACCCGGAGCAGTGGTTGATCACCAGCGAGTGGGAGACGCTGGCCGATTTCGAGGCGTGGGAACGCAGTCCCGAGCACCGGGAGCTGGTGCGGCCGATGCGGGAGTGCTTCAGCGACGCCCGGTCGTTGCGCTTCGTCATCCACGCGCAGACCCCGGAGGTGGCCCGGGTCTGACCGGCCGCCGCCACCCCGCTCCGCACGGTGGCGGCCGACGGTGCGGACGTCACTGTTGGTCACTGTCGGCCGCCACCGCCCGGGTCGTAACGGCCCGTCATCGGCCCGGTGGGGTCCGCCCCTGCGTCGCGCGTCCTTTGCTCTGCACCCACTGACGCGCCAACGCCATCACCAGGGGTTCACTCGTTGGAGTGTCGGGTGCGACCGCGCTGTCGTGCTACTTTCCGTGACCGGCGCGTCCGTGGGTGCAGAGCAAAGCGGATCGGCTGGGGGTGTCGGCGCTCGCCCCGTCGTCACACCGGGTGAGCGACTGTCGCTGTCATCCGGTGCCGGGCCGCACAGCCGGGTGCGGCCGCGGGAGGGCGCGAGCCGACTCTGACACATGCGTCAATGCCCCACCCTTCCATCGCCGCCTCCCCGCCTCCCCGCCAACCCCTACCCCCGCCTCCACACCCCGCCTCCGCACCCCGCGCCCCCGCCGCCTTCGAGGCCGCACTTTCAGAGAATGAGTGGCTATCCGAGGAGAAATGGCCACTCATTCTCTGAAAGTGAGTGCGGTCGGTGCGGTGTGGTGTGGTGTGGTGGCGCGTCAGGTGCCCTCGCGGGCGCCGGCGTTGCGCTCGCGGTCGCCGTCGTCGCGGTCGGCGTCGGTGTGGCGGGCGGCGTCGATGGCGGAGGTATGGCTGGTCAGGCACGGCCGGCTGTGGGTCGTCGTCGAGGATGACGGGCATGGCGTACGTCTTCCTGCTGCTCGCGATCTCCGCCGAGGTCCTCGGCACCAGCCTGCTCAAGGCGACCGACGGGTTCACCCGGCTCTGGCCGACCCTCGGCCTGGCCGGGTCGTACCTGTTCGCCTTCGGCATGCTCGCCCTGGCGGTGCGGGACATCCCGGTCGGCGTGGCCTACGCGGTGTGGTCGGGGCTGGGCACGGCGGCGATCGTCGCGATCGGCGCGGTCTTCCTCGGCGAGCCGCTCAGCGTCACCAAGGTGGTGGGAGTCGGCCTCGTGGTCGCCGGGGTGGTGGTGCTCAACCTGGGCGGCGCCCACTAGCTGCCCGGATGCGCGCCCGGCGCCGTACCGGCGATGGCCGACCGGTGGTGAGCCGGCGACCGGGGGCCGGACCTCCGGCCCGGGGTGCCGGTGGGCCCGCGCCGGCCGTCCGGCGCGGGCCCCTCGCAGGCGTGCGACCAGCAGGGCCGAGGTCGACCCGGACGCCGTACTGCCCGGTGGTGCCCGGCTCCCGGCTCTGCGGCCACCACTGGGCCCGCCAGCGGTGGCCGCCGTGCGACAGCACGTCACCGGTGTGGTGGATCGAGGTGGGCTGCCATGCCGGAGCCGTGCGAGCCGGGGCCGGCGCGACGGTCAGCGGCAGGACCGCCCGGCCGGCGCCGAGCGTCACCTGGCTTGCCTGCTCGTCGGGGTGGACGAAGGCGTCGAGGTTGCCGGTGAGGACCGGGCCGATCTGGCTGCCCGCCGGGCGGACGCAGTCCGTGGCGCCGTTCTCCACGACGATCCCGGGTGGGGGCACCCCCAGCAGCGTGCCCAGCGGGCCGAGCAGCCACGCCGGCAGGGCGGTGCCATCGACCTCCACATCGGACGGAAGCTGTCGCGGGCGGCGGTGCGGCGCGGGGTCCGGGTCGCCGGGAGGCCGTCCTGTCGGGTATTGGCCGGGCGTACCCGACGTGCCCGGGCATGTGGGCATGATGCATCCACAGTGGCAGCACGATCACCGTACGCGCCCGATCCTGCCTGTCCGATCGAGCGTCGGCAATCCGGCCAGCCGCCTTTTTTGATCTAGCCATTTGCATCTAGCAATGGTTCTCGGGGCTGTCGTAGGGTTCCGACAGCACTCCGAAAGATGCACTTGATGGGCGGATAACGCCCCATTTGACGCTGAGCGGTGGGCGGTAGTGACCATGGATCGTCCGACGGAAAATCTTACGGCACAGGACCCGTCCTGGGTCGACGACGTGTTGCTCGCCGGGCCCGCGGCCGACATTTGTCTGCGACTTCCGGAACCGGTCGACCGCGGCACCTTGCGGCGGTTGGTCGGCGATGCGCAGACCCGTCTGGCCGCCGCCGGACTGCGTGCCGGTGGGGCCGCCGCGCTGCGGCTGCCGCCCTCGCTGGCGTACGTGGTGAACCTGTTGGCCACCTGGCGCAGCGGCGCCCAGGCGATCCTGCTCGACCACCGGCTCACCGACCACGAGGTCGACCGGGCGCTGGAGCGGCTCACCCCGCAGGTGGTCGTCGCCCCGGTCCGCAGCGGCGGCGGCGCGCTGCGCATCTTCGTCGACGTCACCGAGGGCGTCAGCACGCACTCGACGCGCCCCGCCGTCAGCGGGCACGCGGTGATCCAGCTCAGCTCCGGCTCCACCGGCCCGTCCAAGGTGATCGGGCGCACCGCCGCGGACCTGGTCGCCGAGGTGCACCGCTACACCCGCATCGACGGGGTGGCCCTGCCCGGCGAACGGATCATCCTGCTGCCGTCCATGGTGCACGTGCTGGGCCTGGTCGGTGGCCTGCTCTACGGCCTGCACGCCGGCGTCGAGCTGGTCCCGCCGGAGCGGCTGGGCGGCGACGCCATCCTCGCCGCGATCCGCGCGCAGGACACCCCGGCGACCGTGCTCGGCGTGCCGTTCCACATCGGACTGCTCGCCTCCACCCGCGCGGACGGCCCACTGCCGCAGCTCAAGCGGATGACCACCGGCGGGGAGCTGGTGCCGGCGGCGACCGCGCAGGCGTTCGCCGACCGCTTCGGCGTCCCGCTGGGCAACATGTACGGGATGACCGAGGTCGGGGTGATCGGCACCGACCTGTACGGCCGGCACCGCCCCTCGATCGTGCCGGCCCCCGGCATCGAGGTGCGCGAGGTCGGCGGCGAACTCCAGGTGAGCTGCCCCGCCTCGCCGTACGTCGGGCTCAGCGACCCCAGCCGGTGGGCCGACGGCTGGCTGCACACCCGCGACGCCGGGATCGTCGACCCGGCCACCGGCCTGGTCACCATCAAGGGCCGGCTCGACTCGCAGGTCTCCGTCGGTGGCCTGAAGGTGGACCTCACCGAGGTCGAGGCCACCCTCGCCGCGCTGCCCGGGGTCGCCGCCGCCGTGGTCGTCTTCGACGACGGCATCACCGCCTACGTGCAGCCCGACGGGCCGCTGTCGGAGGAGGTGCTGGAGAAGCTGCTCGCCGAACGGCTCGCCGGCTACAAGCGTCCGCGCACCCTGCACCTGCTCGACCAGCTGCCCCGGACCACCACCGGCAAGCTGGTGCGGGCCGTGCCCGTGCTGCGGGCGGCCGTCCCGTGACCGGCCCGCTGGGCGAGCAGCCGAGCACCGGCGGGCTAGCGCAGGAGCACGGCCACCTCGCCGGCCGGCGCGGCGACCGCGACGGCCAGCACCAGCTCCGGCGGGCCCGCCGGGTGCCCGACCCGGACGTCGGCCAGCCCGGGCACCGGGCGCAGCAGCGACCGGGGCTGCTCGGGCACCGGCATGAGCCGCCGCGACCCGCCGTCGCGCAGCCCCCGGCCGAGCGCCTTGCCGACCGCCTCCTTGGCCGTCCAGAGCAGCAGGAAGCCGTCCGCCCGGTCGTCCTCGGGCAGCCCGTGCAGCCAGCCGACCTCCGGCGGGGCGTACCAACGGCGGGCCAGCGCCACCGCGGGCAGTCGGCGGCGCCGCTCGACGTCCACCCCGACCGCTCCGGCCCGGCGGGCGGCGACCACCACCACGCCGTCGCCGTGACTGACGCTCACCGGCAGCACGCCGGCCCCGGCCCGCACCCACGGCCGGCCGTCCGGCGCGTGACCGACCACGACCTCCCGCTCCACCTGGCCGAGCAGCGCGGACCCCGCGCGCCGCAACAGCCGCCGCGCCACCTCCGGCCGACCGCCGGCGGTACGGCCGACCCACACGTGCACGGTGTCCTGACCGGACACCGGTAGCTCGCCCACGAAGAGAGGTTAAAGCCATGCGAGACGAGGTCCGCACCTTCGTCATCGAGCAGCTCGAGGACATGAACTACGACGTCGAGGAGATCGACGACACGACCACCCTCGGTCCGTCCGGCGTCGACCTGGAGTCCCTGGCCCTGGCCGACCTGGCCGTCCGGGTCGAGGACCGCTACGGCGTGAAGTTCGCCGACGACGAGTCGGAGAAGCTCGCCCTGATGACCGTCGGGGAGTTCACCACCATGGTCGCCGCCCGGGTCGCCGGGTCGACCAGCGACAACCGCTGATGTCCGGTCAGCCCGACCTGGGGCGAGCTGACCTGGTGAGCATGCTCGCCGAACTGACCGCGAAACCCGTCGACCAGGTGCCGCACCGGGTCGGCTCGATGGAACTCGCCTGGCTCGTGCACCTGGTCGAGCAGCGCTACGACCGGCGGATGGACCTCACCGACGACCAGCTCGCCGGGATCCGTACCGTCGACGACGCCCTGGCGGTGTTCCGCACCTCGCTGACCAGCCCCGCAGATGGGTGAGCGGGAGCCCGTACCGATCTCCGGAATGCACGCGGTCAGCGCCCTGGGCAGGGGCGCCGACGCGCAGCTCGCCGGTGTGCTCTGCGGAGCACCGGCGTTCCGGCCGGTACGCCGATTCGACACCACCGGTCGCCGGGTGACCGTCGCGGCGACCCTGCCCGACGTCGGGACGCTGCCCGACGAGTTGGCCGACGCGATCGACGTCGCCTGCCGGGCGGCCGGCCTGACCGCCGCCCAGCGGGCGGAGTCGGGGCTGCTGCTGGCCACCCACGGTGGCCCGCTGTCCCAACCCGTGGCGTTCCGCGACGACCGGCCGGTCGGGACGACCGCGAGCACGCCCGTCGGCCGGATCGCAGGCACCGGCGACCCGACCGGGGCCCTCGGCGGCAGCGTCGGGCCGGACGACGGGCGACCGGTACCCGGCGGGCCGCCGGTGCCCGCGCTCGCCGCGCACCTGGCCCGGGTCTGCGGCCTCGGCGGTCCGACCCGGACCTACACCAGCGCCTGCGTCTCGGCGAGCACGGCGGTGGCCGACGCCGCCGCCATGATCCGCCGGGGCGACCGGGAACGGGTCGTGGTCGCCGCCGGGTACCTGGTCGAGCCCGACCAGTTCGCGCTCTTCGACGCCGGTCGGGCGCTCGCCGCCGACGGGGCCGTACGCCCGTTCAGCGCCGGGCGCAAGGGCCTGCTGCTCGGCGACGGGGTGGCCGCGCTGGTGCTGGAGTCCGCGTCGGCGGCCCGACGCCGGGGCGTGGAGCCGGTCGCGGCCCTGCACGGCTGGGGGCGGGCCGGGGACGCGTACCACCCGTGCCAGCCGGATCCGACCGGACACGGGCTGGCCCGGGCGGTCGGGGCGGCGCTGGGCCGGGCCGGACTGCCGGCCGAGGCGGTGGGCTACGTCAACGCCAACGCCACCGGCACCGGGTACAGCGACGCCTCCGAGGCGGCGGCGCTGCGGCTGGCCCTCGGCGACCTCGCCGACCGGGTGCCGGTCAGCTCCACCAAGTCGCTGCACGGGCACGCGCTGGAGGCCTCCGGCCTGCTCGAACTGGTGGTCACCGTGCTGGCCCTGCGACACGGCAAACTGCCGGTCAACGCCGGCTGGCTCGGCCCCGACGAGGCCTGCCCGCTGGACGTGGTCACCGACGCGCCCCGGCCCGTCGGCAGCCCGTACGCGCTCAGCCTCAACGCGGCCTTCGGCGGCGCGAACACCGCCCTGCTGGTGGGCGCGCCGTGAGCGCGGGGTCGGCGACGACCCGGCTGCTGGCCGAGGCGCGCTGGCCCGAACCCGGCGACGGTGATCCGCCGCCGCTGCCCGGGTTCGTGCACTCGCCGTTCCACCCGCTGGTGGCCGCGGTCGCCGAACGCTGCCTCACCCGCCGGTACGGCGAGCGTCCCGCCCCGCCGCAGGTGCGCTGCGCGGTGGTGCTGGCCAGCGCGGCGGGGGACCGGCCCAGCGCCGCGCACGTCCGGGCCGCGGTCGCCGCCGGGGGCCGGATCGGGCCGCTGTTCTTCTTCCAGTCGGTGCCGAACAGCGTCGCCGGGCACGTCGCGGCGCGCTGGGGACTGGACGGCCCGGTGGTGTGCCTGAGCCCGACGGGGGACCTGCGGGCCGACGCCACCGCCGAGGCGGAACTGCTGCTGCACGACGGCGACGCCGACGAGGCGTTGCTGGTCCTGATCGAACAGGCACCCGACGGCGCCCCCACCGGGGCGGTCGCGGTGCTGCTGGGGGGAGGAACGAGTCCATGAGGACCAAGGGACTGCGCGGGGCGCTCGCCGCCGACACCGAGATCGGCGCCGGCAACGTGCTCGCCCGGGTGCTGGCGCACGGGGCGGATCCGCAGGGGCCGGGGTTGACCTTCGACACCGCCGTCGACGGGCACCCGGCCGAGCAGCCGCTGACCCTGGGCCAGCTCGACGAGCGGGTCGCCGCCCGGGCCGCCTGGCTGCACGAGCGGGGCGTGCGCCCCCGCGACCCGGTGGCGGTCTGGGCCGGCGGCGCCGCCGACATGGTGCTCAGCTTCCTGGCGCTGGCCCGCCTCGGCGCGATCCCGGCGCTGATGAACGGCAAGCTGCGCCCGGAGATCGCCGCCGAGTACATCCGCCGGCTGCGGGCCGCCGGGGTGCTCGCCGACGCCGCGCACGTCGACCTGCTCGCCGGCCACGACCTGGGCGCGCCGCTGCTCGGCCGGCCCGCCGAGGCCGGCGCCGGCGACCCGGCAGCCGCCCCCGCGCACTACCGCCACCACGACGACGATCCGATCGTCATCACCCACACCTCCGGCACGACCGGGGTGCCCAAGGCGGTGCTGCACTCGCACGCCAGCCTCTTCGCCGCCACCCGGCACCTGCTGTCCATGCCGCAGGCGCAGGGCACCAGCCGCATCCTCAACGCGCTGCCCGCCCCGCACACCGCGACGGTGCTGATGGTCAACCAGGCGCTGGGCAACCGGGCGGAGATGTTCCTCCTGTCCGAGCAGGGCGGGGAGCGGGTGCTCGACGCCATCCAGCGGTGGCGTCCGGACGGGGTGTTCGGCTTCTCCGTCACCTGGGCGGAGCTGGCCCGCTTCGACCTGTCCGGGTACGACCTGGACTCGGTGCGGCTGTGGTTCAACACCGGAGACTGCTCGCACGAGCCGCACGTGCGCCGCCTGGTCGCGGTCGGCTCCCGGGACGTGATGACCCGCGACGGGGTGACCCGGGTGCCCGGCTCGGTCTTCATCGACGGGCTCGGCTCCAGCGAGATGGGGCACTCGATGTTCCACATCACGCACACCGTCGACACCGACCGGTACGGCCGCTGCGTGGGCCGCCCGTACCGGTTCACCCGGGTCGCCGTGCTCGATCCCGAGGGCAACGAACTGCCGCCCGGGCAGGTGGGGTGGCTCGGCATCGACTCGCCGTCGCTGTTCCGCGGCTACTGGAACGACTCGGTCACCACCTACCGGTCCCGGCTGCGCGGCTGGTACCTCACCGGCGACCTGGTCCACGCCGACGCCGACGGCCGCTACTACCACCTGGACCGGGCGGTCGACTCGGTCGACGCCGGGGACGGCCGGTGGTTCTTCACCGCGCTGTCGGAGGAGCGGATCCTCGCCGCCTGCCCCGACGTCACCGACTGCACCGTGGTCATCGTCCGCGAGGGCGACACGGTGGTCACCGACGTGCTGCTGGAGCTGGCCGCCGGCGTTGACCCGGACACCGACCGCACCCCGGCGGTGCGCGCGGCGCTCGGCGCGGACGTCGGGGCGACCCTGCGCCGGGTGGTGCCGGTGCGCGCCGACGACATCCCGGTCACCGTCACCGGCAAGGTCCGCAAGGTGGCGCTGCGCGAGCGCTACCTGAGCGAGTCACCGTCATGAGCGCCGTCATCACCGGGATGGGGCTGTTCAGCCCCGTCGGGCGGGGAGCGACGGCCACCTTCGACGCGTTGACCAGCGGGAAGTCGGGGTTGACCCGACCGCCGGAGGGGCACCCCGCGCGGGAGTCGCTGGAGGTCGCCGGGCTGCTGCCGGAGATCGACCCGCGCACGGTCGCCTCCGGCCCGGAGACCAAGGTGCTGGACCGGATCGTGGTGCTGGCCCTGCTCACCGCCGCCGACGCGCTCGCCGACGCCGGCATCGAGGTCGGCCGGGACGTCGACCCGGGGCGGATCGGGGTGATCGTCGGCGGGGTGGGCGGGATGTCCACCCTGGAGTCGCAGGTGATCGCCCGGACCGCCCGGGGTCGGGCCGCGGTCAGCCCGTACCTGCTGACCGGGATCCTGCCGAACATGCCGGCGGCGCGGATCGCCATCGCGCACGGCATCCGCGGCTACAGCTCCTCGGTCGGCACGGCGTGCGCCTCCGGGGCGCAGTCGGTCGCCGACGCGGTGCGGCTGATCCGCGCCGGCGAGGCCGACGTGGTGGTCTGCGGGGCCAGTGAGGCGCCGCTGTTCCCGACCTTCGCCGACACCTTCGGCAACGCCCGGGCCCTCGCCCGGGGCTGGGACGACCCGACCGAGGCCAGCCGGCCGTTCGACCGTCGGCGCAACGGGTTCGTCCTGGCCGAGGGGGCGGCGCTGCTGGTGCTGGAGCGCGCCGAGCACGCCGCCGCGCGCGGCGTCGCCGGCTACGCCGAGGTGGTCGGGTACGGGGCGACGACCGACGCGTACCACCCGACCGCGCCCCGCCCCGACGGCGCGGGAGCGGCCGAGTGCATGCGGCGGGCGCTGGCCGCCGGGGGAGTGCCGGCGGGCGACGTCGGCTACGTCAACGCCCACGGCACCGGAACCAGACTCGGGGACGTCGCCGAGACGACTGCGCTGGCCGAGGTCTTCGGCGACGGTGGAGTGCCGGTCAGCTCCACCAAGGCGCTCACCGGGCACCTCCTCGGCGCGTCCGGGGTGGTGGAGGCGGCGGCCTGCGCGCTGGCGCTCGGCGCGGGCCTGCTGCCCCCGACGTACCACCTCGACGACCCGGACCCGGACTGCCCGGCGGACCACGTCCGGGGGCGGGCCCGGCCGAGCGGCACGGAGTTCGCGCTGACCAACTCGTTCGGCTTCGGCGGCCAGAACGTCAGCCTGCTGCTGCGGCGCGTCGCCGGGTCGGGCGCGCGGGTGGCCGGGGCGCACAGCTGATCGACGCTCCACCCCGGGCGGCACGCGCCCGGGCAGCGGTCACGGGGGGACATGGGGAAGGGCTGGACAGATGGACATACATGGCATAGACCACATCGAACTGTACGTGGGGGACGCCCGGCAGGCCGCCTTCTACTTCGGCACCGCCGTCGGCTTCCAGCTGCGGGGACAGGGGGGACCGGAGACCGGGCTCGACGGGCAGCGCTCCCTGCTGCTGACCCAGGGCGACATCCGGATGGTGCTCACCACCGGGCTCAGCGCCGAGCATCCCGCCACCGAGTACGTGCGCCGGCACGGCGACGGGATCGCCGTGGTGGCCCTGGAGGTCGACGACGCCGCCGGGGCGTACGCGGAGCTGGTGGCCCGGGGTGCGACCGGGGTGAGCGCGCCGCGCACCTGGACCGGCGCGGACGCCGAGGTGGTGACCGCGGAGGTCGGCGGCTTCGGCGACGTGCTGCACCGCCTCGTCGAGCGGCGCGGTGACCGGGCGGAGTTCCTGCCCGGTGCGGTGGAGCTGGCCCCGGCGGCCGGCGCCGGGCAGAAGCTGCTGTGCGACGTCGACCACCTGGCGGTCTGCGTGCCGCCCGGGCAGCTCGCCACCACCGTGGCCCACTACGCGCGGGTCTTCGGCTTCCGGGAGATCTTCACCGAGCACATCGAGGTCGCCGGGCAGGCGATGAACTCGACGGTGGTGCAGAGCGCCTCCGAGCGGGTCACCCTGGTGCTGCTGGAGCCGGACACGTCCCGGCGGCCCGGGCAGATCGACGCGTTCCTCACCGAGCACCACGGCGCCGGGGTGCAGCACCTCGGGCTGCGCACCGACGACATCGTCACCGCCGTCGGCGCGTTGGCCGAGCGCGGGGTGCGCTTCGCCGGGACCCCGGCCACCTACTACGACGACCTGGAGCGACGCGTCGGCACGGTCGACGCGCCCCTGGACCGCCTCAGCGAGCTGGGCATCCTGGTCGACCGCGACCACGGCGGCCAGCTGCTGCAGATCTTCACCGAGTCGATGCACGTGCGGCGCACCCTCTTCCTCGAACTCATCGAGCGGCGCGGGGCGCGCACCTTCGGCAGCGGCAACATCAAGGCGCTCTACGAAGCCAAGGAACGGGAGCTGGCCGCGGCGGGGGCGACCCCCGGCGTCGGGGCCGGCACGGCACGAGGAGTTGGGGCATGACCACCACACATCCGACACTGACCGCCGAGGAGGAGGCACTGCTCCCCTCCGACGAGGACGTGCGCTTCTACGCCGAACACGGCTGGTACCTGTCGAAGAAGCTGTTCACCGACGAGGAGGTGGACGCGCTGACCGCGGCCACCGACCGCTACTACGACGGCGAGCGCGACCGCACCCTGCCGGTACGGCCACCGAAGCTCGCCTACTGGGAGCCGGCCAAGGGTCCGGTGCAGCGGCACAACGACTACGTCCACTACGAGCACGACGCGATCGGCGCGATCCTGCGCAAGCCGCTGATCGGTGCGGTCGCCGCCCGGCTGGCCCGCGCCGACGAGATCCGCGTCTTCCAGTCCACGCTGATCTACAAGCCGCCGATCTCCGGCGAGCCGTCGAACATCGTGCCGTGGCACTTCGACAAGCACTACTGGGCGTCCTCGTCGTCGGAGGACATGCTCACCGCGTTCATCCCGTTCCACGACTGCGGCGCGGAGATGGGCACCATCACCATGGTCGACGGCTCGCACCGCTGGTCGGAGATCGGCGCGGACGACACCGTGGTGCGACACTTCGCCGAGCGCGACCGCGACCAGCTGGAGGAGATGCTGGCCGAGAACGCGGCGTACAACGGCGCGGAGATCCGCAAGATCCCGATGGTGATCCCCAAGGGACACATGAGCTTCCACCACTGCCGCATCTACCACGGCAGCGGCGCCAACGTCAGCGGTCGCCCCCGCCGCGCCATCTCGCTGCACCTGCAGGACGGCGCGAACGCCTGGCGGGAGTTCCCGCTGTCGGACGGCACCTTCGCGTCCTACAACCACGACGTGCTGGTCCGCCGCACCGACGACGGGCGGCCGGACTACGCCGACCCCGAATTCTGCCCGGTCATCTGGCGCGAGCGCGCCCCACAGGGAGGCTGAACATGTCACGGTACGACTGGGGTAGGACCCACCCGGGCATCGAGCGGCTGGAGCAGGCGGTGACCGACCGCCGCGACGTGGTCGTCACGCACCCGCTCTACGCCAACCTGGACACCCACCAGGCGCTGGTGACCTTCATGGAGCACCACGTCTTCGCGGTCTGGGACTTCATGTCCCTGCTGAAGTCGTTGCAGCAGCAGCTCACCTGCGTGAGCGTGCCGTGGATCCCGACCGGCCCGACCGGCAGCCGCCGCCTGATCAACGACATCGTCATGGTGGAGGAGAGCGACGAGCTGGGCGAGGGGTACATCAGCCACTTCGAGCTCTACGTGCGGGGCATGCGCGAGGCCGGGGCGGACACCACCGCCGTGGACCGGCTGGTCGAGCTGCTGCGGGCCGGCCGGCCGGTGACCGAGGCGCTGGCCGAGGCCGGCGTGCCGGGGCCGTCGGCCGAGTTCGCCGCCACCACCTGGAAGATCATCGAGTCGACCCCGGTGCACTGCCAGGCCGCGGCCTTCGCGTTCGGCCGGGAGGACCTGATCCCCGACATGTTCACCCAGGTCGTCGCCGTCAACGAGCGCAGCAACCGGCTGCACACGTTCGTCGACTACCTGGAGCGGCACATCGAGGTCGACGGCGAGCAGCACACCCCGATGGCGATGCAGATGCTCGCCGACCTCTGCGGCGACGACGACGGCAAGTGGCAGGAGTGCGCCGACACGGTCAACCTGGCGCTGACCGCCCGGGCGAAGCTCTGGGACGACATCCTCGCCGCGGTGAAGGAGAGGCGCGACCCGTGACCGACGCCGACCCGGTCCGGCTCTACCGCACGGTACGGCTGATCCGCCGCTTCGAGGAGCGGGCCATCGACCTGGTCCGCGCCGGGGCGATCGTCGGCGGCATCCACCCGTACCTCGGTCAGGAGGGGATCGCCGCCGGGGTGTGCGCCGCGCTGCGCGGGACGGACCTGGTCACCGGCACCCATCGCGGGCACGGGCACGTGCTCGCGAAGGGTGCCGACCCGGCCCGGATGATGGCCGAGCTGTGCGGGCGGGAGACCGGCCTCAACCGGGGCCGGGGCGGGTCGATGCACGCCGCCGACTTCTCCGTCGGCGTGCTCGGCGCCAACGCCATCGTCGGCGCCGCCGGCGCGATCCTCACCGGAGCGGTGTGGGCGCGCCGGCGGCGCGGCGAGGACGTGGTGGGGGCGACCTTCTTCGGCGACGGCGCGGTCAACGAGGGGATGCTGCTGGAGGCGTTCAACCTGGCCGCGCTCTGGCGGGTGCCGGTGCTGTTCGTCTGCGAGAACAACGGCTACGCCACCACCATGCCGGTCGACGGCGCGGTCGCCGGGACCATCACCGGCCGCGCCGAGGCGTTCGGCATGCCGGCGGTCGTCGTCGACGGCCAGGACCCGCAGCAGGTACGCGCGGCGGCGGCCGCCGCCGTCGACCGGATGCGCGACGGCGGCGGGCCGGAGCTGATCGAGGCGCGCACCTACCGCTTCGACGCCCACCACACCTTCGAGCACTCGGTACGTCTGGACTACCGCCCGCCGCAGGAGGTGGCCGCCGGACGCCTGCGGGACCCGGTCGACATCCAGGGCGGGCGGCTGTCCGACGCCGAGCGGGCCGCCGTCGACGCCGAGGTGGAGGCGACGCTGGACGCCGCCGTCGCGTTCGCGCTGGCCGGCCCGGAACCGGACCCGGCCGGGGCGCTCGACCACCTGTACGCCAGCGGGCTGACCGCCCGGTCGGGAGGTGCCTGATGCCCAGGCTGTCGTACCGCAAGGCGCTCACCCGGGCGCTCGCCGACGAACTCGCCCGCGACGAGCGGGTGTTCCTGCTCGGCGAGGACATCCGGGTGGCCGCCTCGCACGTCACCGCCGGACTGTTCCAGCGGTTCGGGCCGGACCGGGTGCTGGACACCCCGCTGTCGGAGCAGGCGTTCACCAGCTTCGCCACCGGGGCGGCGCTGGCGGGGATGCGGCCGGTGGTGGAGTTCCAGATCCCGTCGCTGCTCTTCCTGGTCTTCGAGCAGATCGTCAACCACGCGCACAAGTTCCCGCTGATGACCGGCGGGCAGTGCGCGGCCCCGGTCACCTACCTGGTGCCCGGCTCCGGCTCCCGGACCGGCTGGGCGGGGCAGCACTCCGACCACCCGTACTCGCTCTTCGCGCACGTCGGCATCGTCACCGCGGTGCCGGCCACCCCGACCGACGCGTACGGGCTGCTGGTGTCGGCGATCCGGCACGACGACCCGGTGGTGGTCTTCGCCCCGGCCGGCGCGCTCGACGTGCGCGAGGACGTCGACTTCGCCGCCCTCGCCCCGGTGCCGCTCGGCCGGGGCCTGGTCCGCCGCTGTGGCGACGACGTCACGGTGGTCGCCGTCGGGCACCTGGTGCACGACGCGCTCGCCGTCGCCGAGGAACTGGTCGGGCAGGTGTCGGTGGAGGTGTTCGACCCGCGCACGCTCTACCCGTTCGACCTCGACGGGTTGTGCGCGTCGGTGGCCAGGACGGGCCGGCTGGTGGTGGTCGACGACTCCAACCGGTCCTGCGGCATCGCCGCCGAGATCATCGCCAGCGTCGTGGAACGGGTGCCGCTGGCCGCCCCGCCCCGGCGGGTGACCCGCCCGGACGGGGCGGTGCTCCCGTTCGCCCCCGGGCTGGACCGGGCCGTGCAGCCCGGCCGGGCCGCCCTCACCGCCGCCATCCACCTCGTCACCAAGGACGGAACATGATCGACGTGAAGTACCCGTGGCCGCCGGCCGGGCAGGCGTGGCAGGGCCTGCCCGAGCAGACCCGGCGGGCGATGGTCGCCGCCGGCGCGCAGGAGTGGGAGCGGATCTTCCACGGCCGGGCGACGTACAACACGCAGTGGCGGCTGGCCCGGCCGCCGGTGCTGACCGCCGACGCGTTCCGGGAACTCAACGAGGTCTGCGACCGGATCGCCCAGCTCATCCTGGACGCCTGCCGGCGGCGGGCCGGTACGGCGGGGGAGCTGCGCGCGCTGCTCGGCGTGCCGCAGGGCGACACCCGGCTGCTCGACGAGGACGAGCCGTTGACCGAGGCGCTGCTGGCGGCGTACCGGCCGGACGTGCTGATCTCCGGCGGCGAGCCGAAGATCGTCGAGTACAACATCGACAGCAGCCTCGGCGGGGGCTTCGACGCCGACACGGTGATCCAGCGGTACGCCGCGCTGTACCGCGAGCGCGGCCTGCTCGACGGGGTGCCGGCCCGGCCCGCGCCGTCCCTGCTGGACCAGCGGTTCGTGGCGATCCGCGACGAGCTGGGCCTGGCCGACGGGGCCCGGGTGGCGCTGCTGATGGACTTCGACGCCGACTACCCGGGCCTGGACGACCCGGAGACGTTCATCCGCATCCTGTCGCCCCTGGTCGGGCAGGCCGCCCGGTTCGGTATCGACCTGGTCATCGCCCCGGTCGCCACGGCCCGGCTGGACGACGCGAAGCGGCTGGTGGTCGACGGCGCGCCGGTGGACGCGCTGTTCCGGCTCTTCGTGCCCAACCGGGTCACCCCGAGCGCCGGCCTGGAGGCGGTGGCCGGGGCGCTGGCGGCCGGCACCCTGCCGATGTTCGTCAGCGCCGCCGCCTGGCTGCTCGGCAACAAGATCAATTTCGCCTGGCTGTACGAGGACCTCGACCAGCTCCCCGCCGACGACCAGGCGCTGATCCACCGCTACGTGCCGCACACCGTGGCGCTGACCGACGCCGAGCTGGACCGGGCCCTCGCCGAGCAGGCGCACCTGGTCGCCAAGCCGGCCGACGGCTCCGCCGGCCACGACGTGCTGATCGGCCCGGAGCTGAGCCCGGCCGCCTGGGCCGACGGGGTGCGCGCGGCGATCGCCCGGGGCGGCAACATCCTGCAGGCGTACATGCCGGCCGATCGGGTGGCGATGGACTTCGTGCAGATCGGGACCGGCGAGGTGGTCACCGCCGACGTGCCGTACAGCATCGCCCCGTACCTGTTCGGCCGCACCGGCTCCGGGGCCCTGGCCCGGGTCGGCTACCCCGGCTGCGAGGGGGTGCTCAACCTGGCCCGCGGCGTCCTGCTCACCGGCGTCCTGCTCACCGACTGACCGGTCCCGCGTCCCGCACGATCGGGTGGCGGATCCCGGCCCGACCCGCCGTCGGCGGTGTCCCCGGAGCGCTACCCGATCACCGGACGGGCCGGCCGCTGACCCGCCCCGGTGGGCCGGGTCAGCGGCCGGCGAGATGCGCGCCGAGGCGGCGTACCGTCTCCGCCGCGGCGATGGCGTCGCTGCGGGCGCTGCCGTGCCGGCCGTCGCTGCTGTACAGCGTCGGGTCGGCCACCGCCGGATGGTCGGTGAGGTGCACGTGCAGGCAGCCCAGCCGCGCCGCCAGCGCCGCCGTGTGCGATGAGAGAAGACGCATCCGCTCCCCGAGCCCGGGTCGCATCGTCGCCGGCACGGCCGGGCTGTGCGAGACGTCGAACATGCCGACCGTGATCACGTCCGCGCCGGCCTGCCGCAACGCGGTGACCATCGCGGCCAGCTCGACGTCCACCGCCGCCGGGTCGAACGACGTGCGGAACGCGTCGTTGCCGCCGCACACCACCAGCGCCAGGTCGGGGGCGAAGGCCAGCGCCGCGTCCAGTTGCCCCGCGCGCACCTCGTGCGCCCGCAAGCCGCGCCGGCCCAGGTTGAGGTACGCCAGCCCGGGCGCGACCGCGCGCAGCTCTGCGGCGATCCGGTCCGCCCACTGCAGGTCGCTGTACCCGTCGACCGGTTCGCACATCCCCTCGGCGACGCTGTCGCCCAGCACCGCGAACCGTCGCCACGGGTGGCCGCGCAGCAGTTCGGTGCTCTCCCCGGCGCGCAGGCAGAAAGGGTCCGTCGCTTCGCTCAGCGTCGATGGCATGCCGGCACGTTACCGGTCCCGTCCCGGTCCGACCAGGGGTGCACAAACGGACGTCGCAGACCTCGACCCGGGCCGGACGCCGGTGCGAGCATCAGCATTCATCGATCGGCCTCACCCTGGCCGGCCAGCATCCCGGGAGGACCGTGTGAGACTCACTCGACGTGGTGTGATGTCCGCCGTCACCGTCGCCCTCACCACCGGCGTCGTCGCCGTGTCACCGGCGCACGCCGCCCCCGTACCGCTCTCCGCCGAGCGCGCCGCCACCCTCGCGGCCGGCCTCGGCGCCGACCGTACCGCCGGCTCCTGGGTCGACGGGACGGGGCGTACCGTCGTCGCGGTCACCGACGCCCGCGCCGCCGCCACCGTCCGCGCCGCCGGCGGCCAGGCGCGCCTGGTCGAGCGCAGCGCCGCCGCGCTGGAGCGCGCGCAGTCCCGGGTGGACCTCGGCGTCACCGGCACCGCCGTCTACGTCGACCCGGTCACCAACCAGGTCGTGGTCGGCATCGACGCCACGGTGGCTGGCGCCGACCGGGCCCGGATCCGGGCGGCCGTCGCCGCCTCCGATGGCGCCGCGCGCACCACCGACCTGGCCGGCACGCTGAGCACGCGGATCTCCGGCGGGGACGCCATCTACGGCAGCGGGTACCGCTGCTCGCTCGGCTTCAACGTGCGCAGCGGCAGCACCTACTACTTCCTCACCGCCGGGCACTGCACCGACGTGGTGGCCACCTGGTACGCCAACTCGGCACAGAGCACCAGGCTCGGCGACCGGACCGGCACCAGCTTCCCCGGCAACGACTACGGCATCGTCCGCTACACCACCACCTCGGTGGCGATCGACGGCTCCGTCGGCTCCCAGGACATCACCAGCGCCGGTGACGCGTACGTCGGCCAGTCGGTGACCCGGCGCGGCAGCACCACCGGCACCCACAGCGGCACGGTGACCGGCCTCAACGCCACCGTCCGGTACGCCGAGGGCACCGTGCGCGGCATGATCGCCACCAACGTCTGCGCCGAGCCGGGCGACAGCGGCGGCCCGCTCTACGCCGGTAGCGTCGCCCTCGGCCTCACCTCCGGCGGCAGCGGCAACTGCCGCACCGGTGGCCAGACCTTCTTCCAGCCGGTCAAGGAGGCCCTGAGCAAGTACCGCGTCTCGGTCTTCTGATCCCGACCGACGCTGCTCCCCGGTACGGTCACCGGGGAGCAGCGCCACGCCCGGCGACGGTGCCCTCCGGCCGGCGGCCGGCCAGGCGACAGCCTCGGCGGGGGAGGTGAGGACGTGGTCCAGGTGGCGGTCTGCGGGCCGGCGTCCGCGACGCCGGCCGAACTGGCCCACGCCCGTCGGGTGGGGGAGCTGCTGGCGGCGCGTGGCGCGACCGTCCTCTGCGGAGGGGGCGGCGGGGTGATGGCCGCGGTCGCCGCCGGGGCCCGGACCCACGGCGGCCTGGTGATCGCGGTACGCCCCGACGACGGCGCCGGCGCCGGTCCGGTCGCCGAGGCGTCGGCGACCCTGCTGACCAACCTGGGCCAGGCCCGCAACGCGGTGCTGGTGTGGAGCGCCGACGCGGTGATCGCCGTGGGTGGGTCCTGGGGCACGCTCAGCGAGGTGGCGTTGGCGATGCGACGCGGCGGGGTGCCGGTGGTGGTGCTCGGCGGCTGGCGGGTGGTGGACGGCTCCGGCGCGCCGGTCGACGGGCCACGGCACGTGGACACCCCCGACGAGGCGGTGCGCGCCGCGCTGCGTGACCGGGACTGAACCCGGACGGCTGTCGTGGGTGTCGGGTAGGAAGATGGACGGATGAGTGAGCGGACCGGCCTGAGCGACGTGGAGTGCTTCGTGCTGCGGGAGTCCGACGGGGACGCGCCGCTGCCGGAGATCGCGGACGCCTGGCGGGCCGGCGCAGACTGCCCACCCACGGTCGAGCAGGCGGTCCCCGCGCTGGCCGACGCCTTGGCCGGCCTCGTGGCCGGCGGGCTGGTCGAGGTGCGTCGCTTCGCCACCTGGCCGGCCCCCTGGGGCGGCGGGGTGCCGGTCGACGACGACCGGCTGCGCGCCGAGGCCGATGCCGTCGAGACCTGGCTGCCCGGCCCCGCCCGGACCGGCCTGCTCGTCGCCCGGTTCACCGGCGAGCGCGGGGCGCGCCGGTGAACGCCCCGGCCACCGGCGACCCCTCGGCACCCGCCGGGACGGCGGGGGAGTGGTTCGCGGTCCGGGGCACGGTGTGCCCACGCAGTATCGACACCACCCGCCGCTCCCCGGCATCAGCCGTGGCCACATGTCGAGGGTCGGATGGTGGCTGTGACGCTCGCCCGGGGTGACGACGCCGCGTGATCCCCCACGTCCCGTCGTGAGTGGCCCCTCAACCCTGGGAGGAGACCGCCGGCTCCGGGGTGCGTCCGCCCGCCCGTAGCCCGCCGACCAGCAGCGGCGCCACGGTCAGCACCAGGCACGCCGCCGCCATCACCCACAGCGCCGGCACCAGCCCGAGACCGGCCGCGGTCCAGCCGCCGAGCAGGGCCCCCACCGGCAGGCCCAGGAACGCCAGCGAGCCGGAGATGCCGATCACCCGGGTCTGCAACGCCTCCGGCACCCGCTCGTAGAGCGCCGCGCCGAGCAGCGGGTTGACCGCCGCGATCCCCACCCCGGACAGGAAGGTCACGGTGAGCACCACGACCAGGTCGTCGCTGAGCGCCAACGCGAGCAGTCGGGGGGTGCCGCTGACCGCCGCGCCCACCGCGAAGGTGGTCCGCCGGGGCAGCCGGGGTCCGGCGACCGTGAAGATCAGGTTGCCGAGCAGCGCGCCCCCGGCGAAGACCCCCAGCACCAGGCCGAACCCGGCCGGATCGCCGAAGACCTCGGCCACCCAGAGCGGGATGTAGACCGCGACGCTGGCGTTGGCGAACAGGTTCAACGCCGAGATCACCAGCAGCATGGCCAGCAGCGTCCGGTCGGTGCGCAGGTACGCGAAGCCACCGCGCAGCGCCCGCAGGTAGCTCTCCCGGGGCGCCGGCTCCGCCGGGGCGGGCGGCCGGACCGCGACGGCGATCAGCAGCGCGCAGAGCGCGAAGGTGCCCGCGTCGATCAGGATCGCCCGGGTCACCCCGACCCAGTCGATGAGCAGCCCGCCGAGCACCGCCCCGAAGAGCGACACCCCACGCACCAGGCCGTCGTAGGCGCTGGTCAGCCGGATCAGCGGCACCCCGGCCCGCTGCGCGGCCGGGCGGAACATGACGTGCTTGACCCGGTCGCCGATGCCCCGCAGCCCACCGGCCACGGCGACCAGCGCCACCAGGGCGCCGAAACCGAGCCAGGGCGCCAGCGCCACCAGCGCCACGGCCGCCGCGCTCGCCGCGTCCGCCACGATCGAGGTGCGCCGGACGCCGAACCGGTCGGCCCACGGGGCGGCCAGCGCGCTGGAGAGCAGGTACGGCAGGGCCTCCGCCGCCGCCACCACGCCCATCCGGGCCGGGCTTCCGGTGGTCTCCAGCACCAGCCAGGGGATCGCCACCAGCGAGATGCGGCTGCCCAGGTTGGAGATCAGGTCGGCGCAGACCAGGACGTACAGCTCCCGGCGCGGGGTCACGGCGTCCCGCCGGTCGCCGCGACCTCCTCGGTGACCGGGTGCGCGGTGGTGTACCGGGCGCGCAGGGCCCGCTTGTCCACCTTGGCCGAGCGGTTGAGCGGGAGCGCGTCGACGAACTCCACCCCGCCCGGGGCCCAGGTGTCGCTCAGCTCGGCGGTCACCAGCGCGATCAGCTCGTCCCCGGTGACCGACGCGCCGGGGGCGCGGACCACGTACGCGTACGGCAGTTCGCCGGCCACCGGGTCGGGCACGCCGATCACGGCGGCGGCGCGCACCTGCGGATGCCCGGCGAGGACGTCCTCGATCGGGCGGGAGTAGATCGGCCAGCTGCGCTGTCGGGTGAGGATCCGGTCCTGCAACCGGTCCACCAGGTACAGGTAGCCGTCGGCGTCGAGGTGGCCGATGTCGCGGGTGCGCACCCAGCCGTCGACGAGCGTCTCGGCGGTCAGCTCGGGCTGGCCGTGGTAGCCGTGGAAGCTGAGGTTGGTGCGTACCCACACCTCGCCGTCCGTACCGGCCGGCAGCACCCGCCCGTCGGCGTCGCGGATCTGCACCGTCACGTCGCCGTACGGCCGGCCGCACGAGCGCAGCCGCTCGGGGTGCTCCGGGTCGTCGGTGAGGCCGGGCAGCGCGCAGATCACCACGGCCTCGCTGAGGCCGTACACGATGCGCAGGCACGGGCCGAAGCGGGCGATCGCCTGCCGCAGCCGGGCGGGCGCGGCGGGCCCGGCACCCACGTTGAACATGAACATGGCGGAGAAGTCCGCCCCGGGCAGCGCCGGGTGGTCGAGCACCTCGTAGAGCATCGGCGGGGTGACGAAGGTGGAGGTGAGCCGTTCGGCGTCGACGGTGCGGATGAACGCCTCCGGGTCCCACTGCTGGCGCAGGAAGAGCACCCCACCGGTGAACAGGTTGAACAGCGTGGTGATCTGACCGCTGGCCAGCCACATCGGCGAGTGCGACAGGTGGCGCAGCAGCGGGAAGCCGGCCGCGCGGAAGTCGGCGGCCAGGGCGAGCACCTGCCGGTAGAAGCTCTCCCTGTGGTGCACCAGCTTGGGGGTGCCGGTGGTGCCGCTGGTCTGCAGGAACGACTCCGGCGCGGGCACCGCCTCGGGGAGCGGGCCGCCGGCGGCCGGGGTCAGCTCCGCGCCCAGACGCAGCACCGGCACCCCGGGCAGCGAGGCGGCGATCTCGGCGCCGAGGCCGTCGGCGGCGTGGGCGTGGTGCACGAACACGTCGGGGCGGGCCAGCCGGACGAACTCGTCGATCTCCCGCCGGGAGGTGACCGGGGCGATCCACATCGTCCGGCAGCCGAGCAGGTGCAGGGCGAGCTGGAGCAGCGGGCCCTCCACGGCGTTGCCGAGCATCACCAGCACCGCCGCGCCCGGCCGTACGCCGTGCGCGGTGAGCGCCGCGGCCAGGCCGCGCACCTCGGCGGCGACCTCGGCGTAGCTGAGCCGGCGACCGTCGCCGACCAGTGCCTCCCGCTCGCCGAAACCGGCGAACAGCTCCAGCGCGTCGTGCACGTAGGTCGTCGGACGATCGGTCATCGCACAGCCCCCAGTCGATGCGTGGCGGTCGCCGCCGGCGGCGGTGTGCGACGCGCGCGGCGACCGGCCGAGAGAGGCGTACGGGCAGGTCAGCGCCCGGTACGCGACGGGGTGCGCGAGATGGCGACCGCACCGCCGCCGACGTCGAGCCTAGGCACGCGGCGGGGTCGGCGGACAGAGCCGAACGGCGGTCGAGTCCACACAGTGGACATTTGATCATGTCGATCGGGTCGATTGACGCCCGTCAGAGCCGGCGGCTAGGTTTCCGTCCATCGCCCGGGCCGTGGTGATCATGGAGCCGGCCCTGGGCTGCCACAGATGGAGGTTCAATGTCGACCCCGAAACGATGGCACGTCATAGCTTCCACGGCCGCGCTGCTGGTCGTGGGCACCCCGGCGGTGGTGGCCAGTGCCGGCCCCTCGGACGCCGAGAGCGCCCGCCAACCGCGGGCCGAGTGGGCGGGCACCTGGGCCGCCGCCGTCACCCGCGGCAACACCGTCGGCCTCACCAACACCGGCCTGAACAACCAGAGCATCCGGATGACCGTACGCACCAGCGTCGGCGGAGACCGGCTGCGGGTACGGCTGAGCAACCTCTACGGCGAGCAGGCCGTCAAGGTCGGCCACGCCACCGTCGCCCGGCCGAACACCGGCACGCCCGACGACCGCTCCGACATCGACGCGGCCACGCTGCGCGAGCTGACCTTCGGCGGGTCCACCTCGGCCACCATGAACAAGGGCGCCGAACTGCTCAGCGACCCGCTGGACTTCCCGGTGGAGGAGCAGGAGGAACTGGTCGTCACCCTGCACTTCCCGGTGCTCACCGGCCCGGTCACCTTCCACGGCCAGTCCAAGGTCACCAACTTCATCGGGGCCAGCGACCTGACCACCGCCGCCGACGGCGCCGGCTTCACCATCCGGCCCAACTGCTGCTGGATGTTCCTGTCCGGCCTCGACGTGCAGCGGCGGCACAGCCCGGGCGCGATCGTGGTGCTCGGCGACTCGATCGGCGACGGCAACGGCAGCACCGTCAACGCCCACAAGCGCTGGCCGGACCTGCTCGCCGACCGGCTGGTCGACGCCCGCCCGGAGGTGCGCACCCCCGGCGTGCTCAACCTGAGCCTGGCCGGCAACCGGCTCAACCACGAGGGCCCCGAGCCCGGCGCGGGCGGCTTCCCCGGCTACCCGGAGCTGGGCCCGAACGCCCTCGCCCGGCTCAACGAGGACGTCTTCCCGCAGACCGGCGTGAAGACCGTGGTGACCCACCTCGGCATCAACGACATCTGGATGTCCGGCGACTCCGCCGAGAGCATCATCGCCTCGCTGCGGCAGGTCAACCAGCAGGTCAAGGCACGCGGCCTGCGCAGCCTCGCCGCCACCCTCACCCCGTACGAGGGGCACGGCAACCCGGGCGTGTGGACGCCGGAGAAGGACGCCACCCGGCAGGCGGTCAACGCCTGGCTGCGGGGCGAGGGCGCCGCCGAGTTCGACGGCCTGCTCGACTTCGACGCCGTGCTGCGCGACCCGGCCCAGCCGAGCCGGCTGCTGCCGGCGTACGACTCGGGTGACCACATCCACCCGAACGACGCCGGCAACAAGGCGATGGCGGACGCCGTGCCGCTACGCCTGCTCGGCCTGTGACACCGGGGGCGGCGGGGTGACCCGCCGCCCCACCGTCCATTCCTGGGGAGGAAGCACCACCGTGGACGTCAACGAGATCCTGTCCGGCCTCTACAGCGAGCAGGGCCGGCAGGACCCCTATCCGTGGTACGCGGCCCTGCACACGCACGGGCCGATCAGCGCGATCCCGGCCCGGCCCGAACACAGCACCGTCGGCGCCGTCGCCGTCGGGTACGACCTGGTCGACGCGGTGCTGCGCGACCCCGAGTGGCGCAAGGGGTCCCCGCCGGGCTGGCAGGAGCAGGAGATCCTGCGCACCTTCATGTCGTCGATGATGTTCACCGACCCGCCGGAGCACACCCGGATGCGGGCGGTGTTCGCGAAGACCTTCACCCCGCGTCGGCTCGGCGCGCTGGAGCCGGTGATCGTCCGGGTGGTCGACACCATGCTGGAGCGGATCGCCGAGGCCGGCGCCGGCGGCGCCGAGGTGGACTTCGTGGCCGACTTCGCGTACCCGGTCCCGGCGCTGGTGATGGCGGAGTTCATCGGCCTGCCCGAGGCGGACCTGACCTGGTACCGGCAGCGCGTCGAGTGGATCGACGAGTACATGGACGTGGCCGGCAAGACCCCCGAACGCCTCGCCCTGGCCAACCGGGCCGCCGAGGAGCTGCGGGTGTTCTACCGCGACCTGATCGCCCACCGTCGCCGCGCCCCCGGCGAGGACCTGATCAGCGGGCTGGTCGAGGCGCTCGACTCCGGCGAGGTCGACCTGACCGAGGACGAGCTGATCAGCAACCTCATCGTGCTGTTCAACGCGAGCTTCGTGACCACCGTCTACATGTTCAGCAACGGGCTGCCGCTGCTGCTGGCCCACCCGGACACCGTCGCGGCGCTGCCCGGCGACGACACGCTGGCCCGCGGCTGCGTCGACGAGGTGCTGCGGATGCAGAGCCCGGTGCACTTCCTGGCCCGGGCCGCGCCCCGCGACACCGACCTCGGCGGCGTGCCTGTGCGGCAGGGGGACAACGTGCTGCTGATCATCGCCGGGGCCAACCGCGACCCGGTGCGGTTCCCGGACCCGGACCGCTTCGACCCGCGCCGGTCCGGTCCGCCCTCGCTCGCCTTCGGCGTCGGCCTGCACTTCTGCCTCGGCGCGGCGGTGTCCCGGCTGGAGGGGACGGTGGCGTTGCCCCGGCTCTTCGCCCGCTTCCCCGACCTGGCCGTCACCCGGACGCCGACCTACAGCGGGAGCCTCTTCCTGCGCGGGATCGACAAGCTCTTCGTCTCGACCGGCGGATAGGAGCCGACATGCCCCTCGACCCCCAGGTGGTGGCGTACCGGGCCGCGCGGGCGGCGGCCGGCACCCCGCCGCTGTACACCCGGACCCTCGCCGAGGCCCGCGCCGCCGACCTCGCCGCGATCCGCGCCGGCGGCGGCGACGTCGAGCCGGTGCACGAGGTACGCGACACGCACGTCCCCGGCCCCGCCGGGGACATCCCGGTGCGCGTGCACCGGCCGACCGGCGGCGGCCCGATGCCCACCCTGCTCTACTTCTTCGGCGGCGGGTGGACGCTCGGCAGCGTCGACACCGCCGACGGGATCTGCCGCCGGCTGGCCAACGCCACGCCCTGCCAGGTGGTGACGGTGGGCTACCGGCTCGCCCCCGAGCACCCCTTCCCGGCTGCCGTGCACGACTGTCACGCCGCCACCGCCTGGATCGCCGCGCACCCCGCCGAGTTCGGGGCGGACCCGCGGCGGCTGGTCGTCGGGGGCGACAGCGCGGGCGGCAACCTCGCCGCCGCGGTGACCCTGCTGGCCCGCGCGGACGGGCCCCGCCTCGCCGGCCAGCTGCTGGTCTACCCGAACACCGACCAGCGGGCCGAGCGGACGCCGGCCGCCGACGAGGACCCGATGCTGTTCAACCGGCACTCCGTGGCCTGGTACCGGGGCCACTACCTGCCCGACCCGGCCGACGAGACCCACCCGCTCGCCTCGCCACTGCTCGCCGACGACCTCTCCGGCCTGCCGCCGGCCCTGGTGGTCACCGCCGAGTACGACCCGCTGCGCGAGGAGGGGGAGCGCTACGCCCAGCGGCTGCGCGAGGCCGGCGTGCCGACCCGGACCAGCCGCTACGACGGGATGATCCACGGCTTCTTCGCCATGCCGGGTGTCTTCGACGCCGGCCGGCGGGCGCAGGACGAGGCGGCGGCCTTCCTGCGCGAGCGCTTCGCCCTGCCCGACCCCGCCGACACCGACGCCGGGCGGCCCGGGGTCACCGTGGCGGGCGGACCGGCCGATGGCTGACCCGGCCGACATCCCGCCGCCGCCCACCGCCGCCCCGCCCGCCGGTGACGCCCCGCCGGCCTGCCTGGCCGACTTCGCGGCGCTGGCCCGGGCCGTGCTGCCCCCGGACACCTGGGACTTCGTCGACGGCGGCAGCGGCGCCGAGACCACCCTGGCCGCCAACCGGGCCGCCCTGGACCGGGTCGCCGTGCTGCCCCGGGTGCTCACCGGGGTGGAGAGCCCGCGCACCGGGGCGAGGTTGCTCGGGCGCGAGCAGGCCATGCCGGTGGCGGTCGCGCCGATGGCGTACCAGAGACTGCTGCACCCCGACGGCGAGCCGGCGCTCGCCGCGGCCGCCGGCGCCGCCGGGGTGCCCTACGTGCTCAGCACGCTGAGCAGCACCCCGATCGAGGAGGTCGCCGCCGCCACCGGCGGCCCGCTCTGGTTCCAGCTCTACTGGCTGCGCGACCGGGGGCTCGTCGCCGACCTGCTCGACCGCGCCACCGCCGCCGGCTGCGCCGCGCTGATGGTGACCGTCGACGTGCCGGTGCTGGGCCGGCGGCTGCGCGACGTGCGCAACGGCTTCGCGCTGCCGCCGCACGTCACCGCCGCCAACCTGCCCCGGGGCCGGGACGACCTGGCGCACGCCGGCACCCCGGGGGTCTCCGCGATCGCCGCGCACACCGGCGCGGTCTTCGCCCCGGCGCTGCGCTGGAGCGACCTGGAGTGGCTGCGCGCCCGCACCCCGCTGCCGCTGCTGGTCAAGGGGATCCTCGACCCGCGCGACGCGGTGCGGGCGGTAGGGGCCGGCGTGGACGCGGTGGTCGTCTCCAACCACGGCGGCCGGCAGCTCGACGGCGCCCCGGCCACCGCCACCGTGCTGCCCGAGGTGGTGGCCGCCGTCGACGGCCGGGCCGAGGTGCTGCTGGACAGCGGCGTGCGCGGCGGCGGCGACGTGCTGCGCGCCCTCGCCCTCGGCGCGACCGGGGTGCTCCTCGGCCGGCCCCTGCTCTGGGCCCTCGCCGCCGGTGGCCGGGCCGGGGCCACGACCGCGCTGGCCCTGCTCGCCGCCGAGCTGCGCGACGCGTTGACCCTCAGCGGCTGCGCCGACCCGGACGAGGCCCGGCAGCTGCGTACCCTGACCGGAGGTTGAGCCGTGGACGCACCGGTGGACCTGGCCGTCGCCGACCTGCACCCGGCGGTCGACGACCCCGCCCTGAACTCGATGAACTTCCTCAACGAGGTCGCGCAGCACTGGCCGGACGCGGTGTCGCTCGCCGCCGGCCGGCCGTACGAGGAGTTCTTCGACGACGACGCGCCCCGGCGGTGGCTGGAGCGGTTCCGCCGGCACCTCGTCGAGGACCTGGGCCAGAGCCCGGCGCAGGCGCAGCGCACCCTGTTCCAGTACGGGCGCACCAAGGGCATCGTGCACCACCTCGTCGCCCGCAACCTGTCCGTGGACGAGGGCGTGCACGTCGACCCGGAGGCGGTGGTGGTCACCGTCGGCTGCCAGGAGGCGATGTTCCTGGTGCTGCGGGCGCTGCGCGCCGGGCCGCGCGACGTGCTGCTCGCCGTCGCCCCCACGTACGTCGGGCTGACCGGCGCGGCCCGCCTGGTCGACCTGCCGGTGCGCCCGGTGGCCGGCGGACCGGCCGGGGTCGACCTGGCCGACCTGCGCGAGCAGGCCCGCCGGGCCAGGGACGACGGGTTGCGGCCCCGGGCCTGCTACGTGATGCCGGACTTCGCCAACCCCTCCGGCGCCAGCATCGGCCTGGCCGACCGGCGGCGGCTGCTCGACCTGGCCGCCGAGGAGGAGCTGCTGCTGATCGAGGACAACCCGTACGGCCTCTTCCCGGCCGGCGACCAGGGCCGGCTGCCGACGTTGAAGGCGCTGGACACCCGACGCCGGGTGGTCTACCTCGGCTCCTTCGCCAAGACCGTGCTCCCCGGCGCCCGGGTCGGCTACGTGGTGGCCGACCAGCGGGTGGCCGGCGCCGACGGCGGTGTCGGCCTGCTCGCCGACCAGCTCGCCAAGATCAAGAGCATGGTCACGGTGAACACCTCCGCGCTGGCCCAGGCGGTGATCGGCGGCGCGCTGCTGGAGCACGACTGCTCGCTGGTGACCGCGAACGTCCGCGAGCGGGCGGCGTACGCGCGCAACATGCGGCACCTGCTCGCCGGCCTGGCGCGGCGCTTCCCGCCGCCCTCGCCGGTGACCTGGACCGCCCCGGCCGGCGGCTTCTTCGTGGTGGTCACCGTGCCGTTCCGGGTCGACGACGCGCTGCTGCGCCGCTCCGCCGAGGAGTACGGGGTGCTCTGGACGCCGATGGCGCACTTCTACGACGACCGCACGCCCGTCGACGCGCTGCGCCTGTCGGTCAGCGCGGTCACCCCGGAACAGATCGACCTCGGCCTGGACCGGCTCGCCGCCCTCGTCGCCGACGAACTGGACCGCGCCCCGGCCCCCGCGCGCTGATGGCACACCGTCGTCGATCCGCCACCCCCCGTGCTACTCGCGTCCCCATCGGACGGTCATAATGGGCCGCATGGTCGCTTGGGAGTACGCCCTGCTGGTCCGCCGCTACCAGGGACAGGGACGCAATTTCCACGTCTCGTTCGTCTGGTACGGCCCGGACGGGTCGCGCACCGACATCACGGCGTACGGCGACACCGCCATCGCGCACCTCAACCGGGCCGGCCGCGAGGGCTGGGAGCTGGTCTCCGCCGCCGAGGACGTGAACAACGTGCAGGGCAGCACCGAGGTGCACCGGTACCACCTCAAGCGGCAGATCGGCTGACCGTCCCGGATTGCTAGCGTGGCCCGGCCGCCCCGCGAGCGCCGGAGGCGGGGACGGGAGGGTCGGCGGTGACACGGCGGTACACCATCGGCGTGGACTTCGGCACGCTCTCCGGCCGCGCGGTGGTCGTCGCCGTCGACGACGGCGCGGAACTCGGCAGCGCCGTGCACGCGTACCGGCACGGGGTGCTCACCGACCGGCTGCCCGGCGGCGTCCCGCTGCCCCCGGACTGGGCGTTGCAGGACCCGGCCGACCACCTCGACGTGCTGCGCGTCGCGGTGCCCGCCGCGCTGGCCGACGCCGGGGTCGACCCGCGCGACGTGATCGGCATCGGCGTCGACGCCACCTCCTGCACCGTGCTGCCCACCCGCGCCGACGGCACCCCGCTCTGCGCGCTGCCCGGCCTGCGCGACCGCCCGCACGCCTGGCCCAAGCTGTGGAAGCACCACGCCGCGCAACGCCAGGCCGACCGGATCAACACGGTCGCCCGGGAACGCGGCGAGCCCTGGCTGGCCCGCTACGGCGGCCGGGTCTCGGCCGAGTGGCAGCTGGCCAAGGCGCTCGAACTGCTCCAGGCCGACCCGGAGGTCTTCCACGCCGCCGACTGCTGGATCGAGACGGCGGACTGGCTGGTCTGGCGGCTCTGCGGGCGCCGGACCCGCAACGTCTCCGCCGCCGGCTTCAAGGGCCTCGTGCAGGACGGCCGCCACCCGTCCGCCGACTTCCTCGCCGCCGTGCACCCCGACCTGCCCGGGCTGCTGCCGAAGGTGGACGGTCCGCTCGCGCCCGCCGGCGCCCGCGCCGGGACGCTCACCGCCGAGGCGGCCGGCTGGACCGGGCTGCCGGAGGGCACGCCGGTGGCGGTCGGCGCGATCGACGCGCACGTCACCGCGGCGGCGGCCCGGTCGGTGGCCCCGGGGCGGATGCTCGCCGTGCTGGGCACCTCCACCTGCCTGATCATGAACGCGGACAGCTGCCACGAGGTGCCCGGCCTCTGCGGCGTCGTCGACGGCGGGGTGACCGCCGGCCGGTGGGGCTACGAGGCCGGCCAGAGCGGGGTCGGCGACATCTTCGCCTGGTACGTCGACCGGGCGCTGCCCGCCGGGTACGCCTCGCTCGCGGCCGACCGGGGCGTCAGCGTGTACGAGCTGCTCGACTCCCTCGCCGCCGACCAGCCGGTCGGTGGGCACGGGCTGCTCGCGCTGGACTGGCACAGCGGCAACCGGTCGGTGCTGATGGACCACGAGCTCAGCGGCGTGCTGGTCGGGCTGACCCTGGCCACCCGGCCGGAGGAGATCTGGCGGGCGCTGCTGGAGGCCACCGCGTTCGGGGCCCGTACCGTGGTCGAGGCGTTCACCGCCGCCGGGGTGGCGGTGGACGAGCTGACCGCGGCGGGTGGCCTCACCGCCAACCGGCTGCTGCTGCGCGTCTACGCCGACGTGCTGCGCCGGCCGCTGCACGTGCTGGACGCGGCGCACCCGGCGGCGCTCGGCGCGGCGATCCACGCGGCGACGGCAGCCGGGGCGTACCCGGACGTGGAGGCGGCGTCGGCGGCGATGGGCGCCCCGCACCGCCAGATTTACCACCCGGACCCGGCCCGCGCCGCCGCCTACGACGACCTGTACGCCGAGTACCGCGCCCTGCACGACCACTTCGGCCGGGGCGGCACCGAGGTCCTGCACCGCCTGCGCGCCCTACGCCACCGCGCCCTCCGCTGACCCGGCCCCACCCCTGGAACCCGCCCCCACCCCGCCCCGGCGTGCCCGACCCCGGCCCCGGCCGGTTGATCAAGAGATTCGCGCACGGGGAGAGCGCTTCACCGTCCCAGAACGTCTTGATCAACGGCCAGTGTCCGGCGGGACGCGCGGGCCTCTACCCGGCTCCGGTTGATCAAGAAGTTTGCGCACGGAGAGAGCGCTCCACGGTCCCAGAACTTCTTGATCAACAGGGCGGCGGGGGCGGGGCGGGGCGGGTCAGCGGGGTCAACGGGGATCAACCGGTCGGCGGGCACGCCGGGCGGCGGGGCACGGGGTGGGGACAGCGCGACGCCCCGCTCGGCAGGGCCGGGCGGGGCGTCGGGAGCGCGCGAGGGTCAGCCCAGGTCGACGGCCGGGTAGAGCGGGAAGCCGGTCAGCAGCTCGCTGGCCTGCTTGCTCACCTTGTCGGCCAGCGCCGCGTCCAGCACGTACTTGGCCTTCGACTCGCCCGGCGTGGTCTGGCTGAGCACGGTGTGGATCAGCTCGGCGGTCTCGTCCATCTGCGCCGTGCCCAGGCCCCGGGTGGTCAGCGCCGGGGTGCCGATCCGGATGCCGGAGGTGTACCAGGCCCCGTTCGGGTCCTGCGGGACGGCGTTGCGGTTGGTGACGATGCCCGAGTCCAGCAGCGCCTGCTCGGCCTGCCGGCCGGTCAGGCCGTAACCGGAGACGTCGATGAGCACGAGATGGTTGTCGGTGCCGCCGGTGACCAGCTTCGCGCCCCGGCGGGTCAGGCCCTCGGCGAGCGCCTGGGCGTTGTCGACGATCCGCTGGGCGTAGTCGGCGAAGTCCGGGCGGCGGGCCTCGGCCAGGGCGACGGCCTTGGCCGCCATCACGTGCGGCAGCGGGCCGCCGAGCACCATCGGGCAGCCCCGGTCGACCTGGTCGGCCAGCTCCGGCCCGCAGAGCACCATGCCGCCGCGCGGACCGCGCAGCGACTTGTGGGTGGTGGTGGTGACGATGTGCGCGTGCGGCACCGGGTCGAAGTCGCCGGTGAAGACCTTGCCGGCGACCAGGCCCGCGAAGTGGGCCATGTCGACCATGAAGGTGGCGCCGACCGAGTCGGCGATCTCCCGCATGATCCGGAAGTTGACCTTCCTCGGGTACGCCGAGTAGCCCGCCACCAGGATCAGCGGCTTGAACTCGCGGGCCGCCTCGGCCACCTTGTCGTAGTCGATCAGACCGGTGGCCGGGTCGGTGCCGTAGCTGCGCTGGTCGAACATCTTGCCGGAGATGTTCGGCCGGAAGCCGTGGGTGAGGTGACCGCCGGCGTCCAGCGACATGCCCAGCATCCGCTGGTTGCCCAGCTCCCGGCGCAGCGCGAACCAGTCCGCCTCGGTGAGGTCGTTGACCTGGCGTACCTGGGCCTTCTTCAGGGCGGGGGACTCCACCCGGTCGGCCAGGACCGCCCAGAAGGCGACCAGGTTGGCGTCGATGCCGGAGTGCGGCTGCACGTACGCGTGGGACGCGCCGAACAGCTCCCGGGCGTGCTCGGCGGCGAGCGCCTCGACGGTGTCGACGTTCTGGCAGCCGGCGTAGAACCGGCGGCCGACGGTGCCCTCGGCGTACTTGTCGCTGAACCAGTTGCCCATGGCCAGCAGGGTGGCCGGGGAGGCGTAGTTCTCACTGGCGATGAGCTTGAGCGACTCGCGCTGGTCGGTCAGCTCGGCGCCGATGGCGTCGGCCACCCGGGGCTCGACGGCACGGATCACCTCGAGCGCGCTGCGGAAGGCGGTGGATTCGGCGTTCAGCGACATGCGACCTCCTACTGACGTGCGGAAGGCCCAGGCGCTCGGCGTGCGTCCTCATGACGGGACCGCTTCCCGATGGTGCTCCATCCCCACGCGCCAGTCACGGCCCACCGGCGATCCTACCGGGTCGCCCTCGTGGCGTCCGGATCCACCTCGCCGCCGGCCGATGCGGTCGGGTCCCGAGGACACCGGGTCACGGTCACCTCGCTGATGCCCGGGCCGACCGACACGAAGTTCTTCGCGCGTGCCGACATGGAGGACACCCGGGTCGGCGCCGGGCCGAAGGACGACCCGGCGACGGTCGCCGCGCCGGGCTTCGCGGCGCTGATGAAGGGCGAGGAGAAGGTGGTCGCCGGCTCGCTGAGGAACAAGGTCCAGGCGGCGGCCGCGCGGTTCACCCCGGACCGGCTCAAGTCCGAGCAGCACCGCACGATGGCCGAACCGGGCTCGGCGGAGTGAGGTTCGCGTTCCCCACGACGCTTCGCGGTCTGCGTACGATCGGCTGATGTCGGGACAGGAGCGCGACGGGAGCCTGGTCGCGATCAGCGACCTGCACATCGGGTACCCGGAGAACCGGGCGCTGGTCGAGGCCCTGCGACCGGAATCGCCCCGGGACTGGCTGATCGTCGCCGGGGACGTCGCCGACACCGCCGCCGACGTCGAGTGGGCGCTCGGTCTGCTCGCCGAGCGGTTCGAGAAGGTGGTGTGGTCGCCCGGCAACCACGAGTTGTGGACCCCCCGGGGCGACCCGGTCACGTTGCGGGGCCTGGCCCGCTACGAGCACCTGGTGCGGCGGTGCCGGGCCCTGGGCGTGGTGACCCCGGAGGACGAGTACCCGGTGTGGCGGGGCGCGGGCGGGCCGGTGCTCGTCGCGCCGCTGTTCCTGCTCTACGACTACAGCTGGCGACCCGAGGGGCTGGACCGGGAGGCGGCCCTGGCCGAGGCGTACCGCACCGGGATCGTCTGCACCGACGAGTTCATGCTGCACCCCGACCCGTACCCGGACCGGGCGCAGTGGTGCGCGGCGCGGGTCGCCGAGACGGCCCGGCGGCTCGCCGGGCGTGACCCCGCCCTGCCGACCGTGCTGGTCAACCACTGGCCGCTGGTGCGGGACCCGACCCGGGTGCTGCGGTACCCGATCTTCGCCCAGTGGTGCGGCACCGAGGCCACCGCCGACTGGCACCGGCGCTTCGACGCCGTGGCGGTCGTCTACGGGCACCTGCACATCCCGCGCACCACGTGGCACGACGGGGTGCGCTTCGAGGAGGTCTCGGTGGGCTACCCGAGGGAGTGGCGGCAGCGGAGCGTACCCCCGGGGCGGCTGCGCCGGATCCTGCCCGCACCGGACGTCCCCTGACACGCGACGGGGCCCGGCCGACGGCCGGGCCCCGTCGCGTCGTGGCGGCTCAGGCGGTCACCGCGTCGACCGCCTTCTTGATCGCCTTCGGCTCGGACGGGCTGCGCGGCGCGTCCGCGCGCATGTCGATCATCCGCTGGCCGATCTCCTGGAGCTGGTTACGGCCGAGCGCCTCGCGCACCTTGGGGAACCACTCCTGCTCCTCCTCCTCGACGTGGTGCTCGACGTTCTCGATCAGCACCGTGGTCTTGGCCACGAAGCGCGCGTCGGAGGGGTCCATGGCGGCCAGTTCGGCGCAGAGCAGGTCGGCGACGTGGTGCTCCTCGTACGACTCGAGGATGTCGTCCTCCAGGTCCGGCAGCAGCTTGCGGACCTCCGGGTACATCACCTCGTTCTCCAGGTACGTGTGCACCGTCAGCGCCTCCAGGATCTGCCGCACCAGCCGGCCGCGCGCCTCGGCCGGACCGTCCTCGGCCTTCTGGAACTCGCGGAACAGGCGGCGCATCTCCTTGTGGTCCTCTTTGAGCAGGACGATGGCATCGGTGGACACCGGCGGACCTCCTTGGTTCGTCTGACGCCGGATCTCCTACCCCTGGTATGAGCTGCGAAAACGAATGGGACCCGGCGGATGTCCGCCGGGTCCCACCGCTGGTGCCGTGGTGCTGCTACTTCACCGCGTTGTACGCGTTGACCATGCCGGCGCCGTAGAAGCCGTTACGCTCGCCGCCGGAGCAGGTCGCGTCGTAGGCGTTCGGGCCGGTCGGGATCAGCGGCACCGGGTTGTAGACGCCCTCCGGGCAGGACTGCGACACCGAGGTGCGCTCCAGGAACGCCGCCAGCTGGCCGGGGCTCATGCCCGGGTTCGCCGACGCCGCCAGCGCCGCGACGCCGGTGGCGTGCGGGCCGGACATCGAGGTGCCCTGCTTGTAGCCCCAGCCGTTGGTCCGCGTCGCCGTGTTGAAGGTGGTCGACAGGATGCCGTCGGTGAGGGTGGAGCGGACGCCCTGGGTACGGAAGCGGGTGTCGCCACCCGGCGCCGTCACGTCGATGACGCCCTGGCCGTACGAGGAGTAGTAGCTCTTCGCCCCGGTCGGGCCGACCGCCGAGACGGTGACCACGCCCGGAGCCTCGGCCGGCAGGTCGAGGCAGGCGTTGGTGAGGTTCTCGCGCACCTCCGGCGTGCCGTTGTTCGGGCTGCCGTCGTCGGTGATCTTGTGCGCGAGGTCGTAGTTCGAGTTACCCGCGGACGCCACGTGCAGCACGCCCTTGCTCTGCGAGTAACGGATGGCCCGCTGGACCGCCTGCCACACCGGACGCTGGCGCGCGTCGTTGCGGCAGTTCAGCTCCCACGGGTCGATGTAGTAGCTGTTGTTGGTCAGCTCCATGCCGTGCGTGGCGGCCCACATGAACCCGCAGACCGCAGCCTCCGGGAAGATGTAGCCGTCGTCGTTGACCACCTTCACCGCGGCGACCTTGACGCCCGGCGCGACACCGGTCACGCCGACGCCGTTGACGGCGGCGGCGATGGTGCCGGCCACGTGGGTGCCGTGGTCGGAGGTGGTCGGGTTCCACGCCGCCTCGGTGGTGTCGGTGACACCGCCGATGCAGGACGCGCTCTTGTCCTTGGCGATCTGGGTCGCCAGGTCGGGGTGGCTGCTGGAGATGCCGCTGTCCAGCACGCCCACCACCACGTCGGCACGGCCGGCGTTGACGGCGTGGGCCTGCGGGACGTCGATCATCGGCATGTCCCACTGCTGACCGAAGAGGGGCTCCTTGGTCGGGTCGGCGGTGGTGTTCGCCGCCTCGGCCGCGGAGACCTCCAGGGTCTCGCCCTCCTCCAGGGCGGTGCCCAGGCCGGCGGTGGACGCGACCGACTCGACGCCCGCACCCGCCACGTCGGTGACGAACTCGGGGTTGGTCGAGCGGACGACGAGCACGCCGATCTGGTCGTACGTGGCCACCACGGTGCCCTTGGCCGCGGCCACGCGGGCCGCCGCCTTGTCGGTCGCGGCGCCCTGCGGGGCCAGGACCAGGAACGTGGTGTCCGGCCCGGCGGCCGAGGCCGCCGGGGCCAGCCCGCCGGTGACGGCGAGGCCGACGCCGAGGGTGACGGCGGACGCGGCAGCCAGTGTCTTGCGACGGAGGTTCTTCACACAGACTCCCAGGGGCTGTTTCCAGCCGGGGTACGCCCCCTGGTGGGGAGCGGCCGGCGGGAAGGGGGCGGGGTGCCCGCTTCCGAACCAACAGCGTAGGAGCCTCGTGTGGCGTTACACACATCCGATTGGCTGGTCGGGGACCGTCATACGGTGGCCAGGGTGTGCGGGATCTCGTCCAGCAGCTCGCGGGCGAGGAAGCCGATCCGCCCGAACCGGGGGACCAGCCGCTGACCGCTCACCGCGTGCGCCCAGGCGGCCCAGCAGGCGGCCTGGGCGGGGGTCGCGCCCCGGGAGAGCAGCCCGGCCAGCAGCCCCGCACGGACGTCGCCGCTGCCGGAGGTGCCCAGGCCGGCGTCGCCGCTCTCCTCCCGCCAGCTCTCACCGTCCGCGGTGGCGATGTGGCCGTACAGCGACACCACGGCGTCGTAGCGGCGGGCCAGCTCACCGGCCTCGGCGTCCAGGTCGTCGCCGGGCTCGCGGCCCAGCAGGTGCCGCGCCTCGGTCAGGTTGGGGGTGAGCACCACCGGCCGGCCGGCGTCGACCAGCAGGTCCGGCTCGTGGCTGAGCGCGCCGAGCGCGTACGCGTCCAGCACCAGCGCCGTGCGCGGGCCGGCCGCGTCCAGGACCAGGTGCAGCACCCGCGTCGCCTCGTCGATGTCGTGCAGCCCCGGGCCGACCGCCACCACGTCCGCCTGCCCGACCAGCTCACCGAGCCGGTCGCCGGCGTCTCCGGCCACCGCCCCGTCCGGGGTCTCCGGCAGCCCGACCACCAGCGCCTCCGGCACCTGGATGCTCAGCGCCGTGGCGGTCGACCCGGCGGCGGCCAGTTGCAGCACCCCGGCGCCGGCGCGCAACGCGGCGACCCCGGCCAGCAGCACCGCGCCCGGGGTGAAGCGGGAGCCGCCGACCACCAGCACCGTGCCCCGGTTCTCCTTGCCGCCGGTCGGGACCGGCAGTGCCCAGTCGCGCAGCAGCCGCGGGGTGATCACCCTCGTCTCAGACCGGTTCGGCATGGATCTCGTCCTCCTCGGTGGGGCGGGCGCCCTGCTGGCGCAGGTGCCGGACGTCGTTGAAGGTGTCGAGGACGAGCCGGCCGTCGGCGTCGGCCGACCAGCCGGTCACCGAGCAGTTGGCGATGACGTGCTCCCGGGTCAGCCCCATCAGTTCCGCCTCGGTCAGCCCCTCGACCAGGTAACGGAGCAGGAAGACCAGGGCGTCGTGGCCGAAGAGCAGCACCCGCCGTCCCTCGTGGTCGCGGCGCAGGTCGCCGAGGAGCGCGCGCAGCCGCAGCGCCACGTCCGTCCACGACTCGCCGCCCGGTGGCCGGTAGTAGAACTTGCCGAGCCGCTGCCGGCGGGCGGCCTCGTCGGGGAACCGGCGGGCGACCCCGTGCCCGGTCAGCCCGTCGAGGATGCCCAGCTCCCGGTCGCGCAGCCGCTCGTCCCGGCTGGCCGGGACGCCCGTGCCGGCCAGCGCCAGCTCCGCGGTCCGCACCGCCCGCAGGTACGGCGACACCACCGCCACGTCGGGGCGGCGCGGCGCGGGCAGGCCGGCCAGCCAGCGGGCGGTGGCCCGGGCCTGTTCCTCGCCGGTGGCCGACAGCGGCACGTCGGCGTCGCGGTGGGTGAGGTCGATCAGGTCCGCGCCGGCCCGCTCGGCCGCGGTGGCCGCCACGTTGGCCGTGCTCTCACCGTGCCGGACGATCCAGAGGGCTGCCAGTTCCGCCATGGGCCGATGCGTACCCGGCGGCCGTGCCGGGTAACCGTGCGGGCTGCGCCACCGCGTGGTCGCCGGCGCCGTCGGCCGGCGGGGCGTGAAGCCACCCGGGACGGGTAACCGCTGGGCTCACCGAGACCGACCCAGGGAGGTGTGCCGTGGCCACCATGGTCAGGGAACCGGCCAGCCCGGTGAAGGACAAGAACTACGACCTCATCCACGCCGTGCAGATGTCGTTGCAGCACATCTGGCAGCTGGAGACGTACATCGCGGACGCCGACGCCCGTGGTGACAGCGAGCTGGCCACCTGGTTCCGCAAGATCCAGGAGAACAACCGCAAGGCCGGTGAGCAGGGTAAGCAGATGCTCATTGAGCGGCTGCAGCAGGAAGGTCGCTGACCTGCGCGCTGCCGGGCCCGGACGCAGCCGGCTCGCCGCGTCCGGGCCCGGCAGCCGCGACGCTCAGGGGACCTGGACGGCGTAGATGCCCCGGCCGAAGGTCCCCGCCACGAGGCGGTGGTTGGTGCCGTCGTACTCGATGTCGTCGACCGGGACCAACGGCAGGCCCCGGCCCTGGCGCAGCCAGACGCCGCCGCCGGTCGGGCTGACGAACACGCCCTGGTCGGTGCCGACGTAGAGGGTCAGCCCCTTGCCGATGGCCAAGTCGTTGACCGGCGCCTTCGGCAGGGTGCCGCTGAGGTCGTGGAAGTGCCGTCCCCCGTCCAGTGAGCCGAGCACGTACGGCTGCGGGGAGCCCGACCGGTACGCCGACAGGGTCACGTACACCCGGTCGGCCCGCCCCGGGTCGACCACGACCCGGGTGACCCACGGCTGCCCGGAGAGCAGCAGCTGCCAGGAGCCGCCCAGGTCCCGGGTCACCCAGACCCGGCCGTCGTCGGTGCCGACGTAGACGGTCCGGCCGTCCCCGGCCGGGGCGACCGTGGTGATGGTGCCGTAGTTGGTGTAGATCGGGTCGCGGCCCGGCCCGCCGGTCAGGTCGCCACTGATCGCCGTCCAGGTCCGGCCGCCGTCGGTGGACCGGTTGAGCACGTTGGCGCCGTAGTACATCACCGCCGGGTCGCGTGGGTCGAAGACCACCGGGGTGAACCAGTTGCGCCGGGCCGCGGTGACCCGGTTGCCGAAGTACGTCATCGTCTCGCCGCCGTCGGTCGAGAAGAAGCAGTTGCCGTACTGGTAGCAGGCGTAGACGTTCTCCTTGTCGGTCGGGTCGATCAGGTTCTCCTCGCCGTCCCCGCCGAGGTACTCGTTGAAGGCCGGGCCGCCCCAGGAGCGCAGCGAGCCGTTGTCCTGGGTGCCGCCGGAGATCCGGCTGACGTCCTGCGGCGTGATCGCCACGCTGTAGAACTGGGTGTACGGCTCGTGGGTGGCCTTCACCCAGCCGCCGTCACCGTCGGCGTCGGAGCGGTACGTCCCACCGTCGTTGCCGAGGTAGACCCGCTGCGGGTACCGCCGGTCCCAGACCATCGCGTGGTGGTCGACGTGGATGGAACTGCTGTCCGCCGTCCAGGTCCGTCCGCCGTCCTTGGTGGTCAGCAGCGGCACGCCCGCGACGTGCACGTGCTGCGGCTCGTCCGGGTCGACCCAGACCTTGCCGAACCACCAGCCGAAGGTGGACTGCGAGGTGGTCAGCTCCGGAGTGTCCGGCAGCCGGGCCCAGGTGTCGCCGCCGTCGCCGCTGCCGTAGAAGCCGGCGAACGGGCCGGCGGTGGAGTTGACGATCGCGTAGAGCCGGTCCGGGTCCGAGGCGGACTGGCCCAGGCCGATCCGACCCACCTCCGGCCCGGCCGCCGGCAGCCCACCCGCCAGGCGCGCCCAGGTCGCCCCGCCGTCCGTGGAGCGGTAGATCCCTGAGCCGACCCCGCCGTAGGTGCGAAGGTCCGGGGTACGGCGGTGGTCCCAGAGCACGGCGTAGAGCCGGTCGGCGTCGCGCGGGTCGATCAGCACCTCGGTCGCGCCGGTGAACTCGTTGGTCCCGGTGAGGACGCGCTGCCAGGTCGCCCCGCCGTCGGTGGAGCGGTAGACGCCCCGCTCGCCACCGCCGTTGTAGAGCGAACCGGCGGCGGCCACGAAGATCCGCTTCGGGTCGGCCGGGTCGACGGTGATCGCGCCGATCGCGCCGGAGTCGCGCAGGCCCAGCGACCGCCAGGTGCGACCGCCGTCGCGGGAGGCGTACAGGCCGGTGCCCTCGTAGGTGATGCTGCCGCCACCGGGATTGACCTCGCCGGTGCCGGCGTACAGGGTGCCGTCCGGGCCGGTCGCCACCGCGCCCATCGCCTGGGTCCAGCCGTCCGGCCAGGCCGGCTCGAAGCGGTTGCCGGCGTCGCGGCTCACCCAGATCCCGCCGCTGGCCGCGGCGGCGTAGACGGTGTCGGGACGGTGCGGGTCCAGCGCGAGCGAGGTGATCCGGCCGCCGATGTTGGTCGGCCCGACCGAGGTCCAGCGGCCGCCGACCGCGGGCAGCCGGGCCCCGGCCTTCGCCGCCGTGTCGTAGGCGTGCCGGGGCAGCGCCTCGCCGCGCACCGTCTTCTGGAGATAGCGGTACTCGGCGGGGGCGGAGGGCCCGCGCACCGGCCGGTACTCGTCCTCGGGACGCGGCGGGGAGGCGCCGGCGCCGGTGGGGGAGAGGGCCACGGTGCCGCCGGTGAGCAGCGTCGTGGCCAGGATCAGGGAGAGGGTACGTCGTCGTGCCACGGAGGTCCCTTCGCCGGTGGAGGGAGGGTCGACGGTCCCGCCGAACGTTACGAAGACAGTTGTCGATGGTCAACCCTTCGGCGTCGCCGAAAGTGACCGGATGGACACGGGGTCTAGGCAGCGGTCGCATCGATGGGGTGGAATGGCCTGACCTGCCGTACCCGTCGGAAGGACCACGATGACGCCTGCCCGGAGCCGGGCGCTGGCCGCCGCCACCCTCACGGCGCTGCTGGTCACGGCCGCCCCCACCACCCCCGCCCACGCCGCGCCCGACCCGCCGCACATCGTCGGCGACCACACGGTGCCGGTCTACTCCTACGCCGACGCCGTCCGGGAGAGCGTCCAGGTCGAGACGCCGACCGACGCCGACGGCGACGGCGCGCGGGACCGGGTCATGGTCGACCTGGTCCGGCCCCGGGAGGCGGCGCAGGCCGGCGTCCGGGTGCCGGTCATCATGGACGCCTCGCCGTACTACCACTGCTGCGGCCGGGGCAACGAGAGCGAACGCAAGACGTACGACGCGAACGGCGTGATCGCCAAGGCGCCGCTCTTCTACGACAACTGGTTCGTCCCCCGCGGGTACGCCTTCGCCGCGGTCGACCTCAGCGGCACCGCGCGCGCCACCGGCTGCGAGGACGTCGGCGGCCGGGCCGAGGTGGCCGGGGCGAGGGCGGTGGTGGACTGGCTCAACGGCCGGGCCCGCGGCTTCACGCTGGACGGCGAGCCGGTCACCGCGTCGTGGAGCACCGGCCGGGTCGGCATGATCGGCAAGTCGTGGGACGGCTCGGTCGCCAACGGCGTGGCGGCCACCGGCGTGCGGGGCCTGGCGACCGTCGTGCCGATCTCCGCGATCTCCAGTTGGTACGACTACCAGCGGTACCGGGGCCTGCTGCGCGCCTCGGACTATCCCGCCTACCTGCACCGGGTGGTCAACGGCAGGCCCGCCGAGGCGTGCGCCGCGGTGCTCGCCCGGCTGCGCGCGGAGAGCGCGGAGGACACCGGCGACTACAACGCGTACTGGGCGGAGCGGGACTACCGCCGCTCGGTCGGGCAGGTCCGGGCCAGCGTCCTGGTCGCGCACGGCGTCAACGACCTGAACGTCACCACCGGCCAGTTCGCCCGCTGGTGGGACGCGCTCGCCGACCGGCAGGTGCCGCGCAGGCTCTGGCTCTACCAGGCCGGGCACGAGGACCCGTTCGACGTCCGCCGGGCCGAGTGGGTGGCCACCCTGCACCGCTGGTTCGACTACTGGTTGCAGGGCCTGCCCAACGGCGTCATGCGGGAGCCCCGCGCCACCCTGGAGACCGCCCCCGGGGTGTGGACCGAGCAGCGCGACTGGCCGGCGCCGGGTACCCGGGACGTTCCGGTGTCCCTGGGGGCCGGCGACGGTACGACCGGCACGCTCGGCGGTCGGGGCGCCCGGCCGGGCGTGGTGCGGGCGTACACCGACGAGTCGCTGACCGAGCCGCAGGTGGTCACCGAACCGACGACCGCCCGCGCCGGGCGGCTGGTGTTCCTCTCCGGCCCGCTGACCGCGCCGCTGCGGATCTCCGGGACGCCGTCGGTGCGCCTGCGGATCAGGGTCGACCGGCCGACCACCGCGCTGAGCGCGCGACTCGTCGACTACGGCACCGCGGAACGGATCCAGTACCGCAACTCCGAGGGGGTCCGGACGCTGACCACCGAGTCGTGCTGGGGGGAGTCCACCGAGGCCGACGACGCCTGTTACCGGGACACGGCCGAGATCACCGCGGTCACCGACCACGGCGTGCTCACCCGCGGCTGGCTCGACGCGGCGCACCACCGGTCCCTGCGGTTCACCAGCCCGCTGCGCCCGGACCGGTGGTACACGGTCACCCTGCCGCTCAACGCGTACGACGCGGTGCTGCCGGCCGGCCACGTCCTCGGTCTCGTCCTCGCCCAGAGCGACCCGGGCTTCACCGAGACCGACGACCGGGACGCCACCGTCCGGGTGGACCTCGGGCGCAGCACGCTGACGCTGCCCGTCACCGGCCCCGCAACCCTGCCGCCGGTCACCGGCGTGCCGGAGGTGGTCACCGCTCCCGACCCGTCGGCCGACCGCCTCGCCCCGCCCGACAACCGTCAGCTTCCCGCCCGGTCCTGACGGCGAATCGTGACCGGCCCGCCGCCCCGGGCGGCGGGCCGGTCGATCGGGAGGACGGGGGTGCCGGGTGAGCCGCTACCCTGCGCGCATGGACGGGGTTGCGGACGGCGAACGGCTGGCGGCGTCGCTCGGGCAGGCGCTCGCCCGGCTCGCCTTCGTCGACCTCGGCACGGACGCGGTGACGGCGCGGATCATCGACTCGGTGGTCGCCTGGGCGGGTGACCAGGGCTGGCGGGTCTACCGCCGGGCGACGAGCGTGCTGCCCCTACCGCCACCGCTGTCGGGCCGGCAGTCGGTGCTCGACGTGGCGTGCGCCCGGCCGGACGGGCCACCCGTGGTCGTCGAGGTCGACCACACCGATCGGCGGCGTACCTGGGAGAAGCTGGCGGCGGAGGCGGCGGCCGGCCGCGTCGCGATCTGGGTGCGCTGGGGACCGGGCCGGTTCGGTACCGCGCCTGCGCCGATCCACCAGGTGACCTGCCAGGTCTCCCGTCGCGCCGGGCCGCCCGGCGCGGGCCGGCTGCACAGCCGGGCACCGGGCGCCGACCTGCCGCCACCCCCGCACTCCGACCGGCGCACCGGCAGCACCGCCCTGCTGCTGCCGCTGCCCTCGTCGGACGACGAGCCGGTCTGACCCCGCCGCCCGGAGTGGATCACGTCATCCGGTCGGCTGACGCGCGAGGGCCTACTCGAAGCGGGACGGGTCCCCGGCGCCCCGGCGGACGATCTCCGCCTCGCCCTGGGAGAAGTCGACCACGGTGGTGGGCAGGGTGCCGCACTCGCCGGAGTCGATGACCGCGTCGAGCACGTGGTCGAGCCGCTCCTTGATCTCCCAGCCCTGCGTCATCGGCTCGGCCTCGTCGGGCAGCAGCAGGGTGCTCGACACCAGCGGCTCGCCCAGTTCGGTCAGCAGCGCCTGCGCCACCGGGTGGTCGGGGATGCGGACGCCCACGGTCTTCTTCTTCGGGTGCAGCAGGCGGCGCGGGACCTCCCTCGTGGCCGGCAGGATGAAGGTGTAGCTGCCGGGCGTGGCCGCCTTCAGCGACCGGAACAGGGCGTTGTTGATCTGGACGAGCTGGCCGAGCTGCGCGAAGTCCCGGCACACCAGGGTGAAGTGGTGCCGGCTGTCGAGCTGGCGGATGTCGCGGATCCGGTCGATGCCGTCCCGGTTGCCCATCCGGCAGCCGAGGGCGAAGCACGAGTCCGTCGGGTACGCGATCAAACCGTCGGAGCGCAGGAGGTCGACCACCCGGCTGATCGTCCGCGGTTGCGGGTTCTCCGGGTGCACGTCGAGGTACGTCGCCATGGCGGCAGCCTAGGAGCGCAGGTCCGGGCCGGCGGAGGCGGGCCCACCCCGCAGGCTACGCCGATCCCGCGATGCGCCGGACGGCCGCACGCCCCGTCTCCGCGAGCCGGGCCCGGGTGTCGGCGCCTGCCGTTACGGTGTGAGGCGTGGCGACGACGGCGGCCGAGGTGATCCGGGTCGGGGAGCGGGTCGTCCGGGTCTCCAGCCCGGACAAGCCCTACTTCCCCGAGCGCGGGCTGACCAAGGTGGACGTGGTGCGCTACTTCCTCGCCGTCGGCGACGGCATCCTGCGCGCCCTGCGAAACCGCCCCACCATGCTGGAACGCTGGCCGCGCGGGGTGTTCGAGGGGGCCCGGATCGGCACCCGGCAGGACAACCGGGGTGACGCCTTCTACCAGAAGCGCCTGCCGGCGGGCGCGCCAGACTGGGTGCGCACCGCGCACATCACCTTCCCCAGCGGGCGGACCGCCGACGAGGTCGCCCCGAGCGAGCTGGCCGTGGTGGCCTGGGCGGCCAACCTGGGCACCCTGCGGTTCCACCCGTGGCCGGTCACCGCCGCCGACGTGGAGCACCCCGACCAGTTGCGGATCGACCTGGACCCGATGCCCGGCGTGGGCTTCGACCAGGTGGTGCCGGTGGCGCACGAGGTGCGGGCCTTCCTCGACGAGCTGGGCCTGGTCGGGTACCCGAAGACCACCGGCGGCCGGGGCGTGCACGTCTACCTCTCCATCGAGCCCCGCTGGAGCTTCGGCGAGTGCCGACGGGCGGTGCTGGCGCTCGGCCGGGAGATGCAGCGCCGTCGCCCCGACCTGGTCACCACCACGTGGTGGCGGGAGCAGCGCGACCGGCCGGTCTTCGTCGACTACAACCAGATGGCCCGCGACCACACGATGACCTCGGCGTACTCGATCCGCCCGACGCCGGCGGCGCTGGTGTCCGCGCCGCTGGACTGGTCGGAGCTGGACGACGCCCGCCCGGAGGACTTCGACGTGGTCGGCATGCCGGCCCGGTTCGCCGACCGGGGCGACCCGCACGCCGGGCTGGACGAGCGGCGCTTCTCCCTGCAGCCCCTGCTGGAGCTGGCCGACCGGGAAGGGCTGGAGGCGCCGCCGGAGCGCTGAGCGCCCCTACTCCCAGGGGCTCTGCGCGCCGGTGAACTCCTCGAAGACCAGCCAGCTGCGGGTCGACAGCACCCCGGCGATGCCCTGCACCCGGTCCAGCACCACGTCCCGCAGGGTGGCGTTGTCCGGCGCGCGGACCAGGGCCAGCACGTCGTGCTCGCCGCTGAGCAGCGCCACGTGCTCCACGTAGCGCACCCGGGCCAGCTCCGCCGACACCTCCCGCCAGGTGTTCTGCTGGATGGTCAGCGCGATGTACGCCGAGGTGCCCAGCCCGGCCGGCTCCGGGGCGACCCGGGCGGCGAACCCGGTGATCACCCCGTCGCGCAGCAACCGCTCCACCCGGGCGTACGCGTTGGTGCGGGAGACGTGCACCCGTTCGGCGAGCGTACGTATGGAGAGCCGGCCGTCGCGGACCAGTTCGTCCAGGATGCGCCGGTCGACCTCGTCCAGGGGCCCGGCCGAACGTCCCGTTCCGCCCGGCCCGCCCGGTGTCGGTGGGGTCTCCTGGCTCACATCAGCCCCCTGTCCATGCCATTCATCCCACGTTGACCGCGCGTCTTGAGTCAATCATCCAACGGCAGGAGCATAAGGCCACCACACGTCCAGGAGGTCCCCGCCGTGACGACCACACCCCAGGCGGTCCGCAGGGCATCCCCGCGCACCCGCCGGCCGGCCACCCCGGCCGCACCGGACCCGTCCGCCGGTCTGCTGCCGCAGGCCGAGCCGGTCCGGCTGCTGAACCCGGACGGCACCGCGCTGCCGTCCCGCGCCGACTATCCCGAGCCACCCGTCGAGGCGCTGCGCGAGATGTACCGCCGGATGGTCGTCGGGCGTCGCTTCGACGTCCAGGCCACCGCGCTGACCAAGCAGGGCCGGCTCGCCGTCTACCCGTCCTCGCGGGGCCAGGAGGCCTGCCAGGTCGGCGCGATCCTCGCGCTGCGCGACGACGACTGGGTCTTCCCCACCTACCGCGAGTCGATGGCGCTGACCTCCCGGGGCATCGACCCGGTCGAGGTGCTCACCCTGCTGCGCGGCGACTGGCACTGCGGGTACGACGCCGCGCTGCGGCACACCGCGCCGCAGTGCACCCCGCTGGCGACCCAGTGCGTGCACGCCGCCGGCCTGGCCTACGGCGAGTCCTACCAGGGGCGCGACACCGTGGCGCTGGCCTTCATCGGCGACGGCGCCACCAGCGAGGGCGACTTCCACGAGGGCGTCAACTTCGCCGCCGTGTTCAAGGCGCCGGTCGTGTACTTCGTGCAGAACAACAAGTACGCGATCAGCGTCCCGCTGTCCCGGCAGACCGCCGCGCCGAGCCTGGCGTACAAGGGTGTCGGCTACGGCGTGCCCAGCGAGCAGGTCGACGGCAACGACCCGGTCGCCGTGCTGGCGGTGCTCACCCGCGCGGTGGCGCACGCCCGCGCCGGGCACGGCCCGTTCCTGGTCGAGGCGCACACCTACCGGATGGAGCCGCACACCAACGCCGACGACGCCACCCGCTACCGCGACGCCGACGAGGTCGAGGCGTGGCGCGACCGCGACCCGGTGGCCCGGCTGGAGACCTACCTGCGCGCCCGGGGTGTGCTGGACGACGCCGCCGTCGCGGCGATCGCCGAGGAGGCCGAGGCGTACGCCGCCGACCTGCGCGAGCGGATGAACGCCCAGCCGTCGGTCGAGCCGCTCAGCCTCTTCGACCACGTCTACGCCGCGCCGACCCCGCAGCTGGTCGAGCAGCGCGAGCAGGTCCGCGCCGAACTGGCCGCCGGTGCCGAGGAGGGGGACGCCTGATGGCCACCATGACCATGGCGAAGGCGCTCAACGCCGCGCTCGCCGACGCGATGCTCGACGACGAGCGGGTGCTCGTCTTCGGTGAGGACGTCGGCCAGCTCGGCGGCGTCTTCCGGATCACCGACGGGCTCCAGGCCCGCTTCGGCGACAAGCGCTGCTTCGACACCCCGCTCGCCGAGGCCGGCATCGTCGGCTTCGCCGTCGGCCTGGCCATGTCCGGGCTGCGCCCGGTGGTGGAGATGCAGTTCGACGCGTTCGCGTACCCGGCGTTCGAGCAGATCGCCTCGCACGTGGCGAAGCTGCGCAACCGCACCCGCGGGTCGCTGAGCGTGCCCATCGTCATCCGGGTGCCGTACGCCGGTGGCATCGGCGGCGTGGAGCACCACTGCGACTCGTCGGAGGCGTACTACGCGCACACCCCGGGCCTGAAGGTGGTCACCCCGGCCACCGTGGAGGACGCGTACTCGCTGCTGCGCGAGGCGATCGAGGACCCGGACCCGGTCGTGTTCATGGAGCCGAAGAAGCTCTACTTCTCCAGCGCCGAGGCCGAGCTGCCCGCCCGGACCGCGCCGTTCGGCACGGCCGTCGTACGCCGGGCCGGCACGGACGCCACCCTGGTCGCGTACGGGCCGGCGGTGCCGGTCGCGCTGGAGGCCGCCGAGGCCGCCCGCGAGGAGGGCTGGGACCTGGAGGTCGTCGACGTGCGCACCATCGTGCCGTTCGACGACGGCACCGTCGCCGCCTCGGTGCGCAGGACGGGCCGCTGTGTGGTGATCCAGGAGGCGCAGGGCTTCGCCGGGGTCGGCGCGGAGATCGCCGCCCGGGTGCAGGAGCGCTGCTTCCACGCCCTGCACGCCCCGGTGCTGCGGGTGTCCGGCCTGGACATCCCGTACCCGGCGCCGATGCTGGAGCACACCCACCTGCCCTCGGTGGACCGGGTGCTCGACACGGTGGCCCGCCTGCAGTGGGACGACCAGCCGGACGCCCGCTGGCTGTCGCAGGGGAGCGCGGCGTGACCACGGTGGAGCGGGCCCAGGTCTTCCTGCTGCCGGACCTGGGCGAGGGGCTCAGCGAGGCCGAGATCGTCGAGTGGCGGGTGGCCGTCGGTGACGTGGTCACCGTGGACCAGACCGTGGTGGAGGTGGAGACCGCCAAGGCCGTGGTCGACGTGCCCTGCCCGTACGCCGGTCGGGTCGTGGCCCTGCACGGCGCGGCGGGCGAGGTCCGCCCGGTCGGCCAGCCGCTGATCACCGTCGCGCCGCTGGACGACGCGGGCTCCGCCGGGGAACCCGCCGGGCACGCCACCTACCGCGAGGAGGAGCGGGCCGGCTCCGGCAACGTGTTGATCGGGTACGGCACCGGGCACGGCGGCTCGGGCCGGCGGCGACGCCGCCCCCGGCTGGCGGTCGCCCCCGAGCCGGACACCCGCACGCCCGCCTCGACCGGCGCCGCCGCCGGTGTCGGGTCGGCGCCGGCGACGGCGCAGGGCGCCGACCGGACGACGCCGGGCGCTGCGCCGAACCCGTCGGCCGCCGGTGACGCCGGCCCCGACGGCCGGACGGCGCCGCTGGTCATCTCGCCGATCGTGCGGCGGCTGGCGAAGGAGCGCGGCGTGGACCTGGCGACGCTGCGCGGCACGGGACCCGGCGGCGTGATCCGCCGCGCCGACGTGGAGGCCGCCACGGCCACCCCGGCGGCCCGGCTCGCCGCCGTGCCGGACGCGCCGCAGGCGCACGTCGGCCTCGCCCCGGCCGGCGAGGGCGACGTGGTCATCCCGCTCACCGGCATCCGCAAGGTGATCGCCGACAAGCTCTCCCGCAGCCGGCGGGAGATCCCCGAGGTGACCATCTGGGTCGACGTGGACGCCACCGGCCTGCTGGAGACCCGGGCGGCGATCAACGCGGCCACCCCGGACGCCCCGGTGAGCGTGCTGGCCCTCATGGCCCGGATCTGCCTCAGCGGGCTGCGGAAGTACCCGCAGCTCAACGCGCACGTCGACACCGAGGGGCAGCGGATCGTCCAGTCCGCCGGGGTGCACCTGGGCATCGCCGCGCAGACCGACCGGGGCCTGCTGGTGCCGGTGCTGCGCGACGCCCAGCGGCTCACCACCCGCGAGCTGGCCGCCGCGTTGGCGGAGACCACCGCCGCCGCGCGGGCCGGCACCCTGCCGCCGGCCCGGCTCACCGGTGGCACCTTCACCCTGAACAACTACGGAGTGTTCGGGGTGGACGGTTCCACCCCGATCATCAACCACCCGGAGGCGGCGCTGCTCGGGGTGGGCCGCATCGTGGACAAGCCCTGGGTGGTCGACGGGCAGCTCGCGGTGCGCAAGGTGACGCAGCTCAGCCTCACCTTCGACCACCGGGTCTGCGACGGCGGCGTGGCCGGCGGCTTCCTGCGGCACGTCGCCGACTGTGTCGAGCAGCCGGCGCTGCTGGTCGCCAACGTCTGAATCCGTGCCTCGGAGCCCCGGCACCGTCCCTCGGTGGCGGGGCTCCGGGCGTTCCTGTTTCTCTCCGCGCGGACCGGGAATGCGAGCCCGGTCATCGAGGGGAGGGACCGATGGCTCACCCGAACGTGCCCGGCGGCGTGCGGCTGCACCCGGTGGCCGGAGCGCCGCTGATGAGCGACGCGCGCGAACACGGGTTGACGGGCGACGGGCGGACCAACGACCAGCCCGCGTTCGCCGCGTTGGTGGACCGGCTCGGTGACGCGTACGCCGCGGACGGCCGGGCCCGGGTGATCTACTGCCCGCCCGGGGTGTACTCGATCCGCGACGCCGGGACGGTGTGGCGCAGCGGGGTCTCCCTGGTCGGCGCCGGTCCCGGCGCGACCCGGTTCGTGCTGAGCAACGCCGGCAACCGCGCCGACCCGGTCCCGCTGGCCTTCTACACCGCCCAGTTGCACGGCGCGGATCCCGAACGGCATCTGGCGTACTGCACCTTCGCCGACTTCGAGATCGACGGCTCGGGGGTGTCGTCGGCGGAGTACAACCCGCTGGCCAAGGGGCTCGGGTTGCAGTACGTCGTGCGGGGCATGTTCCGCAACCTCTACATCCACCACACCGCCGCAACCGGGCTGGGCTGCGACTTCCTGCAGGACACGCTGATCGACGGGGTGCTGGTCGTCGGCTGCGGACGGCTGGACAACGGCACCGAGATGGGTGGCGCGGGCATCGGCATCGGGATCGGCGGGTGGGGCAGCGTCGAGCGGCTCAACGTGATCAACTGCTCGGCGGTCGGCAACGCCACCAACGGCATCTTCCTGGAGTTGCAGCAGAACGGCGGACTGCGCCCGCGCGGCATCCGGATCATCGGCTGCCACGCCCAGGGCAACCGGTTCGGCATCTCCGACTGGGGCGCCAACGGCCTGATCGTCTCCGCCTGCACCATGACCGGCAACCTGGAGGCCGGGTTCGACGTCTCCGCCAAGGGCACCACCCACACGGCCGGGCGGGGCGGCATCCTGACCGACTGCGTGATCGACGGCAACGTCCGCGACGGGATCAGCATCGGCAACACCCCCGGGCCGTACACCATCCGGGGCAACCGGATCAGCGGCAACGGCCGCTACGGCTACCACCAGCGCAGCCTGGGCGTGGAGGAGCAGGACCAGGACCACGCCCACGAGATCGTCATCGAGAGCAACGACTTCTACGGCAACAGCGGCGACGCCATCCGATTCGACCGGCCGGTGCGGGACGCGATGCTGATCGACAACCGGATCCGCGGCAACGGGCGGCAGTGCTCGGGCGCCGAGTCCGGTGGCGGGGACTCGGTGCGCTACACCGAGAAGCTGATCGTGGACCGCCGGGCGAACTGGCAGCACGACGGACACCGGGGCAAGGTCGTCCGGGTCGGTGACCGCGTCGCGGTGGTGGCCGCCAACGACGCGACCGAACTCAGCCTCGCCCCGGTGCGTCCCGACTCGTTCACCGCCTGGAGTGCCGACACCCCGCCGCCGGGGGAGCGGTACGAGCTGCCGGCCGCGCCCACCGTCCGGGCCGGGATCACCGTCAACGCGCCGTTCGACTCGGCGACGATCCGGGGCAACCGGGTCTGGGACCACCACGACGAGCGGACCCAGACCCACGGCCTGTGGATCACCGACCGGGGCAGCTGCGTCTCCTGCCGGGTCGAGGACAACGACTTCGCGGGCAACGTGGAGGCCGCCGTCCGGCTGGACACCCCGCCCGTCGGTGGCCGGTGGGACCGCAACCACGGCGACGAGGAGTGGGACTGACCGGCACGGCCGGTACGCGCCGTCCCAGCCACGCCGAAGCGGGACGTGCCGCCCTTACGGCGACCTGCCAGCACACGTACGACCAAATGCCCGCCCGTTTGCGAGCAATTCCCGCGAAAGAGCGCCGCGCCCGGAGAGTCGCCGTACAGAATGTGGCCAAGGGAAGCGGAAATGGGGGGCCGAACATGGACGTGAGGCGGCGATTGACGCTATTCGCGGTGACCATCGCAGCCACACCGTTGATCCTCGGCGGGTGCACCGCCGAGCGGAAACCGGCCGACGGGTCGGCGCCCGGACGGGCGGCGGCGGATCTGGCGGTCACGCTCAGCCCGGTCGACCGGACGCGGGACGTGCCGGTCAGCGCGGAGGTGGGCACCACCGTGACCGGGGGGAAGGTCAGCGGGGTCACGCTCACCGACGACAAGGGCAGGAAGATCGCGGGGGAGCCCCGGGAGGACGGTTCGAGCTGGGTGCCGGGCACCCCGCTGGAAAACGGCCGGACCTACACGGCGGAGGTGACGGCGACCGGCCCGTCGGGGCGCACCACGGTGAAACGGACGACGTTCACCACCGCGCCGAAATCGAACAAGCAGGAGATCGCCAGCACGTTGTACTTCGCCGGTAACCAGACGTACGGCACGGCGATGCCGGTGACCGTCGCATTCGATCCGGCAATTCCGAAAGAGGCCAGGGCGGCGGTGCAGCGCCGATTGTTCGTGAAGGTCGACCCGCCGCAGCCGGGCACCTGGTCGTGGCTGGAGGACGGCAGCCAGGTCTACTACCGGGCCCCGGACTTCTGGAAGCCGGGCACGAGGATCAGCGTCCGCTCGGCGTTGGAGGGCCTGCCGATCGGCAAGGAGTACGTCGGCGACGACGACCGCAAGGCGACCTCGAAGATCGGCCGGCAGGTGGCCCTCGAGATCGACAACGCCACCAAGCAGATGTCGGTCTTCCAGGACCACAAGCTGATCCGCAAGATCCCGGTGAGTCTCGGCAAGCCGAGCACGCCGAGTTCCAGCGGCAAGATGGTGATCATGGAGAAGCACGAGCAGACGACCTTCGACACCCGGGGCTCGGCCGATCCGTACGTGGTCGACGTCGAGGACGCCCAGCGCTACACCTGGGGCGGTGAGTTCATCCACGCCGCGCCGTGGTCGGAGGGGGACCAGGGCAACACCAACGTCTCGCACGGCTGCGCCAACGTCTCGTCCTCGGCCGCCGACTGGCTGATGGGCGTCACCCAGGTCGGTGACCTGATCACCGTGAAGGGCACCGAGGTGCAGTTGGAGCCCGGCAACGGCTGGACGGCCTGGAACGTCAGCTGGGACGAGTTCGTCCGGGGCAGCGCGCTGCCCGTGCCGCCGGGACTCAAGCCGGCGCCCGCCATGGGCCACGGGCACCCGGGCGCGGTGGCGGGCGGTTCGTCGCCCGCGCCGGGGCCGTCGGCCAGCGGCGGCTGACACCGCAGGGGGAGGAACGGCCGGTACGACCGGCCCGCCGGGCGGCGGGCCGGTCGCGGTCGTTCGGCCCGGGTGGCCCAGGCGGCGCGGTGATCGGCGCGGTCAGTCCAGGTCGACCCGGGCGATGCCGGCGCTGATCAGGCTGCCCAGCCAGAGCCGGTCGCCGTGCTGCCGGACCCCGGTGATCATCCAGTACGCCCCGCCCGGGCCGTGCAGGGTCCGCAGCACCGTCCCGTCGCCGTCGACCAGGGCGACCAGTCCGTACCGGCGCGGTTGCGGTCGTACCGCGTCGGGCAGCAGCGCCACCAGTTGCCGCAGCCGTGGGTGCGGCAGCAGCCGTTCGACCACGGGCAGCCGGGGGCTCGGCAGCGCGATCCAGTACGTGCCGTCGCCGACGGCGGTCAGGTTGTCCGGGTACGCGGGCAGGTCGGTCAGCACGGTGACCGCGCCGTCGGGCAGCGAGACCCGGACCAGCCGGTGGGTGCTCGTCTCGACCAGCATCAGCGCCGACTCGTCCGGGGTCAGCGCGACGCCGTTGGGGAAGTAGAGCCCCTCGGCCACCACCTCGGTGCGCCCGCTGCCCTTGTCGTACGCCAGCACCCGCCCGTTGGGGCGGTGCTCCAGCAGGTCGTGCTTCCAGTGCGACAGCGGGAAACGGTCGGAGCTGTCGGTGAAGTAGACGGTGCCGTCGCGGGCCACCGTGGCGTTGTCGGGCAGGTGCACCGGGACGGCGTCGCCGGTCAGCTCCCGCACCGCCCCGTCCGGGGTGACCCGCAGCAGCCCCCGGTACGCGTCGCAGACCACCAGGGTGCCGTCGACCGGGTCCAGTTCGATGCCGAGGGGCCGGCCCCCGGTCTCGGCGAGCAGCTGCGGCGTGGTGCCGGCGGGAGCGTCGGCGGGCCACCACCAGAGCCGGCCGTCCTCGTCGCCGCTGACGACCCGGCCGTCGGCATCGACGAGCACGTCCTCGGGACCGTGCGCGCCGGGCGGCAGGGGCAGCACCTCGGCGCGGTCGAGCCGGCGGTCGGTGGCGGCCCACGCCCCGTCCAGCGGCGGTGGGACGGTGGCCGGCTCGCGGACGGGCCGGATCAGGCGGGGCGGGCGCTGGCGCTGGCGTGGTACGACCATCGGGTCATTCTCACCCGCCGATCCGCCTCGCACCCGGCCGGGCGGCGTGTCGTGGCGCGCCTCCTCCTCAGGGAGGACCCGCCGACGGTCTCGGGGACCACCCGGGGTGTACCCGGATTCGACCCTCGGCAGGGCGGAAATGTCGGTGGTCCGGGCTAGATTCGTCCGTATGGGACAGCGCGATGACCGGCTCCACGTGCAGCTCGGCGTGGGTGACGACGCGGTCGAGGTACGGGTGACCGGCGAGATCGACCTCGCCTCGGTCGGCGAGTTGCGGGCGGCGCTCTGGGCCGCCCCGGCCCGGCCGGTGCTCCGGGTCGACCTCTCCGGGGTCCGGCTCCTCTCCGCGGCCGGCGTCCGGGCGCTGCTCGCCGCACGGCTGCGGGTGCGCGCCCGGGGTGGGGAACTGGTGCTGGCCGATCCCGACCCGGTGGTGTCGCGGGTGTTGCGCGTCACCGGTGTGCACCGGGTGATCCCGGTGGTGACGACGACGCCGGCCGTGCCCTGCCGGCGCAGCGAGCTGGCCGCCTGCGCCTGACCGGCGGAGCCCGGCCGACCGCCCGGTGTGCTGGTGCGCGGGGCCGCCGGCCGGACCGGCGACCCCGCGGTCGGTCAGCGGACGCCGACCAGGTCGACGACGAAGACCAGGGTCTCGTTCGGCTTGATCACGCCGCCGGCGCCGCGCGCGCCGTAGCCCAGGTGCGGCGGGATGGTCAGCCGGCGCCGACCGCCGACCTTCATGCCGACCACGCCCTGGTCCCAGCCGGCGATGACCTGACCGCCGCCGAGCGGGAACTCGAAGCTCTCGCCCCGGTTCCACGAGGCGTCGAACTCCCGGCCGGTGGAGTGGGAGACCCCGACGTAGTGGACCTCGGCCAGCTGACCCGGCCGGGCCTCGGGGCCCTCGCCCACGGTGATGTCCTCGATGACGAGCTCGGCCGGGGGCGCGCCCTCGATCGGGCCGACCTCGGGCTTGCCTGCCTGGGGCATGGTCATCTGCTGCTCTCCTGCCGTAGTGGCGGTGGCCCGTCTGCGCGCGGCCACGGCCGTCCATCGTCCGGTCGAGGTCGATCCTGCCCGATCGCGTCTCGCCGATGCCGGCCACACCCCGGAGACGGCGGAACGCGGACCGCCCGGGGCGGTCCGCAGACGCCGGAGGGGGCGCCACCGGGTGGTGGCGCCCCCTCCGGGACCCGTCGGGTCACTTGAGCCAGCCGTACTTCCGGACGATCGGGAGGTTGCCCCAGGCCCGACCGAGGCCGAAGGTGTTCTCCGCGCCCACCAGGGCGAGGCCGGCGAGCACCGCGGCGTAGATCAGGTGGTCGTCCATGAAGGGGTTGTTCTCGGGGGGCAGGACGGCGGTCCACATCAGGACCAGCAGCAGCGCGCCGGCCGCAGCGGCGATCCGCATCCCGATGCCGAGGATCAGGGCCACACCGATGCCGGCGAGACCGACCATGAAGAGCCAGTCGGCCCAGGTGGCGCCGGCGATGTCGTTGTAGATGCCCTTGAACGGGCCGGCCGCGCCGAAGGTCAGGAACCCCTTGGTCGGGCTGCCGCCGTTGATCCAGGCGTTCTTCGCTTCGGTGGCGTGACCGAGGCCGAAGGCCTTGTCGAGGAACGCCCAGAGGAAGATCCAGCCGAGGGCGATCCGGGTGCCGGCCCAGACGTACCGGGCGGCCCGCTGGCGGGTGGTCTCGGTTTCGGCCACCGGAGCGATGGTCCTGGCGGTGGTGTTCCGCTCGATCGTCGCGGTCATGGTGTCCACGTCCCTTCTCTGCCTCGCACCGCGCTTTCCGGTGGCACATTCATTCCACCTCCGTGGCGCCTCGCCGAGCAGGGCCGACCGGGCCGTTCAGGGGCGGGACCTTGGACCCCGGAACGGGCCCGCCGGACGGGACCTTCGGCCCCGCACAGCCCGGCCCACCGCCCCTGACATGCCTGGTCAACGCGGTCGTAGCGTTGTGTCGGAGACCATCCGAGGAGGTCGTGATGAGGACGTGGCAGGTGGGCGACGTGATGACCCGGGACGTCGTGACGGTCGGCGAGGAGACCCCGTACCGCCAGATCGTCGACACGCTGATCCGGCGCGGGATCAGCGCCGTGCCGGTGGTGGACGGCTTCCGTCGGGTGCTCGGGGTGGTGTCCGAGGCCGACCTGCTGCACAAGGTCGAGCGGGCCGGCAGCCCCGACGAGCGACGTATCTTCGAGGGCCGGCGGCGGCGCACCGCCCGGGAGAAGGCCGACGCGCTGGTGGCGAAGGAGCTGATGACGGCGCCGGCCGTCACCACCTTCCCCGGGTCCACCCTGCCGGCCGCGGCCCGGCTGATGGACCGGGAGGCGGTCAAGCGGCTGCCGGTCCTCGACGACCTCGGCCGGCTGGTCGGCATCGTCACCCGCAGCGACCTGCTCCGGGTGCACCTGCGCACCGACGCCGAGATCCGTGAGGACGTGGTGCAGGAGGTGCTGCGCCGGGTGCTGGCGGTACGCGACGGGCTGGTCACCGTGCAGGTGCGCGCCGGTGAGGTCACCCTGGACGGCCGCTTGGACCGGCGCAGCGCCGCCGACCTCGCGGTCCGGCTCGCCGGCCAGGTCAGCGGCGTGGTCCGGGTGGTCGACCGGATCGGGTACGACGTGGACGACACCATCCTGGTCGAGTTGCCGCCGGGGCAGGTCACCCCGGTCGCCTGAGCCACCCTCCCCGGGCCCCGTCCACACCCCCTGGACGGGGCCCGCTCCCTGCCCGGAGCCCGCCGCCTGCTCCGGGGTCCCCCACCCGGAACCCGCTGCCTGCCCAGGAGCGGTCTCCCGTCCTCCGGTGGCGGGTCCTGGACAGGGCAGTGGCTGGTCCTGGACAGGGCGGTGGCGGCCGTACCGTCCGGCAACGGCCGCCACCTCGGCGCCGGCTCAGCCGCGCAGCGCCGGCTCGTTCGTCGTCCGGGGCGCCGCCGCCGGCACCGGGACCACCACCACCGGGCAGTACGCCTTGCGCACGCACTCCTCGCTGACCGAGCCGAGCACGGTGTGCCGCAGCCGGTTGTGCCCGTGGCTGCCCAGCACCAGCAGGTCGGCGGTGCGGGCGGCGGCGGTCAGCACGTCCGCCGGCGGCCCCTCGACGACCTCGCCGGCCACCGTGCAGCCCGGTCCCTTGCGGACGGCCAGGCCCCGGAGCTCGTCGTCGAGCACCTCGGTCGCGCGTTGCCGCTCGTCGACCGGCGCGACCGTGTTCGCCGGCCCGAACTCGATCCGGTCCCACCGCCAGGCGACGACCGCCTGGACGCTGCCGCCGCGGGCCGCCGCCTCGTCGACCGCCCAGTCCAGCGCCCGCCGGCCGCCCTCGGATCCGTCGACCCCCACCACGATCAGTCGGTTGCTCTCCATGACGCACTCCTCTCCTCGTACCCGCAGTCCACCCCGGACGCGGCGGTGGGGGACAGGCGCGAAGGGCCCGGTGGCGACGGGTCCTTCGTCACCGGGTCAACGGGTCACCGGGGCGGCGGCGTCCGGCGGTGCGCGGCCCGGGGCCGGCGGCGTGGTGCGTCACCGCCGGCGGTGCGTCAGGTCAGCGGCGCGGCGAGCTGCGCGGCCAGCAGGCCGGGCGCCTCGGCCAGCGACGGGCCGTACCAGGTGAGGTGGCGGCCGGAGACCAGCGCGCAGGGCGTGCCGCCGAACGCCTCGGGACCGTCGGTGGCGCTGAACGGGTACGGCTCGTCGGGGAGCACCACCAGCTCCGGCTCCCGGGCACGCACCGCCGCCAGGTCCGGTCGCGGGTACCGCTCGGGGGCGTAGTCGTACAGGTTGACCACGCCGAGGCGGCGCAGCACGTCCCCGGCGAAGGTGTCGCCGCCGAGCACCACCCAGGGCCGCCGCCACACCGGCACCACTGCCCGGCGTACGGCGGTGGGCGCGGACGCGCCCGCCCAGGCCCGACGCGCCGCGGCGAGCCAGTCCGGCTCCCCGGCGACCCCCAGCGCGGCCAGCAGGTCGGCCAGTTCGGTAAACGCCTGCGGCACGGTACGCGGATAGGTGACCCGCACCGGCACACCGGCGGCGGCCAGCGCGTCGGCGTCCTCCCGGCGGTTCTCCTCCACGTTGAGCAGCACCAGATCCGGCCGCAGGGCGAGCACCCGGTCCAGGTCCGGGTACTTGCTGCCGCCCACCCGGGCCACGTCCAGCCCGGCCGGGTGGGTGCACCAGTCGGTCGCCCCGACCAGCACCTCCGGCACGGTCACCGCGACCGCCTCGGTCAGCGACGGCACCAGCGAGACGACCCGCACGGCGTACCCCCTCCTGCGGCGCGGACCGCGCCGGTTCGTCGGCGGCCGGGCGCCGCCGGTCCGGCCTCCATGATCGTCGGTCGGCGGCCGGGACCGGAGACGGCGGTGTCGTGGCACGGGGCCGACGCCGTGCACGGCACGGGCGCGGTGCTGCGCCGCCGTGCCGGCGCGGACCGGTCAGCCGGGGCCGGCGGTGACCGGCTCGCGGGCCACCGCCGCCACCGGCACGCCCTCCCGGGCCGCCCACTGCACCGCGTGCCGGACGTCGGCGACCGGCAGCGGCCGCCGGTCGGTCACCGTCACCGCCGCGTGCACGGCGTACGCGACGAACGGGAACGAGCGCGCCAGCCCGGCCAGCTCGGCGTGCACCCGGGCGGCGACCGCGAGCGCCTCCTCCTCGGTCACCGCCGGCAGGATCAGCAGGTACTCGTCGGGGGCGAGCCGCACCGCCCGGTCGACCGGGCGCAGTGGGGCGGTGAGCGCGCCGACGACCGCCTGCGTCTCCCGGGCCGTGCTGCGCCGGCCGAAGCGTTCCGGTGTGCCGGCCGGCTCGGCGACCCGGACGCCCACCAGCGCCACCGGCAGGGTGCCGGGCGCGGTCACCCCGTCCAGGCCGGTCCACCGGCGCAACGTCGGCTCGTCGACCAGTCCCGCCTCCGCCGGCTCGCCGGTGGTCGCCGACGCGGCCCGGCGGGCGCGTTCGGCGCGGGCGGCCATCAGCCGCAGCCCCGCCTCGGCGCGGCTCTCGCCGGGGGTGGCCGGCAGGTGGCGGACCCGGTCGAGCACCTGGTCGACGGTGGCCAGCGCGGTCGCCGGGAGCCGGTCGGCGAGCCGGTCCCGCAGCCGCACCACCTCGTGCAGCGCCTCGTCGCGGCGGAATCCCCACCGGCCGTCGAAGAGCCGGCCGGCCTCCAGCGTGGCGGCGGGCTCCACCTCGCGCCGGTCGTGGGCCACCAGGCTGGCGCCGAAGCGTGGGGTGAGCGCCACCACGCTCCACTCCCGGGCCAGTTCCTCGGCGTCGTCGAGCGCCACCCCGTACGCCCCCGCGGGCAGCTCCGGCGGGGCCTCACCGACCAGGCCGACGACCGTCACCGCCGCGCCGGCGGCGATCCGCCGGTAGCGGGCCAGCTCCCGGGTGAAGTACGGCATCCGCTGGAACAGGGCGATCACCACCAGCGGCCCGTCCTCGGCCGTGGCGAGCGCGGCCTCCTCGATGGCGTGGGAGACCGTGACCAGACTCCGCTTGGTGAACCGTTGGGTGGGGGCCCCTGAGTGCAGCACCCGGTGAGCCTAGACCGCCCCGGCCGCACCGGCGATCCGACGAGATCGGCCGAGGTCCTAGACTCGGCGGTCGACCGACCGAGCCGGAGGACCTGCCGACGATGACGCCCACCGCGACCGACGACGGTTCCCGGCTGCGGCCGGTGCCGGGCGACGGCGTCGGGTCGTTCACCCGGGCCGGTCAGCTCGTGCACGGCCGCCGACGGCTCGGGGAGCTGGTGACGCGACGCCCGGAGGGGATCACCGGGCACCAGTGGAGCTCGGCGACGCGGGAGGAGTTCGACCACGTCGTCTGCGCGGCCGACACCGGGCTGCCGCGCCTGGCGGTCGCCATCGGCCCGGCCGCGCCGGCCGGTTCGCCCGGGCAGCGCGCCGAGCGGATGCGCGACGCGGTCTGCGCCACGGTCGGGCTGCCCGTGCTGCGGATCGAGTCGCCGACGCTGCGCGCCGCCGAGCACGGCCGGCGGATCGTCACGTACGTCCTCGACGCCCGCGAGTACGCCGGTGGCGCGCCCGCCGACGGCCCGGACGCCGACGGGGTCGACCCGCCGGTCGGGTTCCGCGACATCGTCGGCCGGCTGCCGGACGGTCGCCGCGGCCACGTCAACGACCTCGGCGCGCTGACCCGGGCCGACGCCGTCGAGGCGTACGTGTCCCGGCGCCTGGCCGACCCGATCGTGCGTGGCCTGCACGTCCGCTTCCACGACGGGGCGGCCGAGGGCTGGAGCTGGGTCGAGGTACGCCCCGGTCGGTGCCTGGTCGAGCGGGTGACCGTGCGGGAACACCGGTTCTGGTGCGGGGTCGACGCCGCCCGGCTGGCCGAGGACCTCGCCACCGTCGCGGTCGGACAGCGGCTGCGCACGCCGGAGAGCGACGAGCCGACGCTGGTCGACCGGGACGACCTGCGACAGCAGATCCGGGCGTTGCGGGACCGCCGCGACGAGATGGTGGGCGGCTTCGCCTTCGACCACCTCTGCGTCGACTGACCCACCGCCCCGATCGCTGACCGTAGGCGGTCGACGTCCTACGGTTCCCGTCCGTGCCGCTCAGGGCCGTCGTCGAAATTCCGTCGACGAATTCTGCGCTCCCGGTTGAACCATCGCCCACGGGGTTCCGTACTCAAGCGGGAATGGACACGGATCTTCCAGCCGCGCCACCGACGCGGCGGACGGTGCGGAAAGGGCATCGTCGGCCATCGACGTGCGACCGGAACGTCGCAGTGATCCCGACGGGGTGACCCCACCCCGCATTCCGTCGCCCGGCGGGATCACGAGTCAGGTACCGGATCGAGAAGGAGAGCAATTCGATGCGCAGGTCCCCACGGGCGCGCCGGTCATCCGGTAACGCGCGGAGCAAGCGACTGCTGGCGGTGGTCGGCGCCCTCGCGGTCTTCGGCGGGATCGCCGCCGTGACGCAGATCTCGTCGGCGGGAGAACGTCGGCAGAACGCCAACACGCGGACGGTCTCCTCGAACTGTGTGCAGCCGAGTCCCGGCGCCACCTCGCCCGGGGGCCGTACCAGCACCACCCAGACGTGGCAGAACGGGCGCTGGGTGCGCAACCACTGGGGTGACGGCCAGATGTCGGTCGCCGAGTGCCAGTCCGTCAAGGCCGGCAACGCGCCGGTCACCACCCTCGCCTCCAGCGTGAACTGCCCGGACGTGACCGGCCGGCTGCCGCAGATCCCCGATCGGGCCCGTAACGAGGTCGACCGCAACCTGGCTCTGCTGAAGACGCAGATCGACGAGGCGAACCGGCGGTTGGCGGCCGAGGGCAGCCGCAACGGGCAGGACTTCGTCAACAACGCCATCCTGCGCCCGCTGGCCGACAAGCGCCGCGCGACGTTGAACCGGATCGCCACGGCGATCGGCCGGGTGGCGCAGCGCCCGCAGGGCCTGGACCAACTCGCCCAGTGCACCGTCAGCGCCAACAACGGCGGCCAGAACGGTGGCGCCGACAACGGCGGCCAGAACGGCGGCCAGAACGGCGGCGCCGACAACGGTGGGCAGAACGGCGGCAACAACAACGGTGGCCAGAACGGCGGCAACAACAACGGCGGCAACAACAACGGCAACGCGCTCGGCGTCCTGGCGAAGGACTGCGGAAACAGCCGGTTGCAGCCGCACGACGGTTTCCAGAACGGCAACCGCTGTGTCAGCACCGCCTTCGGCGAGGTCGGCGCGGCGGCCAACAACCCGTCGCTGCTGATCACCCAGTTCCCGAACCAGGTGCAGCGCAACCAGGCGTTCACCCTGCGCGTGTCGACCCGGAACCTGGTCCGCGACCGGTTCCTCGCGGCCGGTCAGGGCGGCTACTACCTGGAGAGCTCGGTCCTCAACGGCCAGGGCCTGACCCGCGGTCACTTCCACACCGCCTGCCGGATGCTGGAGAGCACCGACACGGCGCCGTCGAACCCCGAGGCCGTGCCGGCGTTCTTCGTGGCGACCGAGGACGGCCGGGGCGGCAACGAGGCCGACGAGGTGGTCATCCAGGTGCCGGGCCTGCCGCAGAACGGCACCGCGCAGTGCGCGGTCTGGGCCGGTGACGGCTCGCACCGGGTGCCGATGATGGAGCGGGCCAACCAGACCCCCGCCTTCGACGTGGTGCGCATCGAGGTCGACTGACCCGACGTACGTGACGGCCACGGGCCGCCCGGGGACGACTCCCGGGCGGCCCGTGGCCGTGTCCGGACGGCCCGCTGCGCGGTGCTGCCGTCCGGCGTGGTCCGCGCCGCGTGCCGACGGCGCCACCACGACCCGGCCGATGCGCGCCAGGCCGCCCTGCCGGGGCCGACCCGGCCCGGCAACGGACCCGGCCGCCCGCCGAGCCGGCTCCCGGCGGGCCCGGCGGACGGCGGCGTGGCCGACGGGCGGGCCGCCGAGGGTTCCCCACCCGGGCGACGTCGTGGGCGCTCCCGCCCGTCCACACGTGCCCCGTCGCCGCGAACACCAGAAACGCCCCCAGGTTCAAGGGCCGTCCGGAGGCATCTCCCCCTGCCGGTGGCAGGCGGGCCGGGAGAGGTTCGTGGCGAGGCCGGGAGACCGTCAGGGGGCGCGCCTCGCCCCGCCGGCTCGGCGGCCGGGCGGTTGCGGGGTCGGCGCCGGCAGGGGCACGGCGCTGCACCCGCCCGGCAGCAGCGTTCCGGCGGGTCGGTCAGCCGGGGCGGAGGGCAGGGGAGAGGTGCCGCCTCGGCCGGCGTGCACCCTGAGGGCGGACCGGCGGAGATGGCCGCCCCGGAAGGCGTGCGCCGGCACGCCCGGGCTTCTGCGGCGGCCGTGCGCCACGACGGCGGGCGGGGTGCTGGTCGGGCGGCCGGGAGGACCCGGGGAGGTGCCGCGCCGGACGGTGCCGGCAGTGCGGACCGGGCCGAGATGCGGACAGCGCGGTGTCGTCATCCGACAGGTCGCCCCGGGAGTAACTCTCCTACGGTGCGGTCCGGCCGGGTGGAAATTGTGAACAGCGCGAAAAGCGCCGGGGTCGTCACTGATTTCCCAGCGTGACCCCGGCGCGGCGGATCGTGACCCCGCCGGTGGCCGTCAGCGGTTCTTCCACGCCTCGACGACGTTGACGGGGATGCGCCCGCGCTCGGAAATCTCGTAGCCGTTCTTCGCGGCCCATTCGCGGATGGCCCGGTTCTGCTCACGGTCCATTCCGGAGACTCCGGCGCGCGCCGGGCGGCGTGCCGGACGACCGGCGTCCACGTTGCCCCGCCCCATCCGCCGGCCAGCGCTGATGTACGGGTCCAGTGCCTTACGGAGGACACCCGCGTTCTCATCGGAGAGGTCGATGGTGTACGACACGCCGTCCAGACTGAACTCGACGGTCCGATCGGCCTTTCCACCGTCGAGGTCGTCGGTCAGAACGGTGATTACTTTCCTTGCCATCGCCATTACTCCCTGTGTCGGGCGGGGTGTGGCTAAGAGTTTGACGTATCGCACGGCAAATCCGCAACAATATGCGTCCCTTTCATTTGGCGAGTCGCGCAATCGTGGGAAAACCGTGCGCGGTCAATGCCGTGCGGTCGCGGTGCCCGGTGAGCAGGCCGGCATGTCGGGTCGAGGGTGGGTGGACGGCCTTTGCGGTGGCGCCGCCGGGATGTGCCGGGACCGCCGGGGCGGGTCGTGAACGTGGCCTGAGTCACACCGAGGAACAAGGGGAACGCTTTGTGACTTGAGCCTGTCACGCTCAACCCAACCGATAGCAGGTGTTCGATGGCAACTCTTCCGGTACTTCCGCTGACCGACGCCGTCCTGCTGCCCGGCATGGTCATCCCGGTGACCCTCGACCCGACCACCCAGGCCGCGGTCGACGCGGCCCGCGCCACCGGCGACAAGAAGCTCCTCGCCGTGCCCCGCATCGACGGCGAGTACGGCTCCGTCGGGGTGATCGCCACCATCGAGAAGGTCGGCCGACTCCCCGACGGCGAACCCGCCGCCGTGGTGCGCGGCCTCGGCCGGGCCCGGATCGGCTCCGGCGTGCCCGGCCCCGGCGCCGCCCTCTGGGTCGAGGCGACCCCGCTCGACGAGCCCGTCCCCGCCGGGCGGGCCCGTGAACTCGCCCGTGAGTACCGCGCGCTGATGACCTCCGTCCTCCAGCAGCGTGGCGCCTGGCAGGTCATCGACGCCATGGAGCGGATGACCGACCTCTCCGAGCTGGCCGACGCGGCCGGCTACGCGCCGTGGCTCACCCTGGCGCAGAAGACCGAGCTGCTCGCCGCGCCGGACGTCACCGCCCGGCTGGAGCTGCTGGTCGGCTGGGTGAAGGAGCACCTGGCCGAGCAGGAGGTGACCGAGCAGATCAACAACGACGTCCGCGAGGGGCTGGAGAAGTCCCAGCGGGAGTTCCTGCTGCGCCAGCAGCTCGCCGCGATCCGCAAGGAACTCGGCGAGGACGAGCCCGACGGCTCCGCCGACTACCGGACCCGGGTCGAGTCCGCCGAGCTGCCCGAGAAGGTCCGCGAGGCGGCGCTGCGCGAGGTCGGCAAGCTGGAACGGGCCAGCGACGCCTCCCCGGAGGCGGGCTGGATCCGCACCTGGCTGGACACGGTGCTGGAGATGCCGTGGACCACGCGTACCCAGGACAACACCGACCTGGCGGCGGCCCGCGCGGTGCTCGACGCCGACCACGCCGGCCTGGCCGACGTGAAGGACCGCATCCTGGAGTACCTCGCGGTGCGCAACCGCCGGGCCGAGCGCAACCTCGGCGTGGTCGGCGGGCGCGGCTCCGGCGCGGTGCTGGCCCTCGCCGGCCCGCCCGGCGTCGGCAAGACCAGCCTCGGCGAGTCGGTCGCCCGGGCGCTCGGGCGCACCTTCGTCCGGGTCTCCCTCGGCGGCGTGCGCGACGAGGCGGAGATCCGCGGCCACCGGCGCACCTACGTCGGCGCGCTGCCCGGCCGGATCGTCCGCGCGCTGCGCGAGGCCGGCTCGATGAACCCGGTCGTGCTCCTCGACGAGGTGGACAAGCTGGCCGTCGGCTACTCCGGCGACCCGGCCGCCGCCCTGCTGGAGGTGCTCGACCCGGCGCAGAACCACACCTTCCGGGACCACTACCTGGAGGTCGACCTCGACCTGTCCGACGTGCTCTTCCTGGCCACCGCCAACGTGGTCGAGGCCATCCCCGGCCCGCTGCTGGACCGGATGGAGCTGGTCACCCTCGACGGCTACACCGAGGACGAGAAGGTCGCCATCGCCCGGGACCACCTGCTGCCCCGGCAGCGGGAGCGGGCCGGGCTCACCCCCGACGAGGTCACCGTCACCGACGAGGCGCTGGCCCGCATCGCCGGGGAGCACACCCGGGAGGCCGGCGTCCGGCAGCTCGAACGCGCCCTGGCCAAGATCCTGCGCAAGGTCGCGGTGGCCCTGGCCACCGACCCGCAGCCGGTCCGGGTGGACGACGACAACCTGGCCCGCTACCTGGGCCGGCCGAAGTTCACCCCGGAGTCGGCGGAGCGTACCGCCGTGCCCGGCGTGGCCACCGGCCTGGCGGTCACCGGCGCCGGCGGGGACGTGCTGTTCATCGAGGCGACCAGCATGGAGGGCGAGCCCGGGCTGACCCTCACCGGCCAGCTCGGCGACGTGATGAAGGAGTCCGCGCACATCGCGCTGTCGTACCTGCGCTCCAACGGGCGCCGGCTCGGCATCGACCCCAACACCCTCGCCGGGCGGCGGATCCACCTGCACGTGCCGGCGGGCGCGGTGCCCAAGGACGGGCCCAGCGCCGGCATCACCATGGTGACCGCGCTGGCGTCGCTGGTGACCGGCCGGCCGGTACGCCCCGAGTTCGGGATGACCGGCGAGGTGACCCTCTCCGGCCGGGTGCTGCCGATCGGCGGGGTGAAGCAGAAGCTGCTCGCCGCCCACCGGGCCGGCCTGACCGAGGTGATCATTCCGGCCCGCAACGCGCCGGACCTCGACGACCTGCCCACCGAGGTACGCGAGGCGCTGACCGTGCACACCCTCGCCGACGTCGCCGACGTGCTCGCCCTGGCGCTGCGCCCGGCCGAGGTCGACCCGCGGACGCTCGGCGGCCAGACGCTCAGCGCGGCCTGAGCGCACCGCCGAGGCCCCCGGTCGAACCCGGCCGGGGGCCTCGGCGCGCACGTCAGGGGCGGTCGCGCCGCTCGCGCCGCCCGCCGTCGAAGTCCCGGCGCTCGCGCCGGTCACCACCCTCGAAGCGCCCGGCGCCGCTCTCGCCGTCCCGGTCGCGGCGCACGGTCGCCTTGCGGCCCTTGATGGTGCTGCCGCGTAGCCCGGCGATCACCTCGTCGGCGACCCCCAGCGGCACCTCCACCAGCGAGAACCGGTCGGCGATCTCGATCGAGCCGATGTCCCGCCCGGCGAGCCCGGTCTCCCCGGTGATCGCGCCCACCAGGTCCTGCGGGCGCACGCCCGCGCGCCGGCCCAGCCCGATGAAGACCTGGGTGGTGCCGCCGGTGCGCGGCCGCCCACCGCCGCGCCGCTCGCCCCGGCCGCCGGCCTCCGGCCGGCCCTCGCGCGGGGCCCGGACCGCCACCTGCGGGATCTCCTCCTCGTCCTCGGTGGTGGGCCCGGCCGCCTCGTGGGCCAGCTTCACCGCCGCGAGCGCGACCTCCATCATGTCGAACTCGTCCGACAGCGACTCGACGATCACCCGGAACGGGTCCAGGTCGTCCTCCAGCAGCGACTCGCGCAGCGCCGCCTGGGTCAGCTCCAGCCGCCGGGTGCGCAGGTCGGCCACCGTCGGGATCTTGTCGATGGCGATCCGCTGGCCGGTCACCCGCTCGATGGTCTTGAGCATCCGGTGCTCGCGCGGCTCGGCGAGGGTGATCGCCACACCCTCGCGTCCGGCCCGGCCGACCCGGCCGATCCGGTGCACGTACGACTCCGGCGCCGACGGCACGTCGTAGTTGACCACGTGGGTGAGCTGCTCGACGTCCAGGCCACGGGCGGCCACGTCGGTGGCGACCAGCAGGTCGGCGGTGCCGGCGCGCAGCCGGCCCATCACCCGGTCCCGCTGCTCCTGGCTCATCCCGCCGTGCAGCGCCTCGGCCCGGTAGCCCCGGCCGTTCATCGTCTCGGTGAGCCGGTCCACCTCCTCGCGGCTGCGGCAGAACACGATCGCCGCGGTGGGGGACTCCACGTCGAGCACCCGGCCCAGCGCGGCCGGCTTGTGCGCCCGGGCGACGATGTACGCGCTCTGCCGCACCCGGGGCGCCTCGCCGGCCACCGGCCGCTCCCGCTCGATCTGGATCCGCACCGGGTCGGTCAGGTGCTGGCGCGCCATCCCGTCGATGCGCGACGGCATGGTGGCCGAGAAGAGCACCGTCTGCCGCTGGGCGGGCGCGTGCTCCAGGATCGCCTCGATGTCCTCGGCGAAGCCCATGTCGAGCATCTCGTCCGCCTCGTCGAGCACCACCGTGGCCAGCTCGCCCAGGCGCAGCGTCCCCCGGGCGATGTGGTCCAGCGCTCGCCCGGGGGTGGCCACCACGACGTCCACACCCATGTCCAGCGCCCGCAGCTGCCGGCCGATCGGCTGCCCGCCGTAGATCGGCAGCACCCGGGTGCCGAGGTCCTTGCCGTAGCGGTGGAACGCCTCCGACACCTGCACCGCCAGCTCCCGGGTGGGCACCAGCACCAGCGCCACGGGATCGCCGCCGGTGCGCCGGTCCGGCATCCGCTGCAACAGGGGCAGCGCGAACGCGGCGGTCTTGCCCGTACCGGTGGCCGCCTGGCCGAGCAGGTCCTGCCCGGCCAGCAGCGGCGGGATCGCCTCTCGCTGGATCGGGGTCGGCTCCTCGTAACCGAGCGCGGTCAGCGCGGCGAGCAGTTCGTCGCGGAGCCCGAGGTCCGCGAAGACGCTCGCCTCGTCGGTGGCGTCTGCGGTGGTGGGGTCGGTCGGTGCGGGTGCGGAACTCATGGGCAAAGCTTTTCATCACCCCGGCCGGCCCGTCGCGGCGACCGGCACAACCGTCGCCCCCGCCACGTTCAGGCCAGGATGGCGATCACCATGGTCAGCCCGATGGAGATGTCCAGGACGGCGCAGAACTCGGTGTACCCGCGCGGCGCCACCCGGTCCCGACGGTGGTGTACGACGTCCCAGGCGGCGTGCGCCAGCCAGCCGCCGGCCACCAGCCAGCGCGCCGGACCGTCGTCGGCGACGACCGCCAGCGTCGCCAGCGTCCCCCACCCGACCAGGCCGGCGAGCTGGGACGCCACCGCGCCCCGGTCCCGCCAGCTGCGGCGTACCGTGCCGGCCACCAGGAAGCCCAGCGGGAGCACGAGCAGGCTCAGCGCCGGCAGCATCGTCGGGGCGATCCAGTTGTCGACGGTCATCAGCAGCGCCAGCCAGCTCGGCCACCGGGCGACCAGCGCGGCGACGACCGGGCGCCGGGGTGGTGCGGCGGGGTGCGCGTGCCGGTGCCGGACCGCCACCACGACCATCGCCGGCACCATCAGCAGGTGCCCGCCGAGGAGCAGGCCGTCGCCGTCGAGCAGCCCGGTGAGGAACGGGACGAGCAGCAGCAGGTACGGCAGGTACATGGCGGCGACCATCTCGGCGGTGGCCCGGGCGGGATGGCCCCGGTGCCACATCCACAGCGCCATGGCGATCGACATGTCGGTCGCCATGACCAGGGCGGCGACCTCCGGGCGGGCCAGCAGGCCGGAGAAGCCCAGCGCCGCGCCGGCGGTGCGCCACAGCGGGTCGAGCAGCACCATGCCGGCCACCATGGCGACGAACATCGCGAGCAGGTGCCACAGCAGGCGGCGGACGGGTCGGTCGGTGGGCGGGGACGAGGGAACGGTGAGTGTGTGGGACATGTCCCGACCCTGCCGCCGGCCGGCGCGCGAGGGCAGGCGCGTCCGTCACGGATCTGCCGTGCGGAATCCACGGTCGACCCGTGACGTCAGCGGGGTCCGGTCCGGCGTCGCCGCGCTCCGAGACGCGCGGCGCGGTCCTCGGCCGGGCCGGGGTCGGGCGGCGCGCGGCGGCGTCTTCGGCCGGGTCGGGTCGGGCGGCGTCCGGCGGGGTTCCCGGCCGCGCCGGGTCGGGCGGCGCTCGGCGGTGTCGCAGATCGGCCCGGAGCCGACAGCGGCCGGACCGGTCGCCGCCCTGCCGACCCCGCCCGGAGCACGCGTCGGCTCGGCCGGGGACATCGACACACGCCCTAGGATCGGCGGACATGACGGTCGGTGCGACGGGGACGGACCGGCGGCTGCGCCGGGCCCGCCGGGTGGCGCTGGCCTCGCTGGTCGCCGGCGTGGGGTCCACCCTGCTGCTGCCCGGCGTGGGCCTGGCCCGCGAGCCCGACCCGGTCCGCGTCGCGCTCGGCGCCGGCGGGCTGCTGGCCTTCGCCGCCGCGCAGGCGATGGTGCTGCACGCGGCGGTCACCCCGTGGCTGGCGCAGCGCCGGCGCCGCCGCTCGTACGCCCTGCTCGCCGTCGCCGCCGTGGCGAGCGTGCCGCTGGTCGGTCCGGTCGCGGCCGGCCAGTGGGCGACGTGGGCCTGGCTCGGCGCGTCCCTGGTGGGGATGACCCCGCTGCTGCTGCGGCCCGCCGCCGCGCTCGCCGCCACCGGGGCGATCGTCGTCGTCGCGCTGGCGGTGGCGTGGTGGACCGGGGGCTCCGCCGGGACGCACGCGGCCGTCACCGCCGGGGTCGGCGTCGGGGTGGCGGCGGTCAGCTGGGTGCAGATCTGGTTCTGGGACCTGCTCGTCGTGGCCCGGCAGGGGCAGCAGGCCCAGGCCCGGCTCGCCGCCGCCGAGGAGCGCCTGCGTTTCGCCCGGGACGTGCACGACCTGCTCGGCCACGACCTCACCGTGATCGCGTTGAAGGCCGAACTGGCCGCCCGGCTCGCCCCGGTCGACGCCGCGCGGGCCGGCCGGGAGGCGGCCGAGGCGCAGCGGCTCGCCGGGGTGGCGCTGGACCGGGTCCGGGCCGCGGTGCACGGCTACCGGACGGTCGACCTCGCCGAGCAGTTGGCCGCGATCGGGGAGGTGCTGCGCTCCAGCGGGGTGCGCTGCGACGTCGACCTGCCCGCCGCGCGGCTGCCCGCCGCGGCCACCGCCGAACTGGCGGCGGTGCTGCGCGAGGCGGGGACGAACGTGCTGCGGCACAGCCGGGCCACCTGGTGCCGGATCGAGATCACCCGGGAGGACGACGTGGCGACGATGACGGTCAGCAACGACGGCGTCGGGGCGGCCCCGGCCCCCGACGGGCACAGCCACGGGCTGCGCGGGCTGGCCGACCGGCTGGCCGAGGCGGGCGGCAGCCTGCGTACCCGGTGCGAGGGGCCGGTCTTCACGCTGACCGCGACCGTCCCGGTGACCCCGTGATCCGGGTCCTGCTCGCCGACGACGAGGAGCTGATCCGGCAGGCCCTCGCGGCCCTGCTCGGGCTGGAGGGCGACATCGAGGTGGTGACCCAGGCCGGGGAGGGGCGCGCCGCCCTGGAGGCGGCCCGTGCACACCGGCCGGACGTGGCGGTGGTGGACCTGGAGATGCCCCCGCTGGGTGGCATCGAGCTGGCGGCCGAGCTGGGCCGGGCCCTGCCCTCCTGCGCGGTGGTGATCCTCACCGGGCACGGCCGTCCCGGGCACCTGCGCCGGGCCCTCGACGCCGGCGCGCGCGGCTTCCTGGCCAAGGGCGCCCCCGGTGGGGCCCTCGCCGACGTCATCCGCCGGGTGCACGCCGGCGCGCGCTACGTCGACCCGGCGCTGGCCGCCGACGCGCTGACCCTGCCGCCCTGCCCGCTCACCGCCCGGGAGCTGGAGACACTGCGGCTGGTCGGGTACGGCAGCCCGGTCACCGTGATCGCCCGGCGTACCCATCTCGCCCCGGGTACGGTGCGCAACCACCTGAGCGCCTGCGTGCAGAAGCTCGGCGCCGTCGACCGCGCCGACGCCGTCCGCATCGCCCGCGAGGCCGGGTGGCTCTAGGAGCCCTCGACCGGGGCGCGCGCCTCGTCGAACAGCGCCGGCCCGGCGTACGCCACCGGGGTGCCCGGCCGCGCCGGGCGCAGCGCGGCGAGCTGCTCGGCGCTGAGGGCGTACACCACCCGGCCGAGGCCGGAGCGGTCGATCGCGGTGGCGCACATGCCGCACGGCTGGCAGCTGGTGTACATCGTGCTGACCCGGGCCTCGTCCGGCGTGAGGGACCGGGCCGCCCAGCGGGCCAGCTTCAGCTCCGGGTGCGCGGTGACGTCGTCGTCGGTCCGCTCGGTGTTGACCTCCTCGGCCAGCACCCGTCCGTCCCCGCCTACCAGCAGCGACCCGAACGGGCCGTCACCGGCCGCCCGCGCCGCCCCGGCCAACGCGATCGCCCGGCGCAGGTGTCGCTCGTCGGTCTCCGTCAGCACGCTCATCCCGCTGCGGTTCCCCACACCGGCCGTGCTCACACGCCGGTTAGCCTGGCGGTGTGCGTACCGTCGAACTGCTCTGCTCACCGGAGCTGGAGGAGACGGTGCGCGCCGCGTGGGACCGGCTCGCCGTAGCCGGCCTGCCGAGCCTGGCCCGCAACACCCACCCCACCAACCGGCCGCACCTGACCATGGCGTCGGTCGAGGCGTTCCCGCCCGGGGCCGCGGCGCGGCTGGCCGACCTCTTCGACGACGCGCTGCCGCTGGCGGTCCACCTCGACCGGGTCGAGGTGCTCGACGGCAGCGCCCCGCTGGTCTGGCTGGTCCGGCCCACGCCCGAGCTGGTCCGGCTGCACGAGGCGGTCGCCGACGTCCTGGCCGGCGTCGGGGCACAGAACCCGTGGCACCTGCCGGGCCGGTGGGTCCCGCACCTGAGCCTCGCGCTGCGCTTCCGTGACCACGATCGGCGGCTTGCCCGGGCGCTGGCCGGCGTCGACCGGCCGTCGGGACAGTTCGTGGCCGCCCGCAGCTACGACGGCGACACCCGGACCGTGAGCCCGTTGGGCAAGGGCTTTCCCGTCCGGTGACGGTGGCCTAGGCTTGCTCCAGCGCTCCCGTCGACGGTCTGTCCGACCGCCCGACGGTTCTCCGCTGGGCAGGTCCGGCAGGTGGTGACCCCGACGCCATCCCGGAAGAGGCCCCATGCCCCATCGCCAACGGCCGGCCGCCCTCGCGGCCGCCGCACTACTCGCCCTGAGCGCCCTGGCCGTCGTGCCGTCCCTCGCGGCCGCCGCTCCCGACCCGGGCACCCCGGTCAGGGTGAACCAGGTCGCGTACGTCCCCGGCACCCCCAAGCAGGCCACCGTGGTCAGCACGTCGACCGGACCGCTCGCCTGGACCCTGCGTAACGCCGCCGGCGCGACCGTCGCCTCCGGCCAGACCACCGTACGTGGCGCCGACGCCCTCTCCGGCGACGGCGTCCACGTCGCCGACTTCTCCGCCTACGACACCCCGGGCAGCGGCTACGTGCTCTCGGTCGGCGGGAACGACAGCCACCCGTTCGACATCTCCGCCGACACGGTGCGCAAACTGCGCACCGACGCGCTGGCGTTCTTCTACCACCAGCGCAGCGGCACCCCGATCGAGGCGCAGTACGTCGGCTCCCGCTACGCCCGCCCCGCCGGGCACGTCGACGTCGCGCCCAACCAGGGCGACAACGCGGTGCCCTGCCGCACCTCCTGCGGCTACACCCTCGACGTGCGCGGCGGCTGGTACGACGCCGGCGACCACGGCAAGTACGTCGTCAACGGGGGCCTGGCCACCTGGCAGCTGCAGAACATCCACGAGCGCGCCCTGCACCTGCCCGGAGCCGACCGGGCCGCGCTCGCCGACGGCACGCTCGCCATCCCCGAGCGGGCCAACGGGGTGCCCGACGTGCTGGACGAGGCGCGCTGGGAACTGGAGTTCCTGCTGAGGATGCAGGTGCCCGACGGTCGCCCGTACGCCGGCATGGCGCACCACAAGATCCACGACCAGAACTGGACCGGGGTGCCCACCCGGCCGGAGCTGGACAGCCAGCCCCGCTTCCTCGCGCCGGTCAGCACCGCCGCGACCTTGAACCTGGCGGCGACCGCCGCGCAGGCGGCCCGGCTGTGGCAGCCGTACGACCCGACCTTCGCCGCCCGCGCGCTGGCCGCCGCGGAGAAGGCGTACGCCGCGGCGAAGGCCAACCCGAACCGGCTGGCCCCGGCCTCGGACACCACGGGCGGCGGCGCGTACGAGGACGCCGGCGTGGGCGACGAGTTCTACTGGGCGGCGGTCGAGCTGTACGTCACGACCAGGGCGGCCGGCTACCGCGCCGACGTGACCGGCTCGACGTACTACAAGGGCGTCAGCTTCACCACCCGTGGCTACGACTGGAACTGGACCGGCGGCCTCGGCGACACCACTCTCGCCCTGGTGCCGACCGGCCTGCCGGCCGCCGACGTCGCCGCCACCCGGTCGGCGATCGTCTCCTACGCCGACCGGCTGTCGAGCCAGATCGCGGCGCAGGGCTACCCGTCCCCGGGTGCCGGGGGCGACGGGAAGTTCTACTGGGGCTCCAACGGGACCGTCGCCAACAACGGCAACGCCCTGGCCCTCGCCTTCGACCTCACCGGCCAGCAGAAGTACCGCTCCGGGGCGTACGCCGCCCACGACTACCTGCTCGGGCGCAACCCGTTGAACCAGTCCTACGTGGCCGGCTACGGCGAGCGGCCGGTGCGCAACGTGCACCACCGGTTCTGGGCCAACCAGGCCGACTCCGCGCTGCCCACCGCGCCGCCCGGATCGCTCTCCGGCGGTCCGAACAGCGAACTGCAGGACCCGGTGGCCCAGGCCCGGCTCGCCGGCTGCAAGCCGCAGAAGTGCTTCGTCGACGACATCGGGGCGTACTCGGTCAACGAGGTGGCGATCAACTGGAACTCGGCGCTGGCCTGGCTGGCGAACTGGGCGGCGGAGCGGGCCGGCGCCAGCAGCACCCCGCCGGGCCCCACCCCGTCCCCGACCGTCTCGCCGTCGCCGTCGCCGTCCACCCCGCCCACGACCACGCCGCCGGTGCCCGGCTGCGCGGTGACGTACACGGCCAACAGTTGGAGCACCGGCTTCACCGGCAACCTGAGCGTCACGAACAGCTCGCCCGCGGCCTGGTCGTCGTGGACGCTGACCTTCCGGTTCACCGGCGGCCAGCGGATCAGCCAGGGCTGGTCGGGCCGGTTCACCCAGAGCGGCGCCGACGTCACCGTGACCAACGAGAGCTGGAACGGGGCGGTCCCTCCCGGCGGATCGGTGAGCCTCGGCTTCAACGCCTCCCACACCGGCGCCAACCCGGCCCCGGTCGGCTTCGCCGTCAACGGCACGGCCTGCACGCTGCGTTGACCCGCTGACCGGAACCGGGGTCGCCCGCCGCGCACCGGCGGGCGACCCCGGGGTCCGGCCGGCCGGGTCAGCGACCGTCCGTGCGGTGCACGTGGAAGTAGTCGAACTGCGCGGTCACCGCGGGTTCGGCCCCGCCGTGCGCGACCAGGCCGATCCGTGGGGTGGTGTCGGCGGGGAAGGTCCAGACGGCACCCCAGGTCCAGGTCCGCCCGTCCCGGCTGGAGCCGGCCCGGAACTCGTGCTCGCCGTTCGCCGGGTCGACCCGGTGGGCCAGCCGTAGCCAGGTGGTGGTGGCCGGGGTGCCCACGATGCTGCCGCCGTAGACCGGCTGGCCGGCGAAGGGCAGCTCGTAGCCGTACTCCACCTGGCGGGTGTTCCAGATGGCGACCTGGGCCAGCCGGGCGAACCGGTCGTCGTCGACGTACGCGACCAGGCCGGCCTGCTGGTAGTTGCGGACCGTCTCCTCGCCCAGGTCCAGCGTCACCCTGGTCTCCACCACGTAGTCCCCGGCCGGGGCGTCGCGCAGCAGCACCCCGGCGGTGTTGCCGGCGCCGGTGAGGTCCGCGCCCTGCACCGGCCAGCGCAGCGCCCCGCCGGAGACTCCGGCGGCCGGGTCGCGGCGGACCCACCGCCACGCCGGGTCGAGGCCGTCGGCGAAGTCGTCCGACCAGGTCGGCAGCAGGTCACCGACGCGCGGCGTGGCCACCGCACGGCGGGCCGGCCGGTACAGCGGGGCGACGCTGACGTTGTCGAACTCGGCGTCCCCGCCGGTCGCGACGAGGGTGAGCCGGCCGACCGAAGGCCGGTCCAGGCGCAGCGACACCACGGCGAGCTGGTCGCCGAGGCGGGCCGGGCTCAGTTCGGCGACGAGCTGCCGGCCGCGTACCTCGACGGCCAGGTGGTGCCGGTCGGCCGCGGCGAAGCCGGTGGGCAGCGGCGCGCTCGCCGTGCGGCCGTCGGGCCCGGTGGCGACGAGACGGCCGGCGGCGGCGTCCACCCGCACGTCGACCCGGTCGACGCGCAGTCCGGCCGCCGTCGCGCCGGCGAGTCGCAGATGGGTCTCGGCGCGCAGGTCGCCGCCGGTGACCGTACGGCCGGTGAGCGCGCCGACGCCGGTGAGCCGTCCGTCGGTCACCCGCCACGTGCCCGCCTCGGGCCGCCAACCGGCCAGGTCGGCGGAGTCGAAGCGCGCGTCGAGCCGGCCCCGGGTCACCGGTGCGCGGCGGTCGCCCTCGGACGGACCGGCCCCGGCGTCGACGGTCGGCCAGCCGTCGATCCAGTCCAGCCGGTCCATCAGCATCGGCCGCTCGTTGACGCCGAACGGCTCGTCCAGGTACGGGTCGGACCGGTCGATGGCGTGGTAGACGATCCAGTCCTGCCCGGACAGATCGGTGAGGAAGCCGTTGTGCCCGGCGCCGATCCACCGGTTGCCGTTCTGGGTGAGCACCGGCGTGCCGCCGGCCCGGGAGGCGGTCAGCGGGGTGCCCGTCCGGTCCACGAAGGGGCCGCGCGGGGCACGGGAGCGCCCCACCTGCACCGAGTAGCCGGTCGCCGGGCCGGCGCAGCAGTTGGCGGTGGAGGCGAACAGGTAGTACCAGCCGTCGTGGCGCAGCACGTAGGCGCCCTCGAACTTGTTGTCGATGGCGACCAGGGTCGGCTCGCCGACGGCGCGCAGCCCGTCGGCGGAGAGTTCGGTGACCGAGATGCCGCCGTAGTAGCTGCCGTGGTACAGGTAGCTCCGTCCGTCGACGTCGGTGAACCCGCTCGGGTCGATGGTCCAGAGCCACCCGCCCCCGCCGCCGGGGCGGGGCGCCACCACGGGCTGGTCGGCGAAGGTCCACGGGCCGGCCGGGGTGGGCGCGGTGGCCGCGCCGATGGCGAAGTCCCCGCCCTCGGCGGAGACGGTGGTGTCGGTGACGGTCACGTACATGACCCAGCGGTCGCCGATCCGGCGCACGTCGGGCGCCCAGAAGGCGGCGCCGGGCACGGCGTACGACGGGCGCTGCCCGGGGCCGAAGGCGTCGCCGAGGTAGGTCCAGTCGACCAGGTCGGCGGAGCGGGCGGTGGGCACCCGGTGGAACACCCGCTCGCCCTCGCGCAGCGGATCGGTGGTGCCGTAGGCGTACCAGAAGCCGTCGTCGCCCCGGACCACGACCGGGTCGGCGAAGGTGTCGGCGAAGCCGGCGGAGACCGGGTTGCGGTAGCCGGTGCCGGTGCCGGTGCCGGTGCCGGTGCCGGTGCCGGCCGTGGCCGGCGCGGACGCCGCCAGCAGCAGAGCCAGTACGGCGGCGAGCGCGCCGCCGCGGCGGAGGTGACCCATCAGACCTGCCTCGGGTGGGTGGCGGAAGGGGCGGTGGTGCGTCGTTCCGACCGTTTCTACAACGATGGATACAACGTTGTAAAGATGTCGTCCCGAGTTCGGCGCCCGCCGGAGCGTCGCCGTGGGACCATCGCCGGATGACCGCCGCCACCGACGGCCCCCGCCTCGCCGACCTCGCCACCCTGCTCGCCGACGCCACCCGGGCCACCATCTGCCTGGCGCTGCTCGACGGGCGGGCCTGGACGGCGGGGGAACTGGCCCGGACCGCCGGGGTGGCGCCGTCCACCGCCAGCGACCACCTCACCCGACTGGTCCGCGGCGGGCTGCTGGTCGAGCAGCGCCAGGGCCGGCACCGCTACCTCCGGCTGGCCGGCCCGGCGGTGGCCCAGCTGGTCGAGGACCTGGCCGGCCACGCGCCGCCGGCCCCCCCGACCGGCCCGGTCGCTGCGCGCGGCCACCGCCGACGCGGCGCTCGCCCACGCCCGGACCTGTTACGACCACCTCGCCGGCCGGCTCGGCGTCCGGCTGCGCGACGCGCTGCTGACCCGCGGGCTGCTCGACGCCACGCACGGCCTGGCGCTCACCCCGGACGGCCGGACCTGGCTGACCGACCTCGGCGTGCCGGTGGACCGGCCCGTCGGGCGCCGCCCGCTGCTGCGGGACTGCCTCGACTGGACCGAACGCCGCCCCCATCTCGGCGGCGCGCTCGGCGCGGCGCTCTGCCGGCGCTTCGCGGAGCTGGGCTGGACCGCGCCCGGCGTCGGCCGCAGCGTCCGGATCACCCCTGCCGGGGTGGCCGCCCTGAGGGACACGCTGGGGTTGAGCCCCGCCGAGCTGACCCCGCCGGTGCGGGACACCGGCGGTGGCCGCGCCTGACCCGGGCCCGCGCCGGCCCGGCCGATTCCGTCCGGCCCGGCCGATTCCGTCCGGCTCGGCCCCCGGGCCGTGCGGCGTGTCCCTGGCCCCGTCGTCCTCCCGGCCGACGACACTTCGGCGGGCGCCGAACGGAACTGGGCCTAGCGTGCGGCGGATGACCGTCTCCCCGCTCCGCGTCGCCGCCCCGCCCGACACCCCGCCGTGCGCGCCACCGGCCCCCGACGCCACCGGCGCCACCTGGACCGTGACCCGGCACGCCGACGTGCGGGCCGGGCTCGTCGATCCCGCCTTCGGGGTGCCGCAGGTCGAGCCCGGACCGCCGGGCACCCTCGGCTGGCTGCGCGCGACGGTCGCCCGGTTCAGCGGCCCCGAGCGGCACCCGCCCCGCCGGGCCGCCACCGTGACCGTGCTCGCCGACCTGGACCCGGACCTGCTGGCCCGCGAGGCCGCCCGGCTCACCGTCGCCGCACTCGACCGCCGCGCCGACCGGCCCGCCCGGGACGTACCGCTGCGGGTGCTGGCGGCCGGGCTCGGCCTGGCCGACCCGGCGGCGGCCGTGCCGGCGGTCGCCGTGGTGGCCGCCGCCTACCAACCGGGCGCGGACCCGACGGCCGTGCGGCGCGCGGACGACGCGGTGGCCGCCCTGGTGGCGAACTGCCCCGCCGGTCCGGAGGAGTCGACGGCGCACCGGATCGGCCTGCTGGTGCAGGCGTGCGACGCGACCGCCGGGCTGATCGATGCCGCCGCCCGCCGTGCCCGGTCCCTGCCGGCCACGGTGTCCACCCCGGACCTGCTGGGCGAGGTGCTCCGGCTCGACCCGCCGGTACGCGCCACCCGCCGGATCGCCACCACCGCCGCCGCGCTGGGCGGGCGGCCGATCCCGGCGGGCGCCGTGCTGCTGCTGCGCTTCGACGCGGCCAACCGCGACCCGGCCGTCTTCACCGACCCGGACCGGTTCACGCCCGGCCGCCCGAACCTCACCTTCGGCGTCGGTGCGCACGGCTGCCCCGGCGACCGGCACGCCCTCGCCCTGGCCGCCGCGGTGGTGGACGTGCTGCGCAGCCCGTACGCCGGGGCACCCGCGCGGCCCACCGGCACGAGGGAGGCGCGGCGATGACCGACCGGTACGCCGCGTTCCGGGCGCTGCACCGCCCCGGCCGGCCGCTGCTGCTGCCCAACGCCTGGGACCACGCCTCCGGGGCGGCCCTGGCGGCGGCCGGGCACCCGGCCGTCGGCACCACCAGCCTCGGCGTCGCCGCGTCCGCCGGCCGGCCCGACGGCACCGGGGCGACCGCCGCCGAGACGCTGCGCCTCGCCGCCCTGCTCGTCCGGCTGCCGGTGCTGGTCACGGTGGACGTGGAGGCGGGGTTCGGCGACGACCCGGACGCCGTCGCCCGGTACGTCGCCCGGCTGGCCGCGCTCGGCGTGGTCGGGATCAACCTGGAGGACGGCCGGCCCGACGGAAGCCTCGCCGACCCCGCGGCCGTGGCCGCCACGATCACGGCGGTCAAGGCCCGGACACCGGCGGTGTTCGTCAATGCCCGCACCGACACCTGGTGGCTCCGGACACCCGACCCGCTCGGGCAGGCCCTGCTGCGGGCCCGCGCCTACCGCCGGGCCGGGGCGGACGGCGTCTTCGTGCCCGGGGTGAGCGACCCGGACGCGGTCCGGACGCTCGCCGCGCGGGTCGACGCCCCGCTCAACGTCCTCGCCCAGCCGGGCGGACCCGACCTCGACACGCTCGGTCGGCTCGGGGTGGCCCGGGTCAGCACCGGGTCGCTGCTGTTCCGGGCGGCCCTGGCCGCCGTACGGGCCACCGTCGAGGCGGTGCGCGCCGGCACCGACCCCGGTCCCGGCATCCCGTCGTACGCCGATGTGCAGGAGATGACGGCGACTCGTCGCCCTTAGGAGTAGATGGGAAGATTGCTCGGGCTTTCGCAATTCCGGGTGCTTACGGTGTGTTTCAGGTTCAGCCGCACCGTGTCGTACCGGGAGAGGACCCTGACCATGCGTGTGCCCAGCCGAAGTTCCGGACACCAACCGTCCGTCGCCTCACCGGCCCCGGCGCGCCGGTCGCCCTCGCCGGCCCGGGCGGTCGCCCGGGTCATGCCGGACCTGGACGCCTACCGGCACGCGGTCACCGACCTGCTGGTCGAGGTCGGCGCGCTGGCCGACGCCGCCTCCACCGCCGCCCGCCAGGTCCTGCTCGACCAGCGGCTGCGGGAGCCCGCCATCGCGGCGGTGCTCGACGCCACCCCGCAGGGCCTCATCGGCGCGCGGGAGACCCTGCTGCTGGAGATGGCCCGCTACCAGCCCAACGAGCGCAGCTCGGCGGGGGACCTCACCGCGCTGGTGCGGATCTACCTGCTCTCCCGCATCGACGTGATGTGGTGGCGCGACGCGCCCACCTTCCTCACCGACGAGCAGGTGAACACCCACCCCGACATGGTCGACCTGGAATGGCTGCGCCGGCGGGGCCTGCTCGCCTTCCGCTACCAGGAACAGCCCGCCACCATCCTAGGGCGCGGCGTGCGGGCCGTGCGCCGGCGGCTGCGGCCCGACGCCACCCCGCGCACCGCCGGGGTGAAGTTCCGCCGGGCCCGCCGGGAGGTCATCGCGCTCCTCAACGACCTGGCGCGGGAGTTCGACCGGGCCACCCCGGCCGGCACCCCGCCGCTCTGGGTCACCAGCCTGGTCCGCAGCGCCGAGCACCAGTACCAGCTGCGCCGGCTCGGGTACGCCGCGATGGTGCCCAGCGGCCACTGCCTCGGCTGGGCCGTCGACGTGGAGATGAGCTGGTTCACCCGGTTCGGCGCCCGCGACGTCCTCGCCGAGATCCTGCTCGCCCGGCAGGCCGCCGGTGAGCTGAACGTGGTCGACGAGGGGCAGGCCTGGCACCTGTGCCTCGCGCCGGCCGCCCGGGCCCGGCTCCGGTCGGCGTACGAAGCCGAGATGGGGGCCTGAGTCGGATGTGCGGGATCGCGCTCAGCATCGGCCCCGAGGCCGACCCGGCCGTCTTCCGCCGGATGCTCGCCGTCCTCGCCCCGCGCGGCGAGGTCACCGAGACCCGGCAGGAGTCCGGGCTGCTCACCGGCGTACGGCGGCTGCGGGTGGTGGACCGGGACCGGGCCGTGCAGCCCTGGACCTCCGCCGACGGGCGGTACGTCCTCTGCTACAACGGCGAGGTCTTCAACCACCACGAGTTGCGCCGGGAGTTGACCGGCCTCGGCCACGACTTCCGCAGCGAGAGCGACACCGAGGTGGTGCTCGCCGCCTTCCTGCGCTGGGGTGAGGAGGCGGTGCACCGGCTGCGCGGGGAGTGGGCCTTCGCCGTCGTCGAGCGCGCCACCGGCCGGGTGTACCTGGCCCGGGACCCGCTCGGGGTCAAGCCGCTCTACTGGGCCCGTACGCCCGGCTGCCTGCACGTCGCCAGCGAGGTCAAGGCGTTGGTGGGGCAGCGCGCCCCGGTCGCCGAGGTGCCGCCCGGGCACCACGGCTGGGCCGACTCCGACGGCCGGGTCACGCTGCGGCCGTACCTCGACCTGCTCCGTCTCGGCGAGGGGCTGCCCCCGGTGGACGACCCGGACGAGGCCGCCCTGCTCGTCCGTGCCGCGCTCACCGACAGCATCCGGATGCGCGTCGACACCGACCTGACCGTCGGGGTGGTGCTCTCGGGCGGCCTGGACAGCTCGCTGGCCCTGCTGCACGTGCGCGAGATGCACCCGGACTGCGTGGCGGTGACGGTCGGGGTGCCGGACAGCCCGGACGTCGCCTACGCCCGGCGGCTCGCCGCCGACCTCGGCGTCGCGCACGAGGTGATCGAGCTGCGCCCGCGCGACATCCGGCTGGGCGAGATCCGGGAGGCGATCCGGATCTCCGAGCTGACCGAGTACGGCGACATCATCAACGCGGTGGTCTCCGTGCCGATCTTCCGGCGGCTGCGCGAGCTGGGGATCAAGGTGGTGCTGACCGGCGACGGCTCGGACGAGCTGTTCGGCGGCTACCCGATGTACCACGAGGTCGGCCCGGACCGGGCCCGCCGGCTCTTCCTCCACAAGATCCGCAACCTCGGGCGTACGGAGTTGCAGCGGGTCGACCGGACCAGCATGGACCACGGTGTCGAGGCGCGGGTGCCCTTCCTCGACCTGAGCGTGGTGGAGCTGGCGATGCGGCTGCCGCTGTCGCTGAAGATGCGGGACGGGCAGGAGAAGTGGATCGTGCGGCGGGCCTTCGCCGACGTGCTGCCGGACTACATCCGGCGGCGGCCGAAGAACCCGATGTCGTACTCGTCGGGGCTGCACGAGCGGGCCCGGCTCTACAAGCCCTTCTTCGCCCGGCTGCACCGCTCCTTCGGCTACGACCTGCTCGAACCGGTCCGCCGCGACTTCGACGCCGTGCTGACCCGGTGCGGCAACGACCTGGACCGGGCGATCGCCGACGGGCAGGCCCGGCCCGACTACACGGTGCTGGAGCACGCCCGGGACCTGGTCGGCGCGGCGAAGTGGAACGCGGCGCCGCTGGTGCGCCGACTCGTCGGCCCGCGCCCGACCCGGCGAACCCCGGTGCGCTGATCCGCCACGGATTCCGTCCGCCGGCGGTCGCCGGCACCGGGGTCGCCGGCACCAGGGCCGGCGGCGCCGGTCCCGCCCGGGCCGGGTCCGCCGTCGGGCTTGCGGGCGGGGTCCGGGCCGGCCGTGGGCGCCGACATGCCACCGCCGCACCGGGGTAGTAGCCATCGCATGGCGGCTGCGGACGTGCTGGTGGTGGGACAGATCGCGCGGGACCTCGTCCTGCTGGTGGACGAGGTCCCGGCGGCCTCCGGCACGGCGTCGGCGCGCCGCCGTCGGGAACTGCTCGGCGGCAAGGGCGCCAACCAGGCGGTCGGCCTGGCCCAGCTCGGCGTCGACGTGGGGCTGCTCGGCGTGGTCGGCGACGACGAGATCGCCGACCGGTTGCTGGCCCGGGCCCGGGCCGACGGCGTCGACGTGAGCGCCGTGGTGCGCCGGCCGGGCACCGCGACCGGCCTGATCGTCGACCTGGTGGACGCCGACGGGACGTGGCGCTACGTCGAGGACCTGCCCGCGCCGGTCCTGCTCACCGCCGCCGACGTGCGCGGCGCCGCCGACCGGCTGCGCGCCGCCCGGGGCGTGCTGGTGCAGTTGCAGCAGCCGTACGAGGCCGCCCTCGCCGCGGCCCGTTGCGCCCGCCAGGCGCAACGGCTGGTCGTCCTCGACGGCGCCCCGGACGACCGGAGCCACGCCGCCGAACTGCTGGTCCTCGCCGACGTGCTGCGCGCCGACGCGACCGAGACCGCGCTGCTGGCCGGCGCGCGACCGGAGAACGCCGCCGACGGTCGCCGGGCCGCCCGCGAGCTGCTCCGGCACGGCCCGACCCTGGTCGCGGTGGCGGTGGACGGGATCGGCAACGCCTTCGCCTGGCCCGACGGCGACCTCTTCCTCCCGCTCAGCGACACCCCGACGGTGGACACCACCGGCGCCGGGGACGCCTTCGTCGCCGCGCTCACCGCCGGCCTGCTGCGCGGGGAGCCCCTGGACCTCGTCGCCCGGCGCGCCGTCGCCGCTGCCGGGGCCACCGTGGGGCACCCGGGTGGGCGTCCGGAACTCTCCGAGGAGGCGATCGGGCGGCAGCTGGCGCTGATCCCGGCCTGAGCCGTCGACGCGTAGGCCCTGGCCGCCACGTCGACAAGGGACGGCGGCCTGCCGGAGCCGCCTGTGGCCAGGTGGCTCCGGCAGGCCGCCGGAGGGGAGCGTGTCGGTCAGCCGGCGGGCGGGAACGGGTCGTCCCGGTAGGTGTACTCGGTCTCGATCTTCCCGTCGGCGGTGTGCACCACCAGCTGGCTCGGCTCGTTGGCGTGGGCGATCCTGCGCCCCTGCTCGACCGCGCTGTGCTTGGTGTCGTACGAGCCGAGAGTCCTGTCGCCCTGCTCGACCTTCCAGCCGCCGCCGTTCGGCACCACGTGGTACTCGTTGCGCTTCATGAGCCGCCTTCCTCTCGTCGGTACGCCTCGCAGGTACCCTCGGCCGCAGACCGGAAAACGACGTGTGGTGGACAACGGTCGATCCCTGCCCTAGCTTGCGGGCATGCGCAGGACTCTCGCGGGCGCCGGACTGGCCCTGCTGATCGTCACCACGGGCTGCGCCGGATCGGGTGTGGAGACCCCACCCCGGCCGGTGGAGCCGACCGCCCCGGGCGCGGCGACGCCCACCGCCTCCCGGCAGGACGCCGACGAGGTCGCCCGGACCCTGGCCAGCCTGCGCCGGGTCGGCGACCTGCCGCTGTACGAGATGACCTACGTCGGCGGGTACGACGCGACGGTCGGCACCGACGCCCGGCCGGCGTCGGGCCCGTTCGGCTGTTCGCTCTTCGCCGCCGCCGGGGACGCGTCCCGGCCGCTGTTCGCCCGCAACTTCGACTGGGGGCCGCACCCGGCCATGGTGCTGCGCACCGACCCGCCGGACGGCTACGCGTCGGTGTCGATGGTGGACATGTCGTACCTCGGGGTGGGGCCGGATCCGACCGGGGACCGGCGGCTGCTCAACGCGCCGCTGCTGCCCTTCGACGGGATGAACGAGCGGGGGCTCGCGGTGGGGCTGGCCGCCGACGACCACGCCACCGCGAAGCCGGTGCCGGGTCGGCCGACCGTCGGCTCGGTGCGGATCCTGCGCCTGGTGCTGGACCGGGCGGCCACGGTGGACGAGGCGGTGGCCGTGTTCGAACGGCACAACCTGGACTTCGAGGGTGGGCCGCCGCTGCACTACCTGCTCGCCGACGCGGCCGGCCGGTCGGCGGTGGTGGAGTTCGTCGACGGCACGATGCGGGTGCAGCGTGGCGAGGGGCGCTGGCAGGCGCTGACCAACGTGCCGGTGATCGACGTGCCGGAGGCGAAGCGGCGGGCCGACCGGCGCTACGGGATCCTCGCCGCCGAGTTGGAGCGCTCCGGGGCGGTGGTGGACGCCCCGGCGGCGCTGCGCCTGCTCGACGCGGTGCGGCAGGGGCACACCCGCTGGTCGGTGACGTACGAGCTGCGCAGCGGTGAGGTGCGGGTGGTCCCGGTCAGCGGCGGCGAGCGCCGCTACCGGCTTCCGGTGCGCTGACCGGCGTACGCGCGAGGGCCCGGCCCCCGACGGGGACTGGGCCCTGGCGTGTCGCTCGCCCCTACCAGCTCAGGTAGCCGGCCTGGGTCTGCACGTTGAGCTCACGGAAGCGGACCAGGTTGGCCGTCCACGTCCGCCAGTCGTTCAGCTCCAGCACGTCCAGGCCCTTCTGGATGTCGCTGGAGTAGATGTGTCCGTTGTAGTAGTACGTCGACCAGGCGCCGCCGGTGCTGAGCTGGGTGTCCGACAGCGGGCCGCGCTCCCAGAACCCGATCTCCTTCGGCTTGGCCGAGTCGGTGAAGTCCCAGACCGAGACGCCGCCCTGGTACCAGGCCTGGACCATGATGTCGCGGCCGAACACGGGGACCAGCGAGCCGTTGTGCGCCACGCAGTTCTCGGTGTCGGCGTTGGTCCGGGGGATCTTGTAGTAGCTGCGGAACACCATCTGCCGGGCGTCGCCGCGGCCGGTGATGTCGTAGATCGCGTCCGCCCCGCGGTTCGGGCCGACGGTCTCGTTGCAGGTGGCCGCGCCGCCGCCGCCCAGCTCGTCGGTGAAGACGACCTTGGTGCCGGCGTTGTTGAACGTGGCCGAGTGCCAGAACGCGAAGTTCACCGTGTCGCGCACCCGGTTGATCACCCGGGGCGCCTCGCGGTCGCGGATGTCGAGCAGGACGCCGTCACCCATGCAGGCGCCGGCCGCGATGTCCTTCGCCGGGTAGGCGGTGATGTCGTGGCAGCCGCTGGTCGCCGACGCCTGACCCGGGATGCCCGCGTAGCCGCCGTCCGGGAAGAGGTTCGGGGTGGCCACCACGGCCGCCTCGGTGGGCTTCTTCACCGGCACCTTGACGATGGAGATCGAGTCGTGCGGCGGCTGGCAGTCCGGGAACTCGGCGCGCGGACTGTACGACGAGACGTACAGGTAGACCGTGCGGCGGTCCTTCGCCGGCACCAGGGTGTGGGTGTGCGAGCCGCAGGCGGTCTCGACGGACTTGACGTAGCGCGGGTTTGCCTTGTCGCTGATGTCGAAGACCTTGATGCCCTCCCAGGACTCCTTGACCGAGGCGGACTGGGCCACGCTGGCGCACGAGTCGTCGCTGCGGGAGGAATCGGTGGACAGGAAGAGCAGGTTGCCGTAGATGGAGATGTCGTTCTGCGAGCCGGGGCAGAGCACCTGCGACACGATCTTCGGTGCGGCGGGCCGGCCGATGTCGTAGATGACGAACCCGTTGTAGTTGCCGACGAACGCGTACCGGCCCTGGAAGGCCATGTCGGTGCCGAACGCGCCGGCGGTGTCGAACGGCGCCTGCTTGGGCAGGTTGGCGATCTGGCGCAGGTTGGGGCTGCTGGAGATCTCGTCGACGCCGAGCGCGCTGGTGGCGACCGGCTGCGTGGCGGTGGAGGCGACGGCCGCCTCCGCGTCGGGCGTCGCGGCCGCTTGCGCGGGAACGGTGGCCACGCCGGCGACCAGCAGGCCGGTGGCGACCATGCTGGCGATCTTCAGTTGCCGTCGTCCGGGGAGGGGAAATCTGATCATCGGCAGGGCCCTTCGAAAGGCAAGGATGATTGTGGACACCCTACCGTCCTGCGACGATCATCGATGTGATTTGGGTCACATGATTGCCCCGTTGTCAATGGATACGATCGCTGTCACCTCGACCGGAGGGGGAATGGCATGACCGCCCCACGTGGACGGACCCTGCTCGTCGTCACAGTCGCGGTCGTGGTGCTGGTGGCCCTGGCGCTCGCCCTGCGACCCACCGACCGCCCCGGCACGGTCACGGTCGGCGCGACCGGCCGGGCGACGCCCACCCCCGCGCCGACGGACGGCCCCTCGGTGATCGTGCCCGGCCGGCCGGGTGAGTCGGCCGTCGCCCGCCCCGCGCACGAGGTCCGCGACACCGCCGCGCCCCGTTACAACTCCCTCGACGTCTGGTTCGTGCGGATGATGATCCCGCACCACCAGCAGGCCCTGGAGATGGCGCAGCTCGCCCCCGACCGGGCCGGCAGCCCGCAGGTCAGAGCCCTCGCCGAGCGCATCCGCGGCGCGCAGGGGCCGGAGATCGGCATGATGCGCGGCTGGCTCAGCGCCCGTGGCCTGGCCGCCGACGTCCCGGGCCACGACCACGGCACCATGCGGGGCATGCAGTCGCCCGAGGCGATCCGGGCGCTGACCGACGCCCGGGGCGCCGAGTTCGACCGGCTCTTCGTACGGATGATGACCGACCACCACGACGGCGCGGTGCGGATGGCCACCGACCTGCTCACGGTCGGCGTCGACCAGCAGCTCAACGAGTTCGCCACCTCGGTGGCCACCGAGCAGGCGGTCGAGATCGCCCGCATGCGCGAACTGGTCTGAGCCGCCACCCGTCCCGTCGATGCGCCCGTCCGCCCCGGCGATCGGGCGCATCGACGCAGGTGGCGGCACGTACGCTGGGTGACCGTGAACCGTACGGTCCTCGGCCGCCCGCTGCGCTCCGTCGCCTTCGACGTGCTCGTCTCCGGCGTCGTGGCGCTCTTCGCCGTGGCCGGCGTGGTGGCGCAGCCGGGGGGCGCGTGGGCCACCCTGGTCGGCTGCGCCATGGCCGTCGTCCTGCTGGCGCGCCGGACGTACCCGTCCGCGGTGGCCGCGGTGGTGGCCGTGCTCGCCCTGGTCCAGGTGGTGGCCGGCTGGGGGCCGCTCGCCTTCGACATCGGCGTGCTGATCGCCCTCTACAGCGTGGTCAAGTACGCCGACCGGCTCCGCGACGGCGTGCTCGCCGGGGTCGTCGCGGGCGTCGGCGTGCTGCTGGCCGCCTCGCAGACGGTCAGCAACCTGGCCTGGTGGGTCACCGTGACGTACTTCGGGCTGGTCACCGGCGGGGTGTGGCTGGCCGCGCTGAACGTGCGCACCCGCCGGCTCTACGTGCTCACCCTGGAGGAGCGGGCCGCCACCCTGGAACGGGAGCGGGAGGCCGAGGCCCGCGCCGCGGTCGCCGGGGAGCGGGCCCGGATCGCCCGCGAGCTGCACGACGTGGTGGCGCACAGCATGGCGGTGATGATCGTCCAGGCCGACGGGGCCCGGTACCTGCTCGACCGCGACCCGCAGACCGCGAAGACGGCGGTCAAGGTGGTCGCCGACACCGGCCGGCAGGCGCTGGAGGAGATGCGCCGGCTGGTGGACGTCCTGCGGGAGCCGAGCCCGCCGCAGCCGGCGCCCGCGCCCGGCGCCGTCAGCGACCCGGCCGGCGGCGGGGTCGCCGAGCCGGAGCGCCGACGCCCCGCCGTCGCCGAGCTGCCCGCGCTGCTGGACCGCTTCCGCGACGCCGGCCTGCGGGTCCGGCACACCGTGCGGGGCGAACCGCCGGCCCTGCCCCCGGGGCTGGACCTCACCGTCTACCGGGTGGTGCAGGAGGCGCTGACCAACGCCCTCAAGCACGCCGGGGTGGGCGCGGACGTCACGGTCACCCTCGACCACGACCCGGACGCCGTCGTGGTCCGGGTCGTCGACGACGGGCGCGGCCGCCCGCCGGTCGCTCCCGCGCCGTCCGGCGGACACGGCCTGGTCGGCATGCGCGAGCGGGTCGGCGTGTACGACGGCAGCCTCACCGCCGGCCCCCGACCGGCCGGGGGCTGGCAGATCGAGGCGCGGCTGCCGCTACCGTCGACGCCCGGGACGGAGGTGATCGCGGCATGACGGTCCGGGTGGTGATCGTGGACGACCAGGCGCTGGTCCGCGCCGGGTTCCGGATGGTGCTGGACTCCCAGCCCGACCTGACGGTCGTCGGCGAGGCGATCGACGGCGCGGACGCGCTGCGGGTGCTCGCCCGTACCGAGGCCGACGTGGTGGTGATGGACGTCCGGATGCCGACCATGGACGGCGTCGAGGCGACCCGGCGGATCTGCCGGGACAACCCCGGCGGGCCCCGGGTGCTGGTGCTCACCACCTTCGACACCGAGGCCGACGCCTTCGCCGCGCTGCGGGCCGGGGCGAGCGGCTTCCTGCTCAAGAACGTGCCCCCGGAGGAACTGCTCGCCGCGATCCGGGTGGTCGCCGCCGGGGACTCGGTGGTCGCGCCGTCGATCACCCGCCGGCTGCTCGACCGGTTCGCCGACCGGCTCGGGCCGGGGCCCGCCGAGGACCCGCGGCTGGCCCAGCTCACCGAGCGGGAGCGGGAGGTGCTGCTGCTCGTCGCGCAGGGGCTGTCCAACGCCGAGATCGCCGCCCGGGTGCACGTGGCCGAGGCGACCGTGAAGACCCACGTCGGGCGGATCCTGGCCAAGCTGCGGCTGCGCGACCGGGTGCAGGCGGTGGTGCTGGCGTACGAGAGCGGACTGGTCACCCCGGGCGGCTGAGCGTACGACCTGGGTCGTACGGGACCGCCCGGACAGGGGCGACCCGGGGCGTACCGGCCTCGACCGCGCGGGTGGACGCCACCGCCGGCCGGGCTGCCTAGCGTCGGAGACGTACCCGGTCACCGACTGCACGCAGGAGCAACCCGCATGTCCCTCGCCCCACCACCGGTCCGTGCCGGCGTCGCGGTCGCCGCCCGCGGCCTGCGCAAGGAGTACGGCCACGCCGCCGCCCGCGTCGTCGCGCTCGACGACGTCGACGTCGACTTCGCCGCCGGCGCGTTCCACGCCGTCATGGGCCCGTCCGGCTCCGGCAAGTCGACCCTGATGCACTGCCTGGCCGGTCTGGACAGCCCCACCCGGGGCACGGTGCGCATCGGTGACACCGACACCGCCCGCCTCGACGACCGGCGGCTCACCCTGCTGCGGCGCGACCGGATCGGCTTCGTGTTCCAGCGGTTCAACCTGCTGCCGGCGCTGACCGCCGAGGAGAACATCGTGCTCCCGCTGGCCATCGCCGGCCGCCGGCCCGAGCCGGCCTGGCTGCGGCGGGTGGTCGCCGCCGTCGGGCTCGCCGACCGGCTGCGGCACCGGCCCGGTGAACTCTCCGGCGGCCAGCAGCAGCGGGTCGCGCTGGCCCGCGCCCTGGTCACCCGCCCGGAGGTGATCTTCGCCGACGAGCCGACCGGCAACCTCGACTCCCGCTCCGGCGCGGAGGTGCTGCGGCTGCTCCGTGAGGCCGTCGACACCCTCGGCCGGACCGTGGTCATGGTGACCCACGATCCGGTCGCCGCCGCGTACGCCGACCGGGTGGTCTTCCTGGTCGACGGCCGGCCGGTACGGGAACTCGCCGCGCCCACCGCCGAGCGGGTCCGGGACACCCTCGCCGGCCTGGCCTCCACGACCGCCTCGCGCGACGCCGGGACGGGGGCGGTGACGGCATGATCCGGACCACCCTGCGGTCGCTGCGCGCCGACGCCCTGCGGCTGCTGCTGTCCTCGCTGGCCATCGTGCTCGGCGTGGCCTTCGTCGCCGGCACCCTGATGGTCACCGACGGCATGGAATCCGGAGCGTACGCCCGCGCCGGCGCCTTCGACCGGCACACCGACGCCGGTGTCTACGCCGGCGAGCGGCCCCTCCCGCAGGCCCTGGTCGAGCGGGTGCGCGCGGTCGAGGGAGTGGCCGCCGCCGAGGGCGAGCTGACCGGCTCGGCCGGTCTGGTCGGCGCCGACGGGCGGCCGGTGCTCGGCTACGCCGTGCTCGCCGCGATCCCCACCGACCCGGCCCTGCGCTCGTACGACGTGACCGCCGGCCGGCTGCCGGAGCGTCCCGGCGAGGTCGTCCTCGACGCCCCGACCGCCGAGGAGGAGGGCTTCGCCCTCGGCGCCCCGGTGCGCGTCGGCGGGGTGAGCGGGGCGGCCCGGCCGTACACCCTGGTCGGCACGGTGGACGTGGCGGGCACCTCCCGCGACGTGGGCGGACCCTTCATCGGACTGGTCGGCGCCGACGCCCTCGCGGTGACCGGTGAGCCGGGCTACGGCCGGATCATGGTGGCCGCCGCCCCCGGCATCTCCCGGGAGGCACTGGCCGCCCGGCTGACCGAGGTGGCCGGGCCGGGCCAGACGGTGCGGACCCGGCAGCAGATCCTCGACGCGGCGGTCGACGACGCGGTGCGCGACCTGGAGCAGTTCGGTCTGGTCCTGCTGACCTTCGCCGGGGTCGCCGTGGTGGTGGCCGGCTTCGTCATCGCCAACACCTTCGCCATCGTGCTCGCCCAGCGGACCCGCCGTACCGCCCTGCTGCGGCTGGTCGGGGCGACGCGGGGGCAGGTCTTCCGGGCGGCGCTGCTGGAGGCGGCGCTGCTGGGGCTGGTCGCCTCCGTGCTCGGCGTGCTGGCCGGCGCGGGACTGGCCGCCGGCCTGGCGGCCACGCTGCCCGCGCTGGGCGTGCCGGTGCCGGCCGCGCCGGCCCTGTCCGGGTCGACCGTGTTGCTCTGCCTGCTGCTGGGCACCGGCATCACGGTGGCGGCCGCGTTCCTGCCGGCGTGGCAGGGCACCCGGGTGGCGCCGGTGGCCGCGCTGACCGACTCGTCGGTGCAGGTGACCCGGGGGGCGGGCCGGACCCGCCTCGCGATCGGCGCGGTGGTCCTCGCCGCCGGGATCGCGGCGCTTGCGTTCGCCGCCACGGTCGGCCAGATCGTGCTGGTCGCCGTCGGTGGGGTGCTGAGCTTCTTCGGCATCGTGCTCTTCGGGCCGGTGCTGGTGCCCGCCCTGGTCCGGTTCTTCGGTGTGCCGGCGCGGCGGGTGCTCGGCGCCACCGCGGCCCTGGCGGTGGCGAACGCCGTGCGCAGTCCCCGCCGGGTCTCCGCCACCGCCACCGCCCTGGTCATCGGCATCGGGCTGGTCTCGGCGTTCGTGGTCGGGGCGGGCAGCGTCAAGGTGGGCATCGAGCGCAGCGTGGACGCGCAGATCGGGGTGGACTTCCTGGTCACCGGCGTCGGCGGGGACCTGCCGGCCACCCTCGCCGACGAGTTGGCCGACCGCCCCGAGCTGGGCGTGGTGCACGAGCACCGCAGCCGGGTCGTCGACGGCATGGAGATCCGCTCCGTCCACCCGGAGCTGGTCGGTCGCGGCCTGTCCGGTGTGGTCGCCGGGGACGTCGACGACCTGCGGGCCGGCACGGTGCTGGCGCACCGCGAGCTGGCCGAGGCCCGGGGCTGGTCGGTCGGCTCACCGGTCGTCCTGGGCGGGCGGACGTTCCGGGTGGCCGCGGTGGTCACCGCCGACGAGCCGGCCCCGGCCGCGGCGCGGGTGCCGGCGGGTCACCTGGTGGACGTCGTCGGCGCCGACTTCGCCGCCCTCTTCCCGGCCGTACGCGGGCACCTGGCCGAGGTCGACCCGGCGGACGGGGTGAGCGCCGAGCGGGCCCGGGCGGCCGTCGAGACGGTCGTCGCCCGCTACCCGACGGTCAACCTGTTGGACCAGGCCGCCTACAAGAAGATGCTCACCGGCACGGTGGACATGCTGCTGGCCTTCGTCACCGCCCTGCTCGGCCTGGCCGTGGTGATCGCGCTGGTCGGTGTCGCGAACACGCTCAGCCTCTCGGTCGTCGAACGGACCCGGGAGCACGCGGTGCTGCGCGCCGTCGGGCTCACCCGGGCCCGGATGCGGGCGATGCTGGCGGTGGAGGCGGTGCTGACGGCGCTGGTCGGGGCGGTGCTCGGGGTGGCGTTGGGCATCGGGGTCAGCGCCGGGGCGATGGCCTTCGTGGCGAAGATCGGCGGCGACTTCACCCTGGTGCTGCCCTGGGGGCGGCTCGCGGCGATCCTCGCCGTGGCGGTGCTCGCCGCGCTGGCCGCCTCGGTGCTGCCGGCCCGCCGCGCGCTGGCCCGGCCGGTCGTGGCGGCGCTCGGCGCGGAGTGAGCGGGTACGCCGGGTCGGTGTCGTCGCGCCGACCCGGCGCGCGGCGGCGGGCCCGGTCGGTCGCGCGGGCGCGGCCGGGTCAGAGCCGCTCCACCACCGGCCCGCGGCACCGGTCGCGACTGTCGAAGACGTACCGGGCGTGCCGGGTGACCAGGTCGTAGTCGAAGCAGTCGTGGTCGGTGACCACCACCACCGCGTCCGCCTCGGTGACCTCCCGCTCGGTCAGGTCGACCACCACCACCCCGGCCGGGAGCTGCTCCGGCTGGGCGTACGGCTCGACCGCGCGGACCTCGGCGCCGAGCGCCCGCAGGTGCCGTACGACGTCGACGGCGGGGGAGTCGCGCATGTCCCCGGTGTTCCGCTTGTACGCCAGGCCGAGCAGCAGCAGCCGGGCCCCGTTGATCGGGCGGCCCAGCCGGTTCAGCCCGGTCATCACCCGGTGGGCGACGTGCTCGGGCATCTGGTGGTTGACGTCGTCGGCCAGCTCGATGAACCGGAACCGCCGGCCCAGGGTGCGCTTGACCTGCCAGGACAGGTAGCAGGGGTCGATCGGCAGGCAGTGCCCGCCGACGCCGGGGCCGGGGCGGAACGACATGAACCCGAACGGCTTCGAGTCGGCGGCGTCGATCGCCTGCCACACGTCGATGCCGAGGTGGTGCGAGACCACCGCGAGTTCGTTGATCAACGCGATGTTGACCTGGCGGAAGGTGTTCTCGATCAGCTTGGTCAGCTCGGCCACCCGGGTCGAGTCGACCGGGACGGTGCGCTGCACCAGGCGGCGGTAGAAGTCGTCCACCCGGTGCAGCGCCTGCTCGTCGACGCCGGAGACCACCTTCGGGGTGTTCTCCAGCCGCCAGGTGGGGTTGCCGGGGTCGATCCGCTCGGGGCTGTAGCCGAGGTGGAAGTCGCCGGGGCTGCGCAGGCCGCTCGCCGACTCCAGCAGCGGGCGCAGCAGCTCCTCGGTGGTCCCCGGGTACGTGGTGGACTCCAGCACCACGGTGCAGCCGGGCCGCACGTACGGGCCGATGCTGCGTCCGGCGTGCTCGACGTAGCTCAGGTCCGGGGCGCCGTCGCGCAGCGGCGTGGGGACGGTGATGACGCAGACGTCGAAGTCCCGGGCGTCGGCGTAGTCGGTGCTCGGCCGGTACCGACCGCCGGCCAACGCCCGCCCGAGCCGCTCGTCCGGGATGTCCTCGACGAACGACTCACCGGCGGCGAGCCGCTTGACCCGGTCGGCGTCGACGTCGAGACCGACCACGTCCATGCCCGTCTCGACGGCACGCATGGCGAGCGGCAGTCCGACGTACCCCTGACCGATGACGACGAGTTTCTCAGTGCGCACGCTGGCTCCTGCGGCAGATGACTTCCTTCTGCCGCAGCCTAGACGCGTTATGGGGTCGAAAGTCCGAATTGGCGCAGACGCGTGGACTGTTCGTGTTGCCCTCAGGCGCCGTCGGGCGGCGGGTCCACCGGCGGCGTCGTGGTGGTGGGCGGCGGGTCGGCCGGCTTGGTGGTGGTCGGCGGCGGGTCGGCCGGGGTGGTGGGCGGCGGGTCCGCCGGGGTGGTCGGCGCGGTGGCCGTCGGCGTCGGCTCGGTCGAGCCGCTCGGCACCGCCGACGGCGTCACGGTCACCGTGGCCGACGGGCTGCTGCTCGGGCCCCACGACCGGTCCGGGCGCTCCGGGCGGTAGGTGTCGTCCTCCACCGGGCTCGCCGGCAGCTCCACCGGGTCGCTCGGCACGGCGCTCGGCGGGGTGCTCTTGATGTTGGTGGCTCCGTCGCCGGTCTCCTTGGCCGCGCCCAGCGCCGCGCCCAACGCGGTGAGCGCCACCAGCACCGCGGCCAGCGCGCCGACCAGCGAGCCCCGCCGGCCCCGCCCGCGGGAGGTCCGCGCGACGGTCGCCGGGGTCAGCACCGGCAGGTCGTCGCGGGTGGTGCTCGGGCCGGCCGCGCCCCGCAGCACCGGAGCCACCAGCGCGGTCGCCGCGCCACCGTGGTCGCCGAGGGCGGCCCGGGCGGCGGCGGCCATCTCCGCGCCGGTGGCGAAGCGGTCCGCCGGGTCCTTCGCCAACGCGCGCGTCACCAGCGCGCGAACCGGCGCCGGGACGTCCTCCGGCAGCGCCGGCGGCTCGTCGTCGAGGTGCCGTACCGCCACCTGGAGGGGGTTGTCGCCGGTGAACGGCGGACCGCCGGTGAGACAGCAGTACGCCACCGCGCCCAGCGCGTAGATGTCGGTGGCGGCCGAGACGGGGCGGCCCGAGGCCTGCTCCGGCGCCATGTAGAGGGCCGTCCCGGGTACCGCGTTGGCGCTGGTGATGCTCGTCACATTTGTCGATCGGGCGACGCCGAAGTCGACCAGCACCACCGTGCCGTCCTCCTGCACCAGCAGGTTGCTCGGCTTGACGTCGCGGTGCACGATCCCGCCGGCGTGCGCGGCGTGCAGCGCCTGGGCGGCCTGCGCCACGATCGACATCGTCTCGTCGACGTCCAGGTGCCCGGCGGCCTCGATCCGCCGGGACAGCGGCTCACCCTCGACGAACTCCATGACCAGGTAGTCGGCCCGGCTGCCGTCGTCGAGCCGGTCCTCGCCGCAGTCGAAGACCTGCACGATGCCCGGGTGGCGCAGGGCTGCCATGATGCGCGCCTCGGCGCGGAAGCGGGCGATGAAGTCGGGGTCGGAGACCAGGGCGGGCAGCAGCACCTTCACCGCGACCTGGCGGCCCAGGACGAGGTCCGTGGCACGCCAGACGTCGCCCATGCCGCCGGTGGCGACACGTTCGTCCAGGCGGTAGCGACCGCTGAGCACGACCTCCGATGACAACACCTCAATACCGTACCCAGAGGTCGCGAGAAGGACTCATGGCGATCTCCCCGTCGTCGCGTCCGGCCGTCCGCCCAGGCCGCCGCGGACGCAGGTCACGGACGGTGCGTGACGAGGCTCGGACGGGGTGTCACAATGGCGGCGGCGCGCCGGACCGGCGCGGGGCGAACCGGCCGACGCGGGACGCGCCGGGCACGGGGATCCGCCGCGCGGGCGTCCCGGCCCCGATTCGCGTTACGCCGACGCGCCGGGTCGGCTCGTAGAGATTTCTCACTCTCCCCGGATGCGGCGTCGGCTTGTCCGTCCGGTCGTCCACTCCTAGCGTTAGCGCGACTCGGGCCAGCCCACGGTGCCGGCACGCTACGGCATCTCCGCCGACGGGCCGTATTGTCGCGGCGTGTGTCCAGACATGCCGCCCGGGCCGATCGGTACGGGCGCGATTCGGGTCGGCGGGGGGCTGATGGTGCGCGATGAGGTCCGGCTGCCGGGCCGGAGGTGCGCCCGGCGCACGTCCGCCGGCCGTGGCGCGGGCCGGACGGCGGGGACGGCGGACGCATGACCGGTGAGCTGACCGAGGCCGTGGCCGCGGCGCAGGCCGGCGACGAGGACGCCTTCCGCTTCCTCTACCGCAGCCTCCAGCCCGGCCTGTTGCGGTACCTGACCGCCCTGGTCGGCGCCGACGCCGAGGACGTCGCGTCGGAGACCTGGCTGCAGATCTCCCGGGACCTGCCCAGCTTCACCGGCGGCGAGTTCCGCGCCTGGACGGTCACCATCGCCCGCAACCGGGCGATGGACCACCTGCGCCGGCAACGCCGTCGGCCCTCCCTGCCGGTGCCCGTGCAGGCGTTGAGCGAGCTGGCCGGGGACGCCGACACCGCGGAGCGGGCCGGTGAGACGATCGGCACCGAGTCGGCGCTCGCCCTCATCGCCACCCTGCCGCCACGGGAGGCGGAGGCGGTGCTGCTGCGGGCGGTGATCGGCCTGGACGCCGAGACCGCCGGCCGGGTCCTCGGCAAGCGGCCGGGTGCGGTCCGCACCGCTGCGCACCGCGGACTGCGCCGCCTGGCGGCGATGCTGGAACGTCAGGACTCGCCCAAGTCGGTCGGTGCCGAGGACCGCGCCGTCGCGCCCCGGCCCCGACGCGGCCGACGGTCTCCCGACGCCTCCCGCACCGAGCCGGCGGACGGATGACGTGAGGGGAAACTGGATGGACTTCCGCCGCTCCGACGGCGCGGAACACCCCGCCGACCGGGCCGAGTCCGAGCGGCTGCTCGACGCGGCCCGCGCCGGCACGCCCGGGGACGCCGACCCGCTGGCCCGGCTGCTCTCCGCCGCCGCCGCGCCGTCCCGCCCCGGCGAGCTGGCCGGGGAGGAGGCGGCGCTGGCCGCGTTCCGGGCCGCCCGCGCCGCCGGGCCCGCCACCGTCGCGCCGCCCCGTCGGCGCCGGGGCCTGACCACGGGTGTCGTCGCCTGGATCGCCGGCGTCGCGGCCACCGCCACCGCCGGCGTCGCCTTCGCCGCCGTGACCCTCGACCGTCCCAGCGAGCCGGAGCGAGCGCCCCGGCCACCCGCCCCGGCGCCGAGTTCCGCCGACGGCGCCCCGGACCGCAGCGGCACGCCCACCGGCGGCGGCCCGTCCGGCGGCCCGTCGGCCACGCCGGGACCGGTGCCCTCCACCACCGCCGGCTCCGAGCGGCCCGGTGGTCCCGGCAACCCCGGCGGGCCCGCCGGCACCGCGCAACTCACCGGGCTGTGCCGCGCCTACCTGGCCAAGCCGGCCGCGCAGCGGGAGAAGGCACTGCGCACCCCGGCGTACGCCGACCTCGTGGAGATCGCCGGTGGCGCCGAGCGGGTCGAGGCGTACTGCCGTGACCTCGTGCCCGAGCAGGCGCCCGCCGCCGCCTCCCCGGAGCCGGAGCCGTCCCGGGCCCGCCCGACACCCGACGCGCGGCCCAGCCGCAACGGTTAGCCCGACCCGATCCGGAGCGGCCCCGCCGCCTCCGGGCCCTCGGCCGCGGTCGACAGCTCGGCGGTCCGGCGGATTGCGCCAGAGCCGATCCGGGACGGCAGGCCGGGGGCACGTCCGGGCGGCGCGGTCCGGGCGGGTGGTGGACCCGGTCGAAAAGACTTCACAGAAATTTCTTCCGGTCCGGTCAGCGCGATCCGTGCGGTAGACAGAAGATGGGGTGAGCCACCGGCACCGGGGCACGTCACGGTCGGTGCGGTGGCGGCAGGCCGGAGCCCAGCGTCGGGAGGGGGACCATCTCGTGGTGACGTCGCCGGAGCTGGACCGGACGACCGTGCTGCGGGAGGCGGGGTGCGCCGCGGCCCACCTGGCCCGGATCTGCTTCAAGACCGGCCCCCCGGTCCATACCGGCGTCGAACTGGAATGGACCGTGCACGACGTCGCCGACCCCGCTCGACCGGTGGATCCGGAGCGGCTGCGGGCGGCGCTGGGGCGGCACAGCCCCGTGACCCTGGACAGCACCAGCCCCGCTCTGCCGCTGCGGCACGGCAGCAGCGTGACGGTGGAGCCCGGCGGGCAGGTGGAGGTCTCCACCGCGCCCCGACCGTCGGTCGCCGCGCTGATCCTGGCCACCGAGGCCGACATCGCCGAGCTGGAAGCGCTGCTGGCACCGGTCGGCCTGGTCCTCGGCCGCACCGGCATCGACCCGCACCGGCCGCCCCGGCCGGTCATCGAGACCCCCCGCTACCGCGCCATGCGCCGCGTCTTCGACCGCCGCGGTCCGGCCGGGCGGACCATGATGTACAGCACCGCCGGCCTTCAGATCTGCCTCGACGCGGGGGAGCCGGCCATCCTGCCCCAGCGCTGGGCCACCGTGCACGCGGTCGGGCCGCCGCTGGTGGCCGCCTTCGCCACCGCCGACCGGCACGCCGGTCGGCCCACCGGCTGGGCCTCCGCCCGGATGGCCGCCTGGCTGGCGATCGACCCGGCCCGCACCCGTCCGGTCTGGTCGCCGTACCGACCCGACGAGGACCCGGTCGCGGCCTGGACCCGGTACGTCCTGGCCGCCCCGCTGCTCTGCCTGCGGCACGACGGCCCGGACTGGACGCCACCGGCCGGGGTGACCTTCGCCGACTGGCTCGACGGAGCGCTGCCCCGACCGCCCACCACCGACGACCTGGATTACCACGTCAGCACCCTCTTCCCGCCGGTCCGGCCGCGCGGCTACCTGGAGGTGCGCTACCTGGACGCCCAGCCCGGCGCGGGATGGACGGTCCCGCTGGCCGTGCTGACCGCCCTGCTGGCCGACGACGACACCGCCCGCGCGGCCCGGGAGATCGCCGAGCCGGTGGCCGACCGTTGGCACGACGCCGCCCGGCTCGGCCTGGCCGACCCGTCGCTGGCGCGGGCCGCCGCCGCCCTGCTCGACCTGGCGGTGGAGGCGCTGCCCGGGCTGGACCTGCCGGCGGAGATCCACGCGGAGACGACTCGAGGGATCCGGCGGCGACGCGCCGCCGTGGAGAGGGGGCACCGGTGACCACGACCGAGGAGCCGGGCACGGAGACGGAACGGCTGCGCGGCCGCATCGCGGCGGAGCTGGAGCGCACCCGCGCCCGCACCGCCCTGCTCACCGAGGCGGTCGACGACGACGACCTGATGCGCCAGCACTCACCGCTGATGTCGCCGCTGGTCTGGGACCTGGCCCACGTCGGCAACCAGGAGGAGCTGTGGCTGGTGCGCGACGTCGGCGGACGCGAACCCGTCCGGCAGGACATCGACGACCTGTACGACGCGTTCAAGCAGCCCCGCAAGGACCGCCCGACCCTGCCGCTGCTGCCACCGGCCGAGGCGCGCGCGTACCTGACGACGGTCCGGGACAAGGTGCTCGACCTGCTGGACGGGATCCGCTTCACCGACCGGTCGCTGGTCACCGACGGGTTCGCCTTCGGCATGATCGTGCAGCACGAGCAGCAGCACGACGAGACGATGCTCGCCACCCACCAGCTGCGCTCCGGGCCGGCGGTGCTGGACGCGCCCGCGCCGCCCGAGCCACGGGCCCGCGTCGGCGGTGAGGTGCTGGTGCCGGCCGGCCCGTTCACCATGGGCACCTCGACCGACCCGTGGGCGCTGGACAACGAGCGCCCCGCGCACACCGTCGAGCTGCCCGCGTACGTCATCGACGCCGCCCCGGTCACCAACGGCCGCTACCGCGAGTTCATCGCCGACGGCGGGTACGACGACCCCCGCTGGTGGAGCGAGGCCGGCTGGCGGCACCGCCGGGAGGCCGGGTTGACCGCGCCGCTGCACTGGCGGCGCGACGGCGACGGCTGGGCGTACCGGCGTTTCGGCCGGTGGTCGCCGGTGCGCGACGACGAGCCGGTGGTGCACGTCTGCTGGTACGAGGCGGAGGCCTTCGCGGCCTGGGCGGGCCGGCGCCTGCCCACCGAGGCGGAATGGGAGAAGGCGGCCCGCTGGGACCCAACAACCGGACGCTCCCGGCGGTACCCGTGGGGCGACGAGGACCCCACCGGCGAGCACGCAAACCTGGGGCAGCGCCACCTCCGGCCGGCCCCGGTGGGGGCGTACCCGGCCGGCGCCTCCCCGCTCGGGGTGCACCAGTTGATCGGCGACGTGTGGGAGTGGACCTCCACCACCTTCCGTGGCCACCCGGGCTTCGCCGCCTTCCCCTACCGGGAGTACTCCGAGGTCTTCTTCGGCGACGACTACCGGGTGCTGCGCGGCGGCTCGTTCGGCACCGACCGGGCGGCGTGCCGGGGCACCTTCCGCAACTGGGACTACCCGATCCGGCGGCAGATCTTCAGCGGCTTCCGCTGCGCCCGCGACGCGCGGGCCGACGAGGCGCACGGATGACGGGACGGACCCGCTGATGTGTCGACATCTGGCCTACCTGGGGCCGCCGGTCAGCCTGCGGTCGCTGCTGTTCGACCCGCCGTACTCGCTGGCGCGGCAGTCGTGGGCGCCACGGGACATGCGCGGCGGCGGGACGATCAACGTGGACGGATTCGGTGTCGGCTGGTACCCGGGCGACGGCGAGCCGGTGCGGTACCGGCGGGCCCAGCCGATCTGGAGCGACGTCACGTTGCCCGGGTTGGCGGAGGTCACCCTGGCCGGGGCGGTGCTGGCCGCCGTCCGCTCCGGCACCGTCGGCATGCCGGTGCAGGAGTCCGCGGCGGCGCCGTTCGCCGAGGGGCGCTGGCTGTTCAGCCACAACGGGGTGGTCCGGGGCTGGCCGGACTCGGTGGTGTCGCTCGCCGCCGCCCTGCCGGTGCGTGACCTGCTGACCCTGGACGCCCCGACCGACTCCGCCCTGCTCTGGGCGTTGCTGCGGCACCGGCTGCGCTGCGGCGTGGACCCGGCCGAGGCGGTCGCCGCCACGGTCGGCGAGGTCGAGAAGGCCGCCCCCGGGTCGCGGTTGAACCTGCTGCTCACCGACGGGCGGACGGTGGTGGCCAGCGCCGCCGGTCACGCCCTGTCGGTACGCGCCACGGCCGAGGCGGTGCTGCTGGCCTCCGAGCCGCACGACGACGACCCGGGCTGGCGGCCGGTGCCGGCCGGGCAGTTGGTGGTGGCGACCTCGACCTCGGTGCGTACGCGCGCCCTGGCAGGCGCCTGACCGCACCGATTTCCACAGGTGGAGACAGGGACATCTCGCCCGACGAAAGGGACACCCCATGAGCGCGGAGCCACTGGAGATCTACCTCGAGGAGCAGGACCTCGGCCGCAGCCTGCGCGAGGACGTACGTGTCGGGCTGACCGCCGACCCCAAGTGGCTGCCACCGAAGTGGTTCTACGACGCCCGGGGCAGCGAGCTGTTCGAGGAGATCACCCGGCTGCCGGAGTACTACCCGACCCGCGCCGAGCGCGCGGTGCTGGCCGAGCGGGCCGCCGACATCGCCGAGCTGACCGGCGCGAAGACGCTCATCGAGTTGGGCTCGGGGTCGTCGGAGAAGACCCGGCTGCTGCTGGACGCGTTCACCCGCCGTGGCGGGCTGGGCACCTTCGTGCCGCTGGACGTGTCGGTGAGCGCGCTGCGCCAGTCCACCGAGCAGATCGCGCAGGACTACCCGGGCCTGCGGGTACGCGGCATCGTCGGCGACTTCACCCGCCAGCTCGACCGGCTCCCGACCGGTGGACGGCGGCTGGTGGTCTTCCTCGGCGGCACCATCGGCAACCTGATGCCGGCCGAGCGGGCCGGCTTCCTGCGCGCCATGCGCGACGCCCTGGAGGCGGGGGACTGGCTGCTCATCGGCACCGACCTGGTCAAGGACCCGGCTGTGGTGGTGCCCGCGTACGACGACGCCGCCGGGGTGACCGCCGAGTTCAACCGCAACGTGCTGCGGGTGGTCAACCGGGAGTTGGGCGCGGACTTCGTGCCCGAGGCGTTCACCCACGTGGCGCTCTGGGACGCCGAGCGGGAGTGGATCGAGATGCGGCTGCGCGCGCAGCGCCCGATGCGGGTCCGGGTGCTCGACCTGGACGTCGACTTCACCGCCGGCGAGGAGCTGCGGACGGAGATCTCGGCGAAGTTCCGCCCGGAGGGCTTCGCGGCGGAGCTGTCGGCGGCCGGCTTCACCCGGGAGCGGTTCTGGACCGACCCGGACGGCCTCTTCGGCGTCACCCTGGCCCGCGCCGACTGACCCGGCCCCACCCACCCGTCCCGCCGACCACCGGTGGTCGGATCCGGGTGCCCGGAGCGCGTCACCTGCGTGCCCTTCGGCCCCGGGCTGCGGCGCCGGGTGCCGACCGCGGCGAATCCGTCGATCGGGCCCGGCGGCGGGATCCCGGGCGGAGGATCGGCGGGGACGGGCCGATCGGCCCGGTGTCCGGCGGGGCGGGTGGGTGACCCTGGTTACCCGCGCAGGTGGGGGGCGGTGAGGTGGGCTAGGGTGAGGGCGCGAAGGGGAGTAGCCCCCAATGTCGTGGTCGACACACTGGTGCGTTCCGCATCCGGCCACGCGGCCCCGTCCAGGCGGGGCGGGCGAGACCTTCGACTCAGGCTGTCACAGCCGGGTCGAGGGCGCCCCTGTACCTCCTCCCGGCATGATCGGGAAGGTTCTCATGGACGGATTTCTGGCCGCGCTGGTGATCAGCTTCGGCGTCATCTTCGTCGCCGAGCTGGGGGACAAGTCCCAGCTGATGGCCCTCACCTTCGCCACCCGCTTCAAGCCGGTCCCGGTGCTGATCGGCATCACCGTCGCCACCGCGATCGTGCACCTGGCCTCGGTGGCGATCGGCGCGGGCCTCAACGCGGCCCTGCCCACCGGATGGATCACGCTGATCGCCGGCCTGGCGTTCCTCGGCTTCGGCGTCTGGACGCTGCGGGGCGACCGGCTGACCGAGGAGGAGAAGCGCAAGGCGGAGAAGGGCGGCAAGTCGGCCGTCCTCGCGGTCGGTGTGGCGTTCTTCCTCGCCGAGCTGGGCGACAAGACCATGCTGGCCACCATCACGCTGGCCACCAAGTACGGCTGGTTCGGCACCTGGCTGGGCTCCACGCTCGGCATGGTGGCGGCGGACGCCCTGGCGATCCTGGTCGGCCGGATGCTGGGCCGGCACCTGCCGGAGCGGACCATCCGGTACGGCGCGGCGGTGCTCTTCGCCATCTGCGGGCTCTGGCTGATCCTCGAGGCGGTCGGCCAGCTCTAGGGTCGAGGTCCCGGGCCCGCCTGCGGCGGGCCCGGACGACGCCCGGCGGCGGAGGCCGGTCCGGGTACGACACCGATATCCGCACCGGCCTCCGCCCTGCCTACCACCGCCCGGCTCCGCCTCGGCCCGACCGAGGACATCGACACCCGCCCGGGGCGCCGACTAGCCGTGCCGGGGGCGGGTAACGCCCCCGGGTGAGTCTCCAGGAGATCCTCCGCGTCGGCGACCAGGTCGCGGTCGTCGTGATCGAGATCGCCGGGGCGTCGGTGATCTTCGTGGGCGCGGTCTGGGCGGCGCTGCGGTTCGTGGTCGAGGGGCTGCGACACCGCAGCGCCGCCGTCTTCACTCCGATCCGGTTGTCGCTGGGCCGCTTCCTCACTCTCGGGCTGGAGTTCCAACTCGCCGCGGACATCCTGCGGACAGCCGTGTCGCCGACCTTCGACCAGATCGGCCAGCTGGCGGCCATCGCCACCATCCGGACCGCGCTGAACTACTTCCTGCGCCGGGAGATCGCCCAGGAGCAGCAGCAGGTCGGGGAAGCCGGTGCGGGCAGGTGAGGCAGCAGCTCGCCGACACGGTGACCGCGCTGGCGCTGTGCTGCGGCGCGCTGCTGCTGGTCACCGCCCGGTCCTGGCGTGCCGCGCTGCGGGTGCTGCTGGACCTGCTCGTCGCCGCGGGCCTGCTCCGGCTCACCGCCGGGCAGGGCTGGTCCGCGCTGGCCGCCGCCGCGGCCGTGATCCTGCTGCGCCAGCTGCTCTGGGCGGGGCTGGCCGGCCCGTCGCCGACTACCGGGACCGTCGCGCGGGTAAGACGATCAGTGTCCGGCCGGAGCGAAAGCGACCATAGCGGGAGGATGACCCCATGAGCAGGCATGACGAGCCCAACGAGTACGGCTTCGCCGGTGGCGCCACTGCTCCCGAGCCCCCGCCGGGCGGCCGGGTGGACGAGCAGGACCGCGCCGAGGAGGTGGCGGTGCCGGGCGACGACCTGACCGAGCCGTTCGCCGACGCCCTGCAGGAGACCGAGGAGCACGAGGGGGAGCGGACGCCCGGTCGGCGTCGCTGAGCAGGTCCTCGACGCCGGTGGCGGCGGCTCCGGGAGGAGCCGCCGCCACCGGTGGTCGTCGTACGGGTTCAGCGGGGCGAGGGCAGGATCGACACCCGGGTCGGCAGGTCCTCGCAGTACGCCGCCATCCGCTTGATCAGCTCGTCGGCGTCGGCGTACGGGTCGAGCGTGTGCAGCTCCTCGGGGGCGAGCGCGGGCACCCGCACGTGTGAGATGAGCGGGTGCAGCGGCCGGCTGTCGATCTCGTCGGTGCCGAAGAGGTCCTCGTGCAGCTTCTCACCGGGGCGCAGACCGGTGAAGACGATCTCGGTCGGGGTGGGCGCCTCGGCGGCGAGCCGCCGCGCCACGTCGGCGATCCGCACCGGCTCGCCCATGTCGAGCACCAGCGCCTCCCCGCCGCGCCCGATGACGGCCGCCTGGAGCACCAGGTGCACGGCCTCCTGCACGGTCATGAAGTAGCGGGTGACGTCCGGGTGCGTGACGGTGATCGGCAGGCCCGCCTCGACCTGCGCCTGGAACGCGGTCAGCACGGAGCCCCGGCTGCTGAGCACGTTGCCGAAGCGGACGCTGAGGAAGCGGCCGTCGACCTGGGTGGCGTAGTGGGCGGTCAGCCGCTCGGTGATCCGCTTCGAGTAGCCGAGCACGCTGGCCGGGTTGGCCGCCTTGTCGGTCGAGATGTTGACGAACTCGCTGACGCCCCGGCACGCCTCCAGCACGTTGAGCGTGCCGCGGACGTTGGTCTTGATCGCCTCGCCCGGGTGGCGTTGCAGCAGCGTCAGGTGCTTCAGGGCGGCGGCGTGGAACACCACGTCGGGCCGGCGCTCGGCGATGATCCGGGCGATGCCGTCGGCGTCGCGGATGTCGGCGAGGACCAGCTCCGGCCCGTCCAGCAGCGCCCGGCCGTGCAGTGACATCTGCAGGGCGTGCAGGGCCGACTCGTCCCGGTCGAGCATCATCAGCTCGCCCGGCTCGCAGCGGGCGATCTGGCGGCACAGCTCCGAGCCGATGGAGCCGCCCGCCCCGGTGACCAGGACCCGTCGCCCGGCCAGCCCGTTGCGCTCGAAGGCCAGTTCCGCCACCCGCTGGGCCCGGCCGAGCAGGTCGGTGATCTGCAGGTCGCGTACGTCGGTCACGGCGACCGGACGGTCCAGCAGCTCGCGTACCGGGGGCAGCACCTTGAAGGCGGCGCCCGCCTGCAGGGTGCGCCCGCGTACGTCGCGCATCAGTTCGGCGTCCGAGCCGTTGATCGAGAAGATCACGGTGGTGGCCCGGGTACGGCGCACCGCCTGCTCGATCTGCTCGCGACCGCCCAGCACCCGCAGCCCCTCCAGGCGCAGGCCCTGCTTGTCGGGGTCGTCGTCGAGCAGGCCGACCGGGAGGTAGCGGCTCTGCGGGTCACCGGTGAGCACCCGCACCAGGCGCTCGCTGGCGGCGTCGACGCCGTAGATCAGCGCCCGGTCCGACGAGCGGGCCGGGCGGTCGTCCCGGTCGCGCCGCCACCGGTAGCCGGCCCGGCCGGCCGCCATCAGCAGCAGCGCGACCGCGCCGCCGGTGACCGGGACGCTGGCCGGCACCGGCCGGTCCGGCATGGTGGCCAGGGCGGTGAGCACGACGGCCGCGGCGAGGATCGCGGTGCCGGCCAGGTCGCGAGCCTCGCCCGCGCTGCCCACCGGGTGCCGGCCCCGGGCCGTGGAGCGCACCTGTTCGATGCTCGCGTGGACGATCGCGCACACCAGCGCGGCCCCGAGGGCCAGCACGCACTGGCGCGGGGTGAGCTCGAACTCGTAGCGCGCCCAGGCGGCGACCAGGAATCCCCCGCACCACGCCGCCGTGTCGAGCGTTAGCAGAGAGAGGGCCTTGGTGCGCCGGGTGACCCAGTCGCGGTGCGGAGGGCTGTCGGCTCGGGAAGCTGCAGGATCCATCGGTGTCCTCTGCGTTTGTTCCAGTGTTGCGGCGATTGAGGGCATTTGAGGAGTTGCATCCTCTACATTCACTTCATCACCGTCGTGAACCGTTTAGATCCTGACACGTCGTTAGTGCCATCAAGGGGGATTTCGTGCAGTTTCACGGGCCAAATGTCCTGGCGGAAGGGGAGGCGTGATGGAGGTCCGCACCTATCTGCGCCTGATCCGCCGGCACTGGTGGATCGTCCTGGTCACGCTGATGGTCGCGATCGGATCGGCTGCGTTGATCACGGTCCGCACGCCACCCCGGTACGTGGCGTCGGTGACCTTCTTCGTCACCACTCCGAGTCAGGGCGTGACGGACGCCTACCAGGGCAGCCTCTTCCTGCAGCAGCGGGTGAAGTCGTACGCCGACCTGCTGCGCAGTGACCGGCTGGCCCAGAGCGTGGTGGCGGAGACGCCGCTCGGGCTGACCGCCGACGACCTGCAACGGCGGGTCGCCACCTCGACCGAGTCGGGCACCGTGCTGCTGAGGGCCACCGTCACCGACACCGACCAGGCGCGGGCGATGAAGCTCACCGAGACGCTCGCGAGCAAGTTCGTCGAGCTGGTGCAGAAGGTCGAGACTCCCCCGGAGGGTCGGTCGGCGCCCATCAAGATCGAGGTGGTCAGCGGTCCCCGGGTCAGCTCCAGTCCCGTCTCGCCGCAGCCCACCCGCAACCTGCTCCTGGGCGCGCTGATCGGGCTGCTCCTCGGCGCCGGCCTGGCCGTCCTGCGCGGCCTGGTGGACGTCCGGCTGCGTGACGCCGCGGGCCTGCAACGGGTCACCGGCAGTCCGCTGCTGGGGGAGATCCCCTTCGAGCCCGGCGCCAAGGCCGCCCCGCTCATCGTGGGCGAGGCGGCGACCTCGGCCCGCGCCGAGGCGGTCCGCAAGTTGCGGACCAACCTGCGCTTCGTCGACGTCAACGAGCCGGCCCGGGTGATCGCGGTGACCAGCGCGCTGCAGGGCGAGGGGAAGACGACGCTCTCCTGCAACATGGCCATCGCGCTGGCCGAGGCGGGCTGGCGGGTGCTGCTGGTCGACGCCGACCTGCGCCGGCCGAAGGTCGCCGACTACCTCGGCCTCGACGGCGGCGTCGGCCTCACCGACGTGCTGGTCGGCGACGTGCAGGTCGGGGACGTGGTGCAGCGGTGGGGCGACAAGTCGCTGCTGGTGCTGCCGAGCGGCTCGACCCCGCCGAACCCGAGCGAGCTGCTCGGGTCGAAGGCGATGGCCGACCTGCTGCTGGCCCTGCGCGAGTCGGCCGACATCGTGGTCATCGACACCGCGCCGCTGCTGGCCGTGACCGACGGCGTGGTGGTGGCCGTGCAGGCCGACGGCGCGCTGCTCGTCACCCAGCAGGGGCGGACCTCGCGGACCCAGGTCGCGGCTGCGGCCCGGTCGCTGCACTCGGTCTCGGTCCGCCTGCTCGGCTGCGTGCTGAACATGACCAAGGTCGCCAAGGCGGACGCGTACCAGTACGAGGCCTACCGGATCGCCACCAAGCCCTCGGTCCCCGCGGACCGCGCCTCGGCGGCGCACCGCGCCGGACCGGCCGGGGCCGCTCGGGTGACGGACCGGACACAGGAACTCACCCGGCTGTCCCGATGAGTGCCACGACCGGTCTCATCGACCGCTCGATCTCCTCGGCGCAGCGCCGGAAGTCCTCCGGGGTGCCGCCGAGCGGGTCCCGCAGATCGTCCGCGTCGGGGGCGGCGGGTTGCAGCCGCCCCCGGGCGCGGGCGGCGGCCGCCACCGCCGCCCGCAGCGGGTCCTCGGCGGCCTCCGGTGAGGACTCGGCCGCCGCGGCCAGCCGTCCGAACTGGCGCAGCGTGAAGGTCCGGTGCAGGGCGGCGGGCGCCAGCGCCGTGCACCGCGACCGCTGGCTGCGGGTGGCGGTGAGGACCAGGGCGGCTCCGGCCAGGTGCTCGGCACGCAGCTCCCGCGAGACGAACCCGGCCGGATCGGCGCCCGTCCCCGCGACGACCTCTGCGGCGTACGGGTGCATCGGCCGGCCGTCGAGGGCGTGGGTGCCGGCGCTGGTGACCGGGACCGACCCGTCCCCGAACAGCTGTCGGGCGATGTACTCGGCCATCGGCGAGCGGCACATGTTGGCGTGGCACACGATGAGCAACCCGTCGACCACTGCGGTCCCTCTCCTGGGTGGGGTCGCGGGAGGGGGCGCCGCGACGGCGGTCCGCCGGCCGTGGCGGCCGGACGTGGAGGGGTTGCCGGCATCCTATGCGCCGGCACGGCGGCGGCCGGTCGCCGCGCCGGTCCCCGGGTCGTCGAGGGGGAGCCGGTGAGGATCGGCATCCTGTCGTACCACTTCCCGCCGGAGCCGGCGTTCATCCCCGGCAGCCTGGCCGAGGAGTTGGCCGCCCGGGGTCATGAGGTGCGCGTGCTGACGGGCTTCCCGGACTACCCGGGCGGGCACGTCTATCCCGGCTGGCGGCAGCGCTGGCGGCACGTGACCCGCAGTGAGCGGCTCACCGTGCGGCGGGTGCCGCGCTACGCCGGCGGGGACGCCTCGGCCCGGGCCCGGATGGCCGGCTACCTGTCGTTCGCCGGCAGTGTCGCCCTGGTCGGGCGGCGCTACCTGGCCGACGTGGACGTGCTCTACGTCTTCCAGTTGCCCGCCACCGCCTTCGCCACCGCGGCGCTGCTGCGGATGCTCGGCCAGGTACCGACCGTGCTGCACGTGCAGGACCTGTGGGCCGAGGAGGAGCACGGCCCGGACCTGCCGCACCGCCCGGGGCGGCTGCTCACCGCGATGCGCCGGGTGCACCGGGAGGCCGACGTGGTGGCGGTCGCCGCGCCGTCCATGCGCGACCTCGTGCTGGCCGACGGGGTACCGCCCGAGCGGGTCCGGGTGGTGCTCAACTGGACCGACGAGCGGATCTTCCAACCGGTCCGGCCGGGACGGGCGGCGCAGGGGCTGGTCCGCCGCGACGGCCGGTGCGTGGTCATGCACGCCGGCACGATCGGCGCCCGGCAGGGCCTGGAGACCGCGGTACGCGCGGCCGTGGCGCTCGACGACCGGATGGACCTGGTGCTGGTGGGATCGGGCGCTCAGGAGCGGCGGGTGCGGGGGCTCGCCGCCGAGTTGCGGGCGCGCAACGTCCGGTTCGTGGAGCGCCGTTCACCGCTGGACATGCCGGAGCTGTACGCCGCTGCCGACTATCAGTTGATCATGCTGCGTGACCTGCCGGAGTTGCGGGGCAGCGTGCCGGCCAAGCTCCAGGCCGCGCTGGCCTGCGCCCGGCCGGTGGTGGCCTCCGCCGGTGGGGACACCGTCGAACTCGTCGAGCGGGCCCGGGCCGGGTTGTCCTGTCCGCCCGAGGACTGGGCGACGCTGGCGGACCGGTTCTGGCTGGCCTCCACCATCCCGGCCGCGGCCCGGATGGAGATGGGTCGGCGGGGGCGGGAGGCGTACCTGCGGGAGATGTCGCTGCGGGCCGGGGTGGACCGGATCGAGGAGTTGCTGCGCGAGGTGGCGGTCGGCCGTCGACGCTGACCGTCACCCGAAAGGTCCTCCTGATCCTGATCGGACGCCCTGGAAAAGCCGATATTCGTCCTTCGGTGTCTATCTTCGTGCTAGAAAATCGATGAATCGTCATTTCTGTCCGTTTCGGAGCAGGAGAGTGGTGTGACGGGAAGCGGTAGGTCTCGTCGTGGCCGGAGGTGGCTGCGGCGGCGGACGCGGGCGCGGGTTCGCCGCGTCCTGCTCGTCGGCCTCGTGGTCGGCTCACTGCTGCTGGCCGGCGCCGGGTGGGTCGGCTTCCGCGGGTGGCAGGCCCGGGCCAACCTGCTCAACGCCGCCGGCCTGGCCCGCGAACTCAGCGCGCAGATCGTCGCCGGGGACACCGCGCGGGCCCAGCGCACCCTGGCCGCGTTGCAGGAGCAGAGCGGCGCCGCCCGCTCGGCGACCGGCGGGCCGGCCTGGTGGCTGGCGGGGAACACGCCGTACACCGGTGACGACCTGACCGCGGTCCGGCGGATCGCGGTCACCGTCGACGACCTGGCCCGGGAGGCGTTCCCGCCGCTGGTGCAGACCGACGTGTCCGCGCTGGTGCCCCGGGACGGTCGACTCGACCTGGGCGCGCTGCGGTCCGTCGCGCAGCGGCTGACCCGGGTCGACGCCGTGGTGCACGACAGCGGCGCCGGCCTGCGCTCGGTGCCGACCGGTGGGCTGCTGCCGGAGGTCCGGGACGCGTTGGACGGGCTCCGGGTCGAGGTCGACAAGCTGGCCGGGCTGCTCTCCGGGATCACCAAGGGCGCCCAGCTGCTGCCCGCGCTGCTCGGCGCCGACGGGGCCCGCACCTACCTGCTCGTCTCGCAGAACCTGTCGGAGCTGCGGGCCACCGGCGGCATGTTCGGCGCTTACGCGGTCGTGCGCGCCCGTGACGGCCGGGTGGACCTGGTGAAACAGGGGACCGCCGTCGACCTGCAACGGTTCGTCCCGCCCCTCGCGATCGACGCGGAGACCCGTGCGCTCTACACCGACCTGCCCGGCATGTATCCGGCCGACGTCAACCTGACCCCGCACTTCCCGACCGCGGCGAAGCTCTACCGGGAGATGGTCCGGCGGCGTGCCGGGGTCACGGCCGACGGGGTCCTCGCGGTGGACCCGGTGGCCCTGTCGTACCTGCTGTCGGCGGTGGGATCGGTCACCGTGCCCGGCTATCCGGCCCTGTCGGCGAAGACCGTCGTGCGGACCCTGCTGGCGGACAGCTACCTGACGATGGACCTGGACACCCAGGACGATTTCTACGCGGCCTCGGCGGCGGCGGTGTTCAACTCGCTGCTCGGCCGGGATGTCAACCCGCGAGGGATTCTGTCCGCATTTGACCGTTCGATTACCGAACGCCGGATATTGTTCTGGAGTGCCCGGCCGGAGGAACAGCGGATGTTCGCTGCGAACCGGATCGGCGGCATCCTGCCGGAGCAGGAGAAGGCGCCGACCGTCGGTGTCTTCCTCAACGACGGCAGCGGCGCGAAGCTCGGCTACTACCTGCGCCCGTCGGCGACCGTCACGGTCGGCGACTGTCAGGACGAGGGCCGGCGGCAGCTGCGGCTCCGCTTCACCCTGCACTCGTCCCTGCCCGACTCCGGCCTGACCAAGGCGGTGCTCGGCATGGGCAAGTCGGGCGACCCGTACACCGCCCGCACCTTGGTGACGGTGTACAGCCCGGCCGGTGGCGCGGTGATCGGCGCCCGCCTCGACGGGGTCGAGGCCCACATGGGCAGCGGCACCGACCGGCGCCGCCAGGTCGCCATCGCCAACGTCGAGGTGCGCCCCGGCGCCACCCGGACCCTCGACGTCGACCTGCTCACCGGCAGGGACACCGACGGCACGCCGGAGCTCTGGCTCACCCCGACCGCCACCCCGTGGACCACCCAAGTAGTTCCCGCACCAAGCTGCAACCAGTAGGAGGAGAGCATCATGCGGCTATCCCGCATCATCATGGCGCTCACGGTCGGCCTCGCCGTCGTGGCAGTGCCGACCGCGGCGGGGGCAGCCCAGCCCCAGCCGCAGCCCCCGGCAGGTGGGCAGCCGCCACCGGACTACGTGCCGGCGCCGGCGTCGCTGACCGTCAGCCCGACCACGATCGTCATCGGCGAGTCCGTGGTGCTCCGGGGGAGCAACTTCGGTCCCAACGAGATCGTGGACATCACCGTGTCGGTGGCGCCCCTCGCCGCCCCGATCCCGGGCCAGGCTCCCGCCCGTCGCAGCGACGGCAGCGCCGTGGCGATGACGGCGGTGGCGTACCCGCACCCCGCTCCGCGCAGCTTCACCGCGCGGACCGACGCGCTGGGCCGCTTCACCAAGCGTTACCGGCCGTCGGACGTGGGTCGGCTGACCTTCACCGCCGTCGGCCGCGAGTCCGACCGGACCGCCAGCGCGACCCTGACCGTGCTGCCCAAGAAGCGTCCGCCGCACCACCTGCCCGTCACCGGTGACAGCCTCGGCACGCCGCTGAAGGTCGGTGGCGGCCTGGTCGGCGCCGGCATGGTCCTCATGGTCGGCAGCGTCCTGTGGCGCCGGCGCAACCGCTTCGGCGCGGGGTCGGCGAGCTGACCCCGACCGGGCAGTGCCCGGACAGTGGTGCGCGGGCGCCCGCCGGTCCATCCGGCGGGCGCCCGCACGTGCGGTCCGGGTCAGTCCACCGGTGACCGCGTCACCTCGTCGGCGTGGCCCGCGGGTGGCAGCGGCACCGTGAGCACCCGGCTCACCGGCCGGAATCCGGCGTCGTCGTACATCCGGCGGGCCGGGTTGCCACAGCCGACGGAGAGGCCCAGCCGGGGCAGACCGGCCGCCCGGCTGCCGCGCAGGGCGTGGCCGAGCAGCGCCCGTCCCAGTCCCCGGCCCTGTGCCGCCGGGGCCACCGCGAGGTTGAGGATCCAGGCGCAGGTGTCCTCGGTCCACGGCACCGGTCCGGCGCAGAGCACGTGACCGGCGCTGCGCCCGTCGGGTCCGACCACCCGGGCCGAGGCGGCCAGCAGCGGCGGCACCGGGTCGCCCCGGTCGAACATGGCCTGGATCTGCGCGGTGTCGTCCGGCTGCCAGGGACCGTCCGGATGCGTGGGCCCGTACGCCGCCGGCAGCCCTTCGGCCAGGTCGTCGTCCCAGCCCGCCGGGGCCAGCGACCACCCGGTGGGCAGGGCGACCGGCTCCGGTACGACGGCCAGGTCGTGCCGCATGTCGGTGGCGGCCCGACGCAGGGTGAGCCCGCCGGCGACCAGGGCGTGCGCGAGCTCGTCGTGCGGCGTCTCCAGCCGTGCGCCGGCCAGGTCCCGGCGCGCCTGTGCGGCCACCGTGCCGACGTCGACCCCGGGCAGCGGGCTCACCTCGGCGGCGACCCGTTCCCCGTCGTCGTCGTGCAGGCGCAGGCGGGCGAGGGCGGTGCCGTCGTCGGCACGGAGCAGGTGCCGGGTCGGCACGTCCAGGTCGATCTCCAATGGCATCCCGGCACCGTAGTGCCCCCGCCCGGACCTCGGCCAATCCGTTTCCCCGCCGTCCCGGTCCCACCGGCCCGGCACGATTCGGGTGCCCGGGGCCGGCTGCGCAGTCTGCGGCGGATGTCCGGTCCGCGTGGATCGGCCGGGTCGGTGTGCCGGCTGGTGGGCGGGTTGCGGGGATCGGGGTCGGCGTCCCGTGGCCGGCGCCACGGCGGCGGCGGAATGGTGGCCGGGGCGGGGTCGTTACACCCTCTGTACGACCGCAGCAGCACCCCCCGCTGCCAGGCCCGAGGCGGATCGCGTGGGTCGGAATGCCGGCCGGTGGGCGGTCGTTACACATGGTCCCGGCGCCGCGAACCTGTGTCGCCTGTGCTGCCGGGCCCCAAAGCCTTCGAGCGCCTGTCGAGGTGCCCGCGCGCGATGTCGTCCCCCACGACGCGCGTGTGTGTCGACCCCCCGAATGGAGCTTGTCTGATGAACACCATCATGCGGAAGAGCGTTCTGGGTATCGCTGGTCTCGCCGTCGCCGGTGGCCTCGCCGCCGGCCCGCTGAACCACGACACCGGTACTCCGGTCGAGACGACGCCGGCCGCGGTGGCCGTGCAGGCCGACAAGCCGGCCGTGGACAAGAGCACGCTGATCCCGCACGGCGTGCAGGGCCAGCAGTCGCGCATCGAGCTGTCCGACGAGCAGATCGCCAACACCAAGGCCATCATCGCCGCCACGAAGAAGGCCGGCATGGACGAACGCGCCGCCGTGGTCGCCATCGCCACCGCCCTGCAGGAGTCCAAGCTGGAGAACCTCGGCCACCTGGGTGACCGCAACGACCACGACTCGCAGGGCCTGTTCCAGCAGCGCCCGAGCTCGGGTTGGGGCACGGTCGAGCAGATCACCGACCCCGAGTACTCCACCCTCGCCTTCCTCAAGGGCCTCAAGCAGGTCGACGGCTGGCAGGACATGCCGCTGACCAAGGCCGCCCAGACCGTGCAGGTCTCGGCCTACCCCTTCCACTACGCCCAGTGGGAGCAGCAGGCCGCCGACCTCGTCGCCGAACACTGGAACAGCTGACCCACCACGCACTGAGCACGCCGGCCGGCACCCCGAACAGGGGGTGCCGGCCAGCGGCGTATCCGGCGTCCGTCAGGGGCACTTCGCGTACAGCCGGCGGGTGCCGACGCCGGCGTCGTACGCGGCACGGTCGCTGAACCGGCAGCCGAAGTCCGGCGCGGCGACCGCCTTCGGATCGGTGACCGCGTCACCGGCGGGACGCACTCCGGTGCGTACCCAGGAGACCAGGTCGTCCCAGGCGGCGCCGGCCTCGGCCGGGGTGAACTCGCAGTGCTGGGTGGCCCGCACGGCCCGCTGGACGACCAGCCGGCTGCGGCCGTGCCGTGCCGCGTCCCGGGCGTACGCCTGCTCCATGGAGAAAGGCACGAACAGGTCACCCAGGCCGTGCAGGCCGAGCACCGGCGCGGTCGGGCGGCCCGCGATGCGCGGCACCTCCGTCAGCACCGGAGAGAATCGCTGCCGGAAGTTCTCCGGCGGCACCCGCTGCACGGTGGCGTTGACGTCGACCGGGCCGTTCGGGCTGTAGCGGGTCAGCAGGTTCGTGGCGAGCTGCCCGGGCCGCTGCGCCGGTGAGTCCCCGCCGTCGGTGGTGCTGATGGCGAAGAGGAAGTCCTTCCAGACCGCGAAGGCCGCCTCCGCGCCGGGGCGCGGCCCGCCGGAGCGGTTGACCGTGATCTCCCGCAGCTGCTTGCCGCGCTCGTTCGTGGTGTCCGGCCCGGTGGGGGTGAGCCCGGCCAGGCCGAGCGCCACCTGGATGCGGGGCACCGCGTTGCTGAGGTAGTCGGTCGGCGTCGGGTACGCCCGCACCCCGCCGAGCGCCTGGGCGACCAGGTTGTAGTCGAGGAAGAAGTCGAGCAGCTCGTGATCGCCCAGCACCCCGCACATCGGCAGCGCCCCGTCGTAGTAGCCCGGGTACTGCTCCAGCGATCGGCCGATGACGTAGCCGCCCATCGACACCCCGGCCACGTACGTCCGCTTCGGACGCTCGACGGTCGAGGCGAACAGGTCGGCCAGTTCCCGGGTGCTGACCACGCCGGAGCGGATGTCGAAGCCGTTGGTGGTGTACGACGACGACGCCCAGGCGTACCCCTGGCCCAGCAGCCGCTGCCGCAGGCCGAACCCCGGGGCCTCGGGGGAGAGCACGGTGGTCTGGCCGCGGTAGCCGTGCGCCCACATGACGAGTTCGCCGTTCCAGGCCGCCGGCACCTCGACGATGTAGCCGGCGTGCCGGTGCACGCCCTGCCGTACGGTGGTCGGCGCGCCGCCCACGACGAGCGGGGCCAGCGGCGGGTTGGTGATGGTGTAGCCGGGCAGCGGCTGCGAGCCGTCGTCGCCGGCGGCGGTGGCCGGCGCCGCGCCGGCGAGCCCGACGGTCAGGGCCAGGGACGCGCCGACGGCGAGCAGCCGGCGGGTGAGGCGGGTGGTTGAGGACAGCATCGATGCTCCCCCGGGGACGGGTGCCGCCCGAGGGCGGCCAGGCGGGACGGTGCCTACCGGCCGGTAGCGCACTGAAGCTAGGCCCGTTCCGTGAGGGCTGTCAATGCTCCACCTGACCGACCGGTCAGCACCGACCGTCCGGCGGGCGTCAGACCAGCCCGTGCGCGAGCATCGCCTCGGCCACCCGGCGGAAGCCGTTGATGTTCGCGCCGGCCACGTAGTCGCCCGGCAGGCCGTACTCCTCGGCGGTGGCCCAGCAGCGGGCGTGGATGTCGCGCATCGTCTCCCGCAGCCGCTGTTCCGACTGGACGAAGGTCCACGAGTCGCGGCTGGCGTTCTGCTGCATCTCCAGCGCGCTCACCGCCACCCCGCCGGCGTTGGCCGCCTTGCCCGGGGCGAACCGCACCCCGGCCCGGCCGAGGATGCGCACCGCCTCCGGCGTGGTCGGCATGTTCGCCCCCTCCACCACCGCGACGCAGCCGCCGGCCACCAGCGACGCGGCCTCCGCCCCGCCGATCTCGTTCTGCGTCGCGCAGGGGATGGCCAGGTCGCAGGGGACCTCCCAGACGGTACGACCGGAGACCGCCACCGCGTGCGGCACGTGCCGCACGTAGTCGTCGAGGCGGGCGCGCCGCAGCTCCTTCAGCTCCCGCAGCAGCTCCAGGTCGATGCCCTTCTCGTCCAGCACGTACCCGTCGGAGTCCGAGCAGGCCACCACCGTCCCGCCGAGCTGGTGCACCTTCTCGATGGCGTACGTGGCGACGTTGCCCGACCCGGAGACCACCACCCGCTTGCCGTCGAGGCTGTCCCCGGTCTGCTTGAGCATCTCCTCGGCGAAGAACACCGCGCCGTACCCGGTCGCCTCGGTGCGCACCTGCGCGCCCCCGTACGACAGGCCCTTGCCGGTCAGCACCCCCGACTCGTACCGGTTGGTGATCCGCTTGTACTGCCCGAACAGGTAGCCGATCTCCCGGCTGCCCACCCCGATGTCCCCGGCCGGGACGTCGGTCTGCTCGCCGATGTGCCGGTACAGCTCGGTCATGAAGCTCTGGCAGAAGCGCATCACCTCGCGGTCCGAGCGGCCCTTCGGGTCGAAGTCCGCGCCGCCCTTGCCGCCGCCGATCGGCAGACCGGTGAGGGCGTTCTTGAAGATCTGCTCGAAGCCGAGGAACTTCACGATCCCCAGGTACACCGACGGGTGGAAGCGCAGGCCACCCTTGAACGGACCGAGCGCGCTGTTGAACTCCACCCGGAAGCCCCGGTTGACCCGGACCCGACCGTGGTCGTCCTCCCACGGCACCCGGAAGATGATCTGCCGCTCCGGCTCGCAGATCCGCTCGATGATCCGCGCCTTCGCGTACTCGGGGTGACGGGCCAGCGCCGGGCCGATGCTCTCCAGCACCTCCCGTACCGCCTGGTGGAACTCCGGCTCGCCCGGGTTCCGAGCGACCACACTGGCGTACACCGACTCCGGGGCCTCCGGCATCACCACACGTCCTTTCCGGTCCAGGTGGTGGCCGCGTCGCCCCCACCGGGCCGACGGCGTGCCGCCGACCGCCCCCGGATACGGATCGTCACCCCTGTCCGGTTCACTGATCCGATGGACGAGTTGATCTGGGACACGGTCCGTGCCTCGTGCGGCTGGCTGGACGCCGCCAACGGCACCGGGCAGGCCGAGCTGACCTGCCGGATCCTCAAGCTCACCGAGGAGGCGGGGGAGGTCGCCGGCGCGTGGATCGGCCTGGTCGGCCAGAACCCACGCAAGGGGGTGACGCACACCCGCGAGGAGGTCGCCGCCGAACTCGCCGACGTCGTGTTCACCGCCCTGGTGGCCATCGAGAGCCTCGGCCTGGACGCCCGGACCGTCGTCACCGCCTGCGCCGACAAGGTCCGCTCCCGCATCACCTGAGTCCGGCCGGCCCCACCCCGCCGTGCGCGTCCGCCGTCCGTGCCCGCGGCGTCCGCCGTGTCCGCCTCGGTACGCGTCCGGGGGCGTTCGCGTCGGGTTCAGGCGGCTGGCCTCTGCCGCGCGTCGGCGGTCGGCGGCCGACCTCGGCCGCGTGTCGGTGGTCGGCGGCCGTCCGGGCGTGCGGCGTCCGTGGTGTCCGTTTCGGGTACGCGGGCCGGGGTGTTCGCTTCGGGTCACGGGGTTGGTTGGCCGGTTTCGGGTGCGGTTGTTGCTGCTCTGGCGACATCGATTGCACCTGAGGGTGGTGTGCGGGTGGGTCAGTCTGGGGTGGGTGTCCGGTTCGGGTGGCTGTTGTGGTGGCCCGCGTGTCTGGTTGGTGTCTGGTTGGTGTGCGGGGTCCTGTGGTCGGGGGCACTCGGGTGGCGGAATGGTGGCGGGCTGGGGGTCGTTACATTCTCTGGACGATCGCAGCAGCACACCCGGCTGTACCGGCCCTGATCCCGGGGCCTGGTCCGGGGGTGTGGGGCCGGAATGTTGGTGGCCCGCCGGTCGTTACACATGGTCCCGGCGCCGCAAGCCTCCGTGCTTGACGTGACCCCCGTCGGTGTGACCGCGAGCTTGATGGTCCGCACCGTGATCGCCGAGCCCCCCCGCTCGTGTGACCTGATCCGTGAGCGGGTCAGGGTTTGCGCTGGAGCCGGTTTATCGACTTTCCCCCCTTTGTTGTGTGAGCGCCTGTCGAGGTGCCCCGCATGCGGTGTCGTCCCCCGGCGACGCGTGTGTGTCGACCCCCGAATGGAGCTTTGCTATGAACACCATGATCATTCGTAAGAGCGTTCTGGGTATTGCTGGTCTGGCTTTCGCCGGTGGTGTGTTCGCCGGTCCGGTGACCGAGGCGCACGCCGCCCCGGCTGCCGATGTGAAGACCGTCGCCGTCATGGCCGCTGAGAAGTCGGCTGTGGACAAGGGCAAGCTGATTCCGCACGGTGTGCAGGGTGCGCAGTCGCGTATCGACCTGTCGGACGAGCAGGTCGGCAACGTCAAGGCGATCATCGCCGCCACCAAGAAGGCGGGCATGGACGAGCGGGCTGCGGTGGTGTCGATCGCCACGGCGCTGCAGGAGTCGAAGCTGGAGAACCTCGGCCACCTCGGTGAGCGTAACGATCACGACTCGCAGGGCCTGTTCCAGCAGCGCCCCTCCAGCGGTTGGGGCACGGTCGAGCAGATCACCGACCCCGAGTACTCCACCCTGGCGTTCCTCAAGGGTCTGAAGCAGGTCGACGGCTGGCAGGACATGCCGCTGACCAAGGCCGCCCAGACCGTGCAGGTCTCGGCCTACCCCGACCACTACGCCCAGTGGGAGCAGCAGGCCGCCGACCTCGTCGCCGAGCACTGGAACAGCTGACCCACCCACGCACTGCGCATGCTGGCCGGCACCCCGAACACGGGGTGCCGGCCAGCGGCGTATCCAGCCGAGCCGCCCGGCGGTCAGGCCGCCCGCCGCATCGATCATGAGGGTGGTGGCGGTGTGGATCTCCGCGACTGTCAACCCCGAGGAGGGATGGGGGCGGGTGGCGTGGTCAGTAGCGGCGGCACGTCCACACGTCCACAGCCCCCTGGCGGTTGAGGCATCGTTCGTCGGTCCGGCCGGGGGGTGCCCGCGAGGCGGGCTGAGATCTTGGCGAGTTGTCGTTCACCGCGAACGACAACTCGCCAAGATCTCCTTCAATCCTCGCCCCTCGCGCAGGCCGGTGTGGCTGCCCCAGGGGGCGGGTCCCGGTCCGGGTCGCCGTGCGGTGGTCGGGAGACGAGCCTCTGATCGCGGTGCGGGGCGGTGGTGGGGGTCACTGGGGGTGGGGGAAGGGTGAAGGCGGGTAGCGTGTTGAGTCGGGTGTCGGTGTGTCCAGTGTCCCCGGGCCTCACCTGAAATGCCGTCGCGGAATACCGTTCGGCTGGAGCCGCGTCGCGCCACGCGCCGAGAGGCGACCTGCACACCGGCACCCTTCAGCGCCGCCCCCGACCCACCCGGTCGGGGGCGGCGCTTCTGCGCCGGTGGCGGCACAATCAGGGCGTGGACTGGTCCGAGAGCGCTGGAGTGGTCGTACTGCCGAGTGGCGCGACGGTACGCGGACGCCGGGTCGGCGATCCCGCCTCGCCCGCCGACTTCGCCCTGCTGTTGGCGCCGGGCCCGGAGCCGGCCTGGCCGCACCGACGTATCCGCTGGCCGGACTTCTGGCTCCCGCTGGACCGGGCCGACGCCCTGGACGCGCTCGGCGAGGCGCTGCGTCGGGCACACGACGGGGCCCGGGTGGAGGTGGCCTGTCGTGGCGGGGTCGGCCGGACCGGCACGGCGCTCGCCGCCCTGGCGGTCCTCGACGGTCTGCCGGCTGCCCAGGCGGTTTCCTGGGTCCGCGAGCGGTACCACCCGCGCGCCGTGGAGACCCCGTGGCAGCGCGCCTGGCTGCGCCGCCTGCCCTAGAACGGCAGCCCGGCGAGCACGTCACCGACACCCGCGGGCCCGTCGCGGAGGCTAGCACCGCGAGCCGGGTGGTGGCCGCCGCGCGCCCACCACCCGGCTGCCCCACGGTCAGCGGGAGACGTACTCGCGCAGGTGTCGGGCGGTGAGGGTGTCGGCCTGCGCGATGAGGTCGGCCGGAGTGCCGGTGAAGACCACCCGTCCACCGTCGTGCCCGGCTCCGGGCCCGAGGTCGACGATCCAGTCGGCGTGCGCCATCACCGCCTGGTGGTGCTCGATGACGATCACCGTGTTGCCGGCGTCGACCAGCCGGTCCAGCAGCGCGAGCAGTTGGTCCACGTCGGCCAGGTGCAGACCGGTGGTCGGCTCGTCCAGCACGTAGGTGCTGGACTTCTCGGCCATGTGGATGGCGAGCTTGAGCCGCTGCCGCTCGCCGCCGGAGAGGGTGGTCAGCGGCTGCCCCAGGCTCAGGTAGCCCAGTCCGACGTCGGCCAGCCGGTCCAGCACGGCGCGTGCCGCGCCGCCGGCGAAGAACTCCCGGGCCTCGGCGACCGACATCGCCAGGACCTCGCTGATGTTCTTCCCCCGCAGCGTGTACGTCAGCACCTCGTCGGTGTAGCGCCGGCCCTCGCACCGTTCGCAGACGCTGGCGACGCCGGCCATCATCGCCAGGTCGGTGTAGACCAGGCCGATGCCCTTACAGGTGGGGCAGGCGCCCTCGGAGTTGGCGCTGAACAGTGCCGCCTTGACCCCGTTGGCCTTGGCGAACGCGGTGCGGATCGGGTCGAGCAGGCCGGTGTAGGTGGCCGGGTTGCTGCGTCGGGAGCCGCGGATGGGGGACTGGTCGACCACGACCACCCCGTCCCGCCCGGGCAGCGAGCCGTGGATCAGGGAGCTCTTGCCGGAGCCGGCCACCCCGGTCACCACGGTGAGCACCCCCAACGGCAGGTCGACGTCGACGTCGCGCAGGTTGTGCAGGTCGGCGTGGCGGATCGGCAGCCAGCCCGACGGCCGGCGCAGCGGGTCGCGCAGGGTCACCCGGTGGTCGAGGTGGCGGCCGGTCAGGGTGTCCGAGCGGCGCAGGCCGGCCACGTCCCCGGTGTAGCAGATCCGCCCGCCCGCCGAGCCGGCGCCCGGGCCGAGGTCGACGACGTGGTCGGCGATCGCGATGGTCTCCGGTTTGTGCTCGACCACCAGCACGGTGTTGCCCTTGTCGCGCAGCCGCAGCAGCAGGTCGTTCATCCGGGCGATGTCGTGCGGGTGCAGCCCCACCGTGGGCTCGTCGAAGACGTACGTCACGTCGGAAAGGCTGGAGCCGAGGTGACGGACCATCTTGACCCGCTGCGCCTCGCCGCCGGAGAGGGTCGCCGACTCCCGATCCAGGCTGAGGTAGCCGAGCCCGATCTCCACCAGCGAGTCCAGCGTCTCCCGGAGGGCGCCGACCAGCGGTGCGACCGACGGGTCGTCGATGCCACGGACGAACTCCGCCAGGTCGCTGATCTGCATGGCCGAGCAGTCGGCGATGGTGCGTCCGGCGATCCGCGACGACAGGGCGGCGGCGTTGAGCCGCGCCCCGCCGCAGTCGGCGCAGGTGGTGAAGGTGACCGCCCGGTCGACGAAGGCCCGGATGTGCGGCTGCATCGACTCGCGGTCCTTGGCCAGGTAGAGCCGGCGCACCTTGACCGCCAGCCCCTCGTACGTCCAGTTGTTGCTGCCCATCTTGAACTTCGTGGCCGGCTTGTGCAGGAAGTCCTGCCACTGCTGCGGGGTGTAGTCCTGCAGCTTGAGGTCCGGGTCGAACAGGCCGGAGCCGACGATCGTCTGCCAGTACCAGGAGTCGACCGCGAAGTTCGGCACCAGGATCGCCCCGTCGTTGAGGGAGCGTTCCACGTCGACCATGGCGTGCACGTCCAGGTCGGACACCCGGCCCAGCCCTTCGCAGGTCGGGCACATCCCCTCGGCGAGGTTGAAGCTGAACGCCCCGGCCCCGCCCACGTACGGGGTGCCGAGCCGGCTGAACACGATGCGCAGCATCGCGTACGCGTCGGTCGCCGTGCCGACGGTCGAGCGGGAGTTCGCCCCCATCCGCTCCTGGTCGACCACGATCGCCGGGGTGAGGTTGCGCAGCGAGTCGACCTCCGGCCGGGACAGGCTGGGCATGAACGACTGGAGGAACGTGCTGTAGGTCTCGTTGATCAGGCGGCGGGACTCGGCGGCGATGGTGCCGAACACCAGGGACGACTTACCCGACCCGGAGACTCCGGTGAACACGGTGAGTCGCCGTTTCGGAATGTCGAGAGAGACTCCGGTGAGGTTGTTCTCCCGGGCACCCCGTACCTCGATGACGTCGTGGTTGTCGGCTGCGGATCGCGCTGGCTGCTGCATGCCGTCTAGCGTCTCATTGAACCTATCGTGTAAACCTCGACCGGACGGTGCGCAGGTGATCCGCGCTGGCCGGGACGCGAAGTCTCAAACGTGGGTGCAGGCTACAGGCGGTCCGGGCGTGGCACGGCCGGAGGCCGGTGACCGATGTCGACCGTCCCCAGTGGCCGGATGCGCAGCGGCCCGGCGGTCACCCCGCCGGGCCGCTGTCGGCTCGGTGCGGTCAGTTGAGGCCGCAGGTGGCGAAGCCGTCCAGGTCGGGCCGCTGGGCGCCGACGCGGTTGAAGGCGATCTCGATGCGGTCGAGCGCCGCCTGCCGCTTGCTCTTGAGCGGGCCGAGGATGGCGTTGTTGATGAAGTTCGGGCCGCCCTGAGGGTTGGCCGCCTGCTGGGCCAGGCGGGCGTTGGCCTCGCTGATCTGCTTGTCGAGCTGGGCCAGTTCGGCCCGGACGTTGGCGGCGGCCTGGGCCGGCACGGCCGGGATCTGCGGGGTCGGGCAGTTCACCGTCCGGGCGCCGGCCACGTTGCCGTTGCCCGCGTTGCCGGTGGCGCCGTTGCCCGCGCCCGCGTTGCCGTTGCCTGCGCCCGCGTTGCCGTTGCCTGCGCCCGCGTTGCCGCCGCCGGCCGGGGCGGATCCGTTGACCGCGCTGGCGACGCCCGGGGCGTTGAGGGTGCAGGTGGCGAGGCTGTCCAGGTCGGGTCGCTGCGCGCCGGCCCGGTTGAAGTTGATCTCGATGCGGTCCAGCACCGCCACCCGCTTGTTCTTCAGCGGGCCGAGGATGGCGTTGTTGATGAAGTTCGGGCCGCCCTGGGGGTTGGCCGCCTGCTTGGCCAGGCGCTCGTTCTGCCGGGCGATCTCCTCGTCCAGGTTGGCCAGTTCGCGCTCGACGCCGGCGGCGGCCGAGGCGGGAACCGCCGGCAGCTTGTCGCGTACGGTCGGGCAGTTCACGGTCTGGGCGCCGCTGGCGTTGCCGGTGTTCTCGCCGGCGGAGGCGAGTTGCAGTCCGCCGGCCAGCAGCAGCGCCGCGAGGGCGCCCACTCCGGCGAGCTTGAGGACCGCGTTCTTCCGCGTGGGCCTGGCCATGTACCTCTCCTCTGGTCTCCGCCGGGCCGTCGACGCGGTCGGCGTCCGGGGGCGTTCCGGCGGTGCGGTGGGGATGCGGGAGCCCGGTGTCGACCGCCCCGGCATCGGCGGCGTCCCGTTGCGTCCCTGCGGCCATGGATACGGAGTCCGCCCGAAGATCGTTCAACCGGCGGCAAGCGGTTTCCGGCGACCGCCGGCCGCCGCGTCGCGCGAGGTGGGCGACGGCCGTCCGGCCGGGTTCACCCTCGGTGCCGCGCTCGCCACCCTCGCCGTCGGCGGGTGCGTCGCTCCGGTACGCCGATCTTGTCTCGGTATGGTGCCTCACCATGAGAGCCCGGGTCCTGGCCGCCGCCACCGTCGCCGTACTCCTCATCACCGCCACGCCCGTCCCGGCGGACGCCGTGCCGTCGGCGCTCCCGGCGGTCGTGCCCTGCCCGAGGTTGCCGACCCCGACGGTGACCCGCCCGCCGCGCCCCGTGCCCCCGGCGGCGGTGCCCGCGCAGCGGGCGGTGGGCGGCGAGGCGCTGGCCACCGCCGGTCTGGTCGTCCCGCCGGGCGCGCCCGCGCCGCCTCCGGTCACCGCCGGCTCGTGGCTGGTCGCGGACCTGGACAGCGGCGCGGTGCTCGGTGGCTGCGGCCCGCACGAGTACGCCACCCCGGCGAGCGTGCAGAAGCTGCTGCTGGCCGCCACCATGCTGCCGAAGCTCGACCCGAAGCAGGTCGCCACGGTCACCCGGGCCGACCTGGACATCGAACCCGGCAGCTCGGCGGTCGGCCTGCTGGTCGGCGGCCGGTACTCGGTGGAGACCCTCTGGCTGGGGCTGCTGCTGCAGTCCGGCAACGACGCGGCGAACATGCTGGCCCGGCTCGGCGCCGGCAGCGCGCAGGCCGGGGTACGGCAGATGAACGCCGAGGCCCGCCGGCTCGGCGCCTGGCAGACCCACGCGGTGACCCCGTCCGGCCTGGACGGCCCGGGCCAGTTCACCAGCGCGTACGACCTGGCGCTGATCGCCCGGGTCTGCTTCGCCGACCCCACCTTCCGCCGGTACGCGCTGACCGAGCGCACCCAGATCCCGGCCCAGCCGGCGCTGAAGAAGCCCGGCTTCCAGATCCAGAACGAGAACCCGCTGATCCACAACTATCCGGGCGCGTTGGGTGGCAAGACCGGCTTCACCGACCTGGCCCGGCACACCTACGTGGGCGCCGCCGAGCGCGACGGCCGGCGGTTGGTGGTGACCCTGTTGGGTGCCGAGCGCCGGCCGGTGCGCGCCTGGGAGCAGGGGGCCCGGCTGCTCGACTGGGGCTTCGCCCTGCCCCGCGACGCCTCGGTGGGCCGGCTGGTCGAGCCGGGCGAGGTGACCGCCGAGGGGCTGCCCGCGTCCGCCCCGCCCCGGGCGGTCCGTGCGCCGGCCGCCGGGGGATCCGGGGCCGGGGGACCGGAGTGGCTCGGCGGCGCGGTGGTCGGCGGTGGGGCGGTCCTGGTCGGGCTCGTCGCCGCCGTGCTGGCGTTGCGGCGCCGCCGTCGCCCGCGCGGCCGGCGTCGCGCCTGAATCGACCGGCGTCGACAAGCCGTCGCGGGGTACATAGACTCCGATCTTTCTGGTACCACGAGTCCAGGGAGGACACCCGTGTCGAGTGAACCCCGACCGACCGCCGTGCCGCGCCACCGACCGCTGCGGACGCTGCGCCGCCTGGCCGGCGTGACGGCCACGTCGGCCGCGCTGGTCGCCGCCGCCGGCACCGCCGCGGTCGCCGCCCCCGGTGCCGCGCCGTCCACGCCGCCGACCACGAAGGGGCCCTGCGCGTACACGGCGACCCCGGACGACCCGGCGGCCCGCCCGGTGCCGCTGCCGCCGGACCCCCGGCGTACGCCCGACCGTGGCACGGTCCGGGTCACCCTGCACACCAACCAGGGGCCGATCGGGTTGACCCTGGACCGCGAGCAGGCCCCCTGCACCGTGCAGAGCTTCCTGCACCTGGCCCGCCACCGCTTCTACGACCGGACCACCTGCCACCGGCTGACCGCGTACGCGACGTTGAAGGTGCTCCAGTGCGGTGACCCGTCCGGCACCGGCTCGGGCGGGCCCGGGTACCGGTACGCCGACGAACTGCCCACCGACCTACCGCCCGCGCCGACCGATCCGACCGGGGTCCGCCGCCTCTACGCCCGGGGCACGCTGGCCATGGCCAACGCCGGCCCGGACACCAACGGCAGCCAGTTCTTCCTGGTGCAGGCCGACTCGGCGCTGCGTCCCAACTACACCGTCTTCGGCTCGGTCGACGAGGCCGGGCTGGCGACGTTGGACCGGATCGCCGCCGCCGGCATCGCCCCCACCCCGGAGGATCCGGCCCCGGTCGACGGCGCGCCCGCTGAGCCGGTGGAGATCTGCAAGGCCAGCCGGGGCCGCTAGGACCCGCCGGGTCCCCGGGGCGGCGTCCGCCGCCGGTCGCCGCCCCGGGGCACCGCCCAGGCCGGGCCGGCGTGTCGACGCACGCGTCCTGAGGCGTCGGGTGGGACGGCGCGCCGTCGCCGCCCCACCCGGTCGGCTCGGGTCCTACCGGCTCGGGGCGGCGCCGTCGGCAGGACCGGAAATCGTCACCCGGACGCGCCATCCTGACTACGCTTCGTGGTGATGAGCGTATGGGTTCGTACCGTCGCCGTGCTCGTCGCCGTCGTGGCGTCCGCCGCCGGTGTGCCCGCCGTGGCCGTGGCGTCCCCGGTGGCCACCCGCCCGTGCCCGCCCGTGCCGTCGGTGTCCCGGCCGCCCCGCCCCGCGCCCCCGCGCGCCGAGCCCGCCCACCGCGTCGTCGGCGGACCGGAGCTGGCCACGCCCGGGCTGGTGACGCCCGCCGGGGTGGCAGCGCCGCCGCCGGTGCCGGCCACCTCGTGGCTGGTCGCGGACCTGGACAGCGGCGCGGTGCTCGGTGGCTGCGGCCCGCACGAGTACGCCACCCCGGCGAGCGTGCAGAAGCTGCTGCTGGCCGCCACCATGCTGCCGAAGCTCGACCCGCGCGAGGTCGTCACGATCACCGCCGGTGACCTGGACATCGAACCGGGCAGTTCGGCGGTGGGACTGGCCGAGGGCGGCCGCTACCGGATCGAGACGATCTGGCTCGGGCTGCTGCTCAAGTCCGGCAACGAGGCGGCCAACGCGCTGGCCCGCCTCGGCGGCGGGCCGGCCGGTCAGCCGGGTGGGATGCGCGCGATGAACGCCGAGGCCCGCCGCCTGGGCGCCTTCCAGACACACGCGGTGACCCCGTCCGGGCTGGACGCGCCCGGCCAGTTCACCAGCGCGTACGACCTGGCGCTGATCGCCCGGGCCTGTTTCGCCGACCCGGCCTTCCGCCGGTACGACACCACGCTGCGCGCCGTCGTCCCGGCCCAACCGGCGCTGCGCGAGAAGGCGTTCGAGATCCAGAACGACAACCAGTTGCTGTACCACTACCCGGGCGCCATCGGCGGCAAGACCGGCTTCACCGACCTGGCCCGGCACACCTACGTCGGCGCGGCCGAACGCGACGGCCGGCGGCTGGTGGTCACCCTGCTCGGCGCGGAGGTGACCCGCCAGCGGGCCTGGCAGCAGGGGGCCGACCTGCTGGACTGGGGCTTCTCGCTGCCCCGCGACGCCTCGGTCGGCCGGCTGGTCCGCCCCGGGGAACTCGCCTCGCCGTCGCCACCGTCGGGCACCCCGCCGGCGCTGGCCGCCGCCGGTGGACCGCTGGAGCGGCCCGGGCAGCGGTGGACCCGGCCCGGCCCGCTGCTCGGCGCGACGCTGCTCGCGGTGGTCGCCACCGTGGTGCTGGTCGGCTGGCGTCGCCGGCACGCCGCCGTACGCCGTCGCGGGTGAGCGTGCCGGCACGGCCCGGCCGGTGGCGCGCCGGCACGGCGCTGGCCGTCGCGGTCGTCCTCGCGTCCGCCGCCTGCCAGCGTCCGCCCGGACCCGCGCCGACGCCCCGCCCGGCCCCGCCGTCGCCCGGCGCCTCGCCCGCCCCGGCCGACTTCGTGCTGCTGTCCGAGGTCGACCCCACCATCGCCACCGACATCCGGTACGCCACCGCCTACAACTTCGTCGGCCGGCCCGTCGACGGCTACCCGGAGCCGTTGTGCCTGCTCACCCGCCCGGCCGCCGAGGCGCTGCGCCGGGTGCAGACCGCCGCCCGCGCCCAGGGCCACCGCCTGCGGGTGTACGACTGCTACCGGCCGCAGCGCGCCGTCGCGCACTTCGTCCGCTGGGGCGCAGACACCGCCGACCAGCGGACGAAGGCCGAGTTCTATCCCCGGGTGCCCAAGGACCGGCTCTTCGCCGAGGGCTACCTCGGCGCGCCCACGGCGCACAGCCGGGGCAGCACCGTCGACCTCACCCTGGAACCGCTGGCCGCGCCACCGCGCGCCCGCTACGACCCGGGCCGACCGCCGACCCCCTGCACCGCGCCCGCCGACCGGCGCTTCGCCGACGGCAGCGTCGACATGGGCACCGGCTTCGACTGCTTCGACCCGCTGGCGCACACCGACGACCCGCGCGTCACCGGGCCGGCGCGGCAGCACCGGCAGCTGTTGAAGCGGCTGATGGCACAGGGCGGGTTCGTCAACTACGACCGGGAGTGGTGGCACTACCGGTACGCCGACGAACCGTACCCGCGGACGTACTTCGACTTCCCGGTCGCGGTCGCCTCGCTGCCGCCACGCTGACCCCGGCGGCGGCCGGCGGTGCGGTTTAGACTCGCCACCGACCCTGGCCAACCCCGCGACGGGCCGGTCGCCGCAGGCTCCCGTCGCCGACTGCGAGGAGCCGGCGTGGAGCTGGAACGGATCGGTCCGCCACTGCGCGCGGGGGAGCGGGAGACGCTGCGCGCCTTCCTCGATTTCCACCGCGCCACCCTGGCCATGAAGTGCCGGGGGCTGACCGACGAGGAACTGCGCCGCCGGTCGTCGCCCCCGTCCACCCTCACCCTGCTCGGACTGCTGCGGCACATGGCCGAAGTGGAGCGGACCTGGTTCCGCCGGGTGATCAACGCGGAGGACGTCCCGCTGATCTGGTCGGAGACCGGCGACTTCCAGGCGGCGTACGACCCGTCCGGCTGCACCGGCGCGGAGGCGTTCGAGGTGTGGCAGCGCGAGGTGGCGCACTCCCGCCGCATCGAGCGCGACGCCGAGTCGCTCGACGTCACCGGCCACCAGGCGCGGTGGGGCGAGGACGTGTCGCTGCGGCTGGTGATGCACCACATGGCGCACGAGTACGCCCGGCACAACGGCCACGCCGACTTCCTGCGGGAGGCCATCGACGGCAGCGTCGGGGCCTGACGGACCCCGGCCTGGGCGACGACGTGCCCGGGTGCCCGCTCAGCCGCCGGCCCGGCCGCCCAGCGGCAGCCAGGCGAGCACGTCGGAGATCTTCGCGTCCCAGTACGCCCAGTCGTGGTCGCCGGGGGAGAAGTCCACGGTGAGCGGCAGGCCGCGCGCCCGGGCCGCCTCGACGAACGTCAGATTGTCCTCGTACAGGAAGTCCTCGGTGCCGCAGGCGACGTAGAGCGGCGGCGTGTCCGGCCCGGCGGTGCCCAGCAGCGCCACCGTGTCGTCGTCGGTGTCGGGGACCTGCCGGTCGCCCCAGACGGTGTGCCAGACGGCGGCGTCCACCGGCCGGGTCGGATGGTCGCGCCGGTGGGCGACGTTCAGCGCGCCGGAGAGGCTGGCGGCGGCGGCGAACCGGTCCGGCCGGCGCAGCGCCCACTTCACCGCGCCGTAGCCGCCCATCGACAGCCCGGCGACGAAGGTGTCCTCGCGCCGGGTGGAGAGGCGGAACAGCGACCGGCACACCTGCGGCAGCTCCTCGCTGAGGAACGTCCAGTACCGGTTGCCGTGGACCTCGTCGGCGTAGAAGCTGCGCTCGGCGCGCGGCATGACCACGGCCAGGCCCAGCGGGGCGGCGTACCGCTCGATGGCGGTGCGCCGCAGCCAGATCGTCTCGTCGTCGGTGAGGCCGTGCAGCAGGTAGAGCACGGGCGGGTCGCCCTCGGCGCCCGCGCCGGCCAGCCCGATCTGGGACGCCGCGGGCTGCGGCAGGATCACCTGCATCGACGTGTTGAGGCCGAGCGCCTCGGAGTAGAAGTCGCAGCGGACCAGAGCCATGGTCAGTGACCGTACCGGGCTCAGCCCGTCGGCGGTGGGCACGCGGCGGCCACCAGCACCTCGGCGGCGGCGCGCGCCTCGGCGGGGGCGGCGGGGTCGGCCTCCAGGACGCCGGCGGCGAGCCCTCCGTCGAGCAGGAGGGTGAGCCGGCGGGCCAGCCGGTCGGGGTCCCGCGCCCCGGCGCGGCGGGCCAGGTCGGTGACCCAGGCCCGGACCACCGTCTTGTGTTCGACGGTGCGGGCGTGCACCGCACTGCCCGGGGCGCTCTCGGCGGCGGTGTTGATGAAGGCGCAACCGTGGTAGCCCTCCCGCCGGCACGCCGTGCCGAGGGCGTCGAACATCCCGACGAGCTGGTCGCGCGGGTCGTCCCCGGCGGCCCGGGCGGCGGCGCGCAGCGCGCCGAACCAGGCCTGGTCCACCGTGTCGAGGTACGCCAGGACGAGGTCGTCCTTGCGGGGGAAGTGCTTGTACAGGGTCGCCTTGGCGACCCCGGACTCGGCGATCACCGTGTCGACCCCGACACCCCGTGGGCCGTGGGCGTAGAAGAGCCGGAAGGCGGTCTCCAGGATGCGCTCGCGCGCGGACTGCCGGCCGCCGCCGGCCGGGGTCGTCGCCGCCATGTCGCCACCTCTCGTGCTGGTCCCCGCCATGATACCGACCGGTCTGTCCACCGGCCCGGACGTGGCGACGAAGGCACGCAGGGCGCGGGACTTGTTGGTAGACAGACCTGTCTGTTAGTTTCGGTGCGGCGGGCAGGACGCCCCCTTCCACGACGACAGGAGCAGGACCATGAAGATCGCTGTACTGGGCACCGGGGTGGTCGGTCGGACCTTGGCGGAGCGGCTGGCCCGACTCGGCCACGAGGTGCGGATCGGCACCCGGGACGTCGCCGCCACCCTCGCCCGCACCGCACCCGACGGCATGGGCAACCCGCCCTACGCCCAGTGGGCACGCCAGCACCCCGACGTCGCGCTGGGCACCTTCGCCGAGGCCACCGCCGACGCCGAACTCGTCGTCAACGCCACCCACGGCCAGGCGTCCATCGCCGCGCTGACCGCCGCCGGCGCGCAGCACCTCGCCGGCAAGGTGCTGCTCGACACCGCCAACCCGCTCGACTTCTCCCAGGGCTTCCCGCCCCGCCTCTTCGTCGCCGACACCGACTCGCTCGGCGAGCAGATCCAGGCGGCCTTCCCCGAGCTGAGGGTGGTCAAGGCGCTCAACACGCTCACCGCCGAGCTGATGGTCGACCCGAAGGCGGTCGGCGCCGGCGAGCACAGCGTCTTCGTGGCGGGCAACGACGGCGAGGCCAAGGCGACGGTGACCGCGCTGCTGGAGAGCTTCGGGCACACCGACGTCATCGACCTCGGCGACATCAGCGGAGCCCGGGGCACCGAGATGCTGCTGCCGATCTGGCTGCGGCTGATGGGCACCCTGGACACCCCGATGTTCCAGTTCAGGATCGTGCGGTGAGTCAGGTCCAGTAGAGGACCCGGCAGTCGGGCACCCGGGCGGCCAGCTCGGCGGTGAACCAGGAGCGCAGCTCCGCCATCACCTCCCGGGGATAGACGTACTTGACCGCGCCGAACCGGCCGTGCTTACGGCTGCGGCGCGCCTCGTCCATCTCCAGCTTCGTGCCCGGGTACCAGCCGAGCAGCACCTCCCGGCTGCCGGGGGTGAACCGGTGGGTGATCAGCTCGGCGGTCAGGTCCAGCCCCGGCACGCCGCGCACCGCGTCGGCCACCAGCGAGAGCAACTGCCCGTAGTGGGTCCGCCAGTCCGGCAGCGGCATGATCGGGGCGACGGTCAGCCCCACCGGATAGCCGTCGAGCGCCAGCCGGCGCAGCGCCGCCAACCGCGCCGGCACCGGGCTCGTGCCGCCCTCGAACCGGGTGCTCACCGGCAGGCAGTTCACGCTGAACCGGACCCGGGTACGCCCGGCGTGCGGCAGCCCCACGAACGTGCCGACGTCGTCGTACTTGGTGGTCCAGCGCAGCTGCACCGGGGCCTCCCAGGCGGCGAAGTGCGCCACCGCCCGCCGCCAACTGCCGGTCAGGTGCTCCAGGGCCAGCGGATCGGTGTAACAGGACGCCTCGAACGTGGTGCCCTCCCCGGCCCGCCCGGCGCTGCGGCTGGTCACCGTGCCCCGACCGACGTAGTCGGCCAGCCCGTCGAGGATCTCGTCCAGGTCGGCGTACACCCTGGTCACCGGCGGGCCGGAGAGCGAACCGGCGAGGTAGCAGTACTGGCAGTGCGCCGGGCACCCCTCCGCCAGGTCGACCCGCCAGTCCGCGCTCGGCGCGATCGGCTGCAACCGGCGTCGCGACGGCGGGCTCACCACGATCGCCATGGTCGCCTTGGCCCGGGCGTACGTCTCCCGCTCGGTCTCCCCGCGCAGGCCGGTCAGCCGGTTGGCGCGCAGCCGCTCCACCTCGATGCCCAGCGCCTCGACCCGGGCGGCGATCCGCCGCGCGTGCGGGTGCTCCCAGGCGGCCGGGGTGACGACCACCCGCCGCGGCGTCCACCGCCGCGCCGGACGTGGCGGCGGCGCCAGCCCGGCCAGGTCACGCGTCGGCACGCCCTCCCCGCTGGCATCGTGCGGCGCGGCCGGCACGCCCACCGCGAGTGGCCGGTCGACATCGACGCTGTCCGGTTGCATCCCGCTCGGTTACCCAGGTCCGGCCGGTCCACGCGAGCGCCCGCGAATCCCCGTGCCGCTCGGCGGGCCGCCGGTCCCCGCGTCATCCGGCGTCCGCCGGGACATGATCGCGAATATCCGTTGCGGCTGTCCCGGCGGCTCGCCTACCGTCAACGGGCAACGTCACGCCGATCGATCCGGGGAGCCCACCGTGCAGCAGCGAAACCGCACCGAGACCACGCGGCCCATGCCGCGCGGCGGTGCCCTGCTGCCCACGGGCGAACGAGCCCGGGGCCTGCTCCAGGGCCGATGCGGCTGGCGACCAGGGTGGCGGCGCGGATAGCGCCACGCGCGACACGCGCAGCCGCCCACCCCACCGGGGACCGGGCGGCTCTTTCGTCTTCCGGCACCCACCCAGGGGTGTAGCTCAACTGGCAGAGCACCGGACTCCAAACCCGACGGTCGCAGGTTCGAATCCTGTCACCCCTGCCTCCCGTCCCGGCCCACGCCGGCGACGTCGCATCTTCTCAACTCCACAGTGGACGGCATGAGCACGACCCCGGCCGGCGCCGCAGCGCGCCGGCCGGGACACGACACGGGGTGGACGCACCACCCCGCCCGGGCCGTTGGAGCAACTGGCAGCTCACCCGGCTCTCGACCGGGAGGTTCACGGGTTCGAACCCCGTACGGCCCACGTACCACCCGCGGTTGTAGCGCAGCAGGCAGCGCGTCGCCTCGCCATGGCGAAGGTCGCCGGTTCGAACCCGGCCAACCGCTCTCCGGGCGTGCCGGCGTCCTCGGCCGAGGACGCCCGCGCCCGCCCCGGCCCCGCCGCCGGGGCGTCACGGGCTGCGCGCCGGGCGCAGAGAGGCCTTGCACGCCACTCCCGCCGGGTTCGACTCCCGGGCGGTCCACGATCCTTCCGCCGCCCCGACCGGGTACGGCACCACGACGACACAGGAGACGACGATGGCATTCACCCCGCTGCCGGGCACCAGGGCCCCGGTACGGGTCTGGACCGACCCGTACGGCATCGAGCCGCAGGCCGCGCAGCAGCTGCGCAACATCGGCGCGCTGCCCTGGGTGCAGGGCGTCGCCGTCATGCCGGACGTGCACTTCGGCAAGGGCGCGACGGTCGGCTCCGTCATCGCCATGCGGCAGGCCGTCTCCCCGGCCGCGGTCGGCGTCGACATCGGCTGTGGGATGAGCGCGGTGCGCACCTCGCTCACCGCGGCCGACCTGCCCGACGACCTCGCACCGCTGCGCGCGGCGATCGAGGCGGCCATCCCGGTCGGCTTCGCCAAGCGGGCCGACCCGGTCGACCCGCGCCGCGTCCGCGGCCTGGAGCAGGCCGGCTGGGACGCCTTCTGGCGGCGGTTCGGCGAACTCGACCGCAGGGTGGCGCAGCTGGAGAGCCGCGCCCAGCACCAGATGGGCACGCTCGGTGGCGGCAACCACTTCATCGAGGTCTGCGTCGAGCAGGACGGCCCGGACGCCGGGCAGGTCTGGCTGATGCTGCACTCCGGCTCCCGCAACATCGGCAAGGAACTCGCCGAGCGGCACATCGGGGT